>NZ_DASWSJ010000087.1:0-89183 GCF_036402745.1 Actinophytocola sp. | reverse complement strand
GAGGCGAGCGCGTCCGCCTCCTCCTGCGTGAGGTATTCGATGCCCTGGTCGCTGATGAAGTGGTACTTCACCCAGAAGCGTTCACCACCGGCGTTGACCCACATGTACGTGTGCGAGCTGTACCCGTTCATGTGCCGCCAGGTCCGCGGGATGCCCCGGTCACCCATCAGCCAGGTGACCTGGTGCGCCGATTCCGGTGACAGGGTCCAGAAGTCCCACTGCATGTCGTGGTCGCGCAGGTTGTTGTCGGCGCGGCGCTTC
Source organism: Actinophytocola sp. (assembly GCF_036402745.1). Lineage (GTDB taxonomy): Bacteria > Actinomycetota > Actinomycetes > Mycobacteriales > Pseudonocardiaceae > Actinophytocola. Next base: position 88,922 of record NZ_DASWSJ010000087.1, on the reverse strand, counting down.
TGCGACCGGATGAAGTGCTGGAACTTCATGGGGTCGCGGAGGAAGAACACCGGGGTGTCGTTCCCGACCATGTCGTAGTTGCCCTCGGACGTGTAGAACTTGATCGCGAAGCCGCGGGGGTCGCGCCAGGTGTCGGGGCTGCCACGCTCGCCGGCCACGGTCGAGAACCTGATCACGAGGTCGGTCGTGATGCCGGGCTGGAACACCGCGGCCTTGGTGAACGCGCTGACGTCGTTCGTGACCTCGAACCGGCCGAAGGCGCCGCTGCCCTTCGCGTGCGGCTGGCGCTCGGGCACCCGCTCGCGGTTGAACTGGGCCATCTGCTCGATGGCGTAGTGGTCCTGCAGCAGGATCGGGCCGTCCGGGCCGACGGTGAGCGAGTGCTCGTCGCTCTCGACCGGGATGCCGGCATCGGTCGTCGTCGGCTTGGGGTGCGTGCTGGTCATCGTTGTGTCTCCTTGGGTGGCTACGGCTGGTGGATCGGCGTCGCCGCGCTGATCACTTGTCGTCGGGGTTGAGCGCGAGGAACGCGAGGCCTGCGAGGGCGCCGGCGACGAGCTGCACGACCAGGTAGATCCACAGCGTCTGCCACGCGAACAGGCCCGCGGTGGCGGTGCCGAGCGCGACGGCCGGGTTGAACATGCCGCCGGAGATCCCGCCGATCGCGAAGGCGCCGGCCGCGACGGTGAACCCGATCGCCAGGCCGTAGTAGGAGTTGACCGGCTGGTCCTTGCTGGTGGCGACGTTCAGCACCACGTAGCAGAGCGCGAAGGTGAACAGCAGCTCCACCACGGCGGCGGCGGTGAGGGCGTGCCCGGACGGGTGCAGGGCCGTCACCGCGGCGGGGTCCACGACCGCGTGCGCGACCACGGCGGCGACCGCGCCGGCGGCGAGCTGTGCGACCCAGTACCCGGCCGCGTCGGCGATCCCGATCCGGCGGCGCACCAGCGCGGCCATGGTGACGGCGGGGTTGTAGTGACCGCCGGAGATGTGCCCGCCCGCATAGATCATGACCATCAGGACCGCGCCGGCCGCGAGGGGGGTGAACACGCTGTGGGTCAGTCCGCTGACGGCGACCGTGAAGACAAGGAAGATCGTCCCGATCGCCTCGACGGCGTACTTCCGGCTCGACACCGCCCACGGGGCGGCGGACACTGCTTTCGCGTTAACTGTTCCTTGACGCGCGATAACGTCAACCATGTGCGTTCTCCTTGCTACGGGGCCTCTTTCTCGCCAGGTGCTCCTTTTGGCGCCCCACAACAATCGCGCGCATCCGGTCCGGCCGGCATCACGGCCAGCGACCATCCGTCCCCCCGGCTAGCGGAACTCGCCGGTTCCTGCTAGCTGCAACAAGGGGCGCGGGCTACCTCGACATCCTCGCCCGGAGGAAGGCCGGCACCGAGGCGACCGCCTCGGTGGGCGCACCGCGCAACCGGCTCTCCAGCGCGACATCGCCGTCGTAGCCGATCGCCGTCAGCGCGCCGAGCACAGCGGGCCAGTCCAGGTGTCCCGCCCCCGGCTGCAGCCGGTTGGAGTCGCTCACCTGCACGTGCCCGAGGTAGCGGGCGAACTTCACGAGGGCGTCGGCGGGCTCGTCCTCCTCGATGTTCAGGTGGTAGGTGTCGGCGCCGATGCGCACCGAGCCCGTGCCTGCCTCGTCGATCAGGCTCGCCGCCTGCTCCAGCCGGTTGACCATGTGGTCCTCGTAGCGGTTGAGCGGCTCGAGGAACAACGTCACGCCCTCGGCGGCGGCGTGCTCGCCCAGCTCGGCAAGTCCGGCCAGCAGCACCTCGCGGTCCTCGGCCTCCCCGCGCGGCGGCTCGAACGGCGGCAGCCGGCGCGAGAACATGCCGTAGGACGCGGGCGTCATCGCGCCCGTCCCGCCCAGCTCGGCGATGACCGAGAGCTGGGACCGCAGCTGCCTGACCGCGTCGGCCCGCAGCTCCGCGTCGAACGCGCCGAAGAAGTGGAGCATGTCGACGCACACCGTGCGCATCACGACCCCGCGTGCCGCCGCACGGCGCAGCTCCGGCAACCGCCGCTGAAGGGCGAGATCGCCCTTGCCGCGCAGCTCGATCGCGTCGTACCCGGCCGCGGTGGCGAACGCCCACTTCGACTCGAGGTCCTCGCCGGGCAGCAGCTGCTCCTGGCAGGCAAAGGCGAACACTCAGTCCTCCGTGTAGTCGAGCACCACCTGCAGCGCCTCGGCCGGACGCTGGTCCAGCAGCTCGTAGGCGGCCGCGACGTCGGCCACGCGCACGCGGTGCGTCACGAGGGCGACCGGGTCGATCGCGCCGTCGGCGGCCAGCCGCAGGAAGGTGCGGTTCATCCGATCCTGGTCCCACCGGCCGGCCAGCCGCGCCGGCGGGCCGCCGATCTGCGAGCAGACCAGCTCGACCCGGTTGTGGTGGAACTCCTCGCCGAGCCGGAGCCCGACGGCCTCGCCCTGGTAGAAGCCCGCGGCCACCACCCGCCCGCCGACGCCGACCGACCGGATGGCCTCGTGCAGCGCGCGGGAGCTGCCGCTCAGCTCCACCGCGACGTCCGCCCCGCGCCCGCCGGTGAGCGAGCGGGCGAGCTCGGCCACGCTGGCGGCGGTGACGTCCACGGCGGCCACGGCACCGAAGTCGATCGCCTTCGCCAGCCGGGCCGGGATCGTGTCGCAGGCGAGAACCCGCGCCCCGCCGAGCGTGGCGAGCCGGGTGGCGAGAAGCCCGATGACGCCCTGGCCGAACACCGTCGCGGTCTCGCCGAGGTTCACCTCCGCCGCGAGGACGGCGTTGAAGGCGACCGCGCCGACCCGCGCGAACGTGGCGGCCAGCGGCTCGAGCCCCCGGGGTACGACCCGACCGTCCAGTTTGGACGCAGGCACGACGGCTTCGCTGCGGTGGCCCCAGATTCCCCAGACGACGTCGTCCTTGGCCGGCACCCCGGGCTGGCCCACGACGTCGGAGGACACCTCGGTGACCACGCCGACCTCGGAGTATCCCCAGCCGGCCAGCGGGTAGCTCGGGGCGGTGTGCCCGTCCACGAACAGCCGCCGCTCCTCGTCCCAGACGCGGGTGAGGTAGGGGTTCGTGCCGCGGTAGGCGGTGAGCTCGGTTCCGGCCGAGATGCCCGAGTACAGCGTCCGGACGCGGAGCGACCCCGGCGGCAGGATCTCGTCCTCGACCTCCACCACCTCGACGTGGCGTGCGCCGGTGAACTGCACCACCGTGCCCACTCGAGCCTCCTCGCTGCGGGCTGTCCTGCCTGATGACGCCCGAAACTACCCAACTCGTGGTGGGTCGCTTCGCCGCACTGCCTCCCACGGCGGCGGCCGGCGACGCTAGGGTGCGCCGGTGTTCCGTACCGGTTTCGCCACTGTGCTCGTGTTGCTGGGATGCCTGCTCGCCGGACCGGCGGTCGCGGCGTACGTGCTGGTCGGGGAGGTCACCGACCGGGACAGCTACCTCGCGGCGGTCACCCCGCTCGCCGACGAGCCCGCCGTCCGCAAGGTCGTCGCCGACCAGCTGTCGGCCGCGATCGACGACAAGGTGCCGGCGTCCGCGCGGCAACTCGTCAACGGCAGCATCACGAACTTCGTCGACAGCGGCGAGTTCCGGACGGCGTGGGTCACGCTCAACAAGGAGGTGCACCCCCAGCTCCTGGCCCTGCTCCGGGACGAGCCCGGCAGCCTCGCGGTCAACGGTGACGCGATCGTCCTGGACCTCGGCGTGCTCGCGGCCGACGTGAAGGCGAGGTTCGTCGCCGACGGGGTGCCGCTGGCCGACCAGATCCCGAACGTCGCCGCGAAGGTCCAGGTGGTGTCCGGGTCGGCGGTCCGCCAGGCGGTGCCCGCGTTCGACCTGCTCGAGAAGCTCAGCGTCGCGCTCCCCGTCGCCTCGATCGTCCTGATCGTGCTGGGCGTGGCCCTGTCCGCCCGTCGTGGCCGGACGCTGATGGTCGCCGGGTTCGGGCTCGTCCTCGTGACGGTCCTGGTGATCCTGTTCCAGTGGCTCGTGCGCAGCCAGGTCACCGCCAAGAGCCCGTCCCCCGAGCTGGCCGGCCCCTTCTACGACGCGCTGACCAGCAAGGTCTCCATCGTGCTGTGGGTGGTGTGTGGCATCGGCGGTGTGTTCGTGATCGTCGGCGCGTTCCTCGCCCGCCGCGCGCCGGCCGCGGACCCGCGACCGGCCGCCGACTACGGGGACCAGCGTTCGTACCGGCGGTGACGTGCCCAGAACGCGCACCTCATGCGCGCGGTGCGCAACCCGGCGGGCGGGGACGCACTCGAACGGCCCAACGTGACGCACTGGGCCTTCCCTGCAACTTGCAGAATCGGTAACGTCGGCGCTCAGACAGGGCCGCGCGGCGTGGTACGCCGCGGACGCGCCCGGTCGTGGTCGTATCGCGGGGTCTTCCCTCCCGCGGAGGGCAGGCGAGACGAACCCGACGTGGAGGTTGCAGACGTGCGCGTGATCAGTATTGCCATGCCAGTGGGGGAGCCGAAACCGACCACGGAGTGAGATCGAACGAACCGGCGTCCGGCGCTGGTAAGGCGACGACACGACTGCTGCTCGCGCTGGATTCCACCATCAGTTCCGACGGCATCAGGGAAATACTCCGGAAGGATCCCGGCGTCACCGTCGTCGGCGATATCACCGATGTCGGCGAGCGGTTCCTCCGCCTTGTTTCCCAGCTCCGCCCGGAGGTCCTGCTCGTCGACCGCGACCTCGACCATTCCGACGGCATCTCCCTGGCCGCCCACGTCGGCGCCCTCCTCGGCGACCGCGCCCCCGTGATCATCGTCCTGGCCGACGTGCACCGGCGCGGTGACGTGGTCAGGGCGGCCAAGGCGGGCGTGCGGGGTTTCCTGATCAAGAACCAGGAGACCTGGACGCTGGGCGCCGCGGTCCGGGCGGTGGTCTCCGGCGCCGGCTGGCTGTCCCCCGCCGCGGCCGGCGAGCTGATCGACCAGGTCCGCGGTGACCAGGCCGAACCCGCGGAAAGCCCGCCGACCCCGCTCACCGACCGGGAGCGGGTCGTGGTCCGGCTGGTGGCCCTCGGCTTCTCCAACACCGAGATCGCCGGCGAGCTGACGCTGAGCGAGTCGACGGTGAAGTCGCACGTGTCCCGGATGCTGGCCAAGCTCGGCCTGCGCAGCCGGACCCAGCTGGCCGCGTTCGCCCGCGACCACGGCCTGGTCTGAACGGAGCAATACCTCATGGGCGCCGCCCACACAAGCACGGTTTCGATCCGAAGTGCGAACGGATTCGTTCTTTTGAACGATACCCGGAGCGGAGTCGGGGCGTTACTCTCCTAATACAGCTACGGCGAGCCGGCAGCGGCCCACCGAGCATTTTCCTGTGGGCGAAATAATGCGCTACGGGGCGACCGGAAAACGGTCGCCCCGGAATTTCGACTGGGGTGAACAGAATGCGCCCGGCTTTCCCCGGGACACCTTGTCCGACGCACCGACTGCGAGGTTGAACGTTCATGCGGCTCGATACCACCGAGTCCCTTCGATCCTCCGATATCGACGAGCTCTCCCAGGCGGTAGGGAGATCCCTCTGCCCGGTACGGCTGAGACCCAGCGCCCCCCTGTGGGCCCGCGTGACGTCCCGCCGGCTGCTGAACGTGTCGCTCACCCGCCTGTACTTCGACACCGACGTCCGGATCGAGCTCGACCGGCAGAGGCAGTTCTTCGCGGTCCAGATCCCCATCGCCGGTAGCGCGGTGGTGCGCTCCGGCACCCGGCGCGTGCGGACCGCCCCCGGGCGCGGCTCGGTCACCGCACCGGCCCAGCCGTGGAGCGTCCTCTGGTCGGCGGGCTGCGAGCAGTGGGTGGTGCGCATCGACGCGGCCGCGCTGAAGTTGCACCTCTGCGACCTGCTCGGCCGTCCACTGCCCCGGCCGCTGGCGTTCGACCCGGTGCTGGACCTGACCTCGGGCCGCGGCCGCACCGTGTACGACAACCTCGCGTTCATGGCGACCCAGCTCAACCGCACCGACAGCATGTTCACCGACTCGGTCATGGCCGTCGCGAACCTGGAGCAGGGCCTGATGACCGGGCTGCTCCTCGCCGCCGGGAGCAACTACCGAGACCTGCTCGACGCCCCGGGTGCCGCCACGTCCTCGCGGGTGGTCAGCGAGATCGTCACGCTGATCGAGAGCCACCCGGAGGCCCCGCACACGATCGCCGAGCTCGCCCGCGCGCACGGGGTGAGCGTGCGGTCCCTCGAGCGCGCGTTCCGCCGGGACCTCGGGGCCTCGCCCAGCGCCTACCTGCGCCAGGTCCGGCTCCGCAGGGCGCGGGAGGTGCTGCTGGCGTCGGCGACCGACGCGGTGACCGTCGGGCAGGTCGCACGCCGCCTCGGGTTCGTCCACCCGGGACGGTTCGCGTTGCTGTACCGCCGGACGTTCGGCGAGACCCCGTCGGCGACCCTGCGCGGGTGAGTCAGGTGTGCCAGCGGCGCTCGGCGACGGTGTCGCCGTCGACCGTCACGCTCCCGGTGACCGTGGTGGCGCTTTCGGTGCTGTGCAGGTCGATCCGCACCACCACGCGCTCGCCGGTTCCCATGTGGACGGTCGTGGTGGACGCGCCGCGGACGGTCGCCAGCTCCGGCGCGTCCCGCCGGACTGCCGCGCACAGCTGCGAGTCGAGCTCGATCCGGTGCGCGCGCCCGGGGTCGGCGCACGTGGCCGAGCCGCCCATGACCACCGCCACCTCCTGGTTGATCGGGTCGTGCCGGATCTCCCAGCGCGGCTGGTTGCGCACCCACAGGCCGCCGCCGGCCTCGCCCGGCGGGGGCACCGACGCGGGCTGGCCCTCCGCCGCCGAGCTCACCGGCAGGGCCAGCGCCACCCGGTCGAGGCCCAGCTCCGCACCGGCGGCCACCGGCCACAGCCGCGGGAAGGCGCCGTCGGCGACCGTGACCCGCAGCCGGTGCCCGGCCGGCACGCGGTAGCAGGTGGGCTCGAGCTCCACCGCCGCCGGCGGGTCGCCGGGTGCGGGCGACCGCGCGAGCAGCCCGCCGGTGATCATGGTCGAGCGGCCGCGCGGGTCGACGTCGGCGAGCCGGACCACGAGCCGGCGCGGACCGCCGGACACGCCGACGGTCACCACCGGCCGGCCGAGCACCAGCAGCGGCTGCTCGAGCGGGCGCCCGGTGACCGCGAGGCTCGCGAGGTCGTCACCGTGCTGGTCGAGCGGAAATCCGTAGCCGCCGGTGGGAATCCCCCACATCCCGCTGAGCGCGCCGACCGTGGGGTCGACGCGGACGGCGGCGACGGCGGTCGAACCCGTTGGCGCATCCCGGTTGGGTGGGCTCAGCTCGGCGCCGGCGTACCGGTCGACCTTGGCGGGCGGCGGCCACGACGCGAAGTGCCGCCACCCGGGCTCGTCGCCCTGCACGTACACGGTGACCGGCGGCTCGCGCTCGACACCGTTCGGGCTGCCGGACAGCCACCTGTCCCACCACCGCATCGCCAGCCCGTGGAAGTCGACCGGGCTGACCGGCGCCTCGTGCGGCATGGTGTGCGTCCACGGTCCCACCAGGAGCTTCTTCGGCCCGCCCAGCTGCTCGTACGCGTGGACCGCGCCCCCGCAGAAGATGTCGCGCCAGCCGCTGACGCACAGCACCGGCACCCGGACCTCGGCCAGGTCGAGCACCCGCGAGCGCCAGACCTCGTGGCCCGGTCCGTGCCGGCGCAGGTCCACCAGGTAGGGGTCCGCGTGCGCGGCGCGGTGCCGCCAGCGCCGCTGCTCGGCGGGGTCCGCGGGGTCCTGCAGCGGCGGCAGGAGCAGGTCCAGCACCGTGCCGAGGCTCCAGATCCCCAGCGGGGCAAGGCAGCCACGCACCCCGTCCGGATGGACGAAGTCGCGCTCCGGGTCGGCGAGACCCATCACGGGGATGACCGCCTTCAGGTGCGGCGGGCGCCTGCTCGCGGTGCGCAGGGCCAGCGCGGCCGAGTAGGACAGCCCCCACATCCCGACGGCGCCGGTGCACCAGGGCTGGGCCGCCGCCCACTCCACCGCGGCCACGCCGTCGTCGCCCTCCGCGGGGTCGAACGGCGGGCGGAGGTCGCCGTCCGACGAGCCGGTCCCCCGCAGGTCCACGAGCACCCCGGCGTAGCCCCGGGCGGCGAACGCGTGCACCGTGTCCCACGCGCCCGCGCCACCCAGCGCGTCCTTGCGGTAGGGCGACAGGGTCACGAGTGCCGGCACCGGCCCGGCCCCGGCCGGCAGGAACAGGTCGGCCGCCAGGCCGCGGCCGGGCTCCTCCGTGGGGATCCGCACCCCGCGCACGACCCGGACGTCATACCTGGCCGGGCTGTCCTCGCGGTCCATCGGGGCCTCCTCGAGAGGTCAGGTGGTGTCGCGGGCCACGAGCTCGAGACCGAGCACGATGCGCTGGACGGGGGTCGACGCGTCGGCGAGCCGCCCGTCGAGCAGCCGGACGCCGATCCGGCCGGACTCCTCGAAGTGCTGGCGGACGGTGGTGAGCCCGGACGCCTCGGCGATGTCGGCGTCGTCGAACCCCACGATCGCGAGCTCGTCGGGCACGCGCACGCCCTGGCTGCGGCACTCCAGCAGCACACCGGCCGCGAGCACGTCGTGGTGGGCAAACACCGCGGTCGGCATCGGCGTCCGGGACAGCACGTCGTGCAGGGCCTTGCGCCCGCCGGCGATGTCGTTGCTGGCGAGTACCGTGTGGACGCGGTCCTCGCCGAGGCCGGCCCTGGTCATCTCGGCGAGGAAGCCGATGTTGCGCCGCTGGCCCTGGGAGACGAACGCGAACGACTCCTGCGGCTCCTGCACGAACGCGAAGCACGTGTGCCCGCGGGCGAGCAGGTGCCTCGCCGCGATGGCGCCGCCCTCCTCGTCGTCGATGTTCACCGAGCTGAACTCGGGCCGGCCGCTGTCGATCAGCACGGTCGGCAGCCGGCGTCTGGTGAGGTGCGCCGCCAGCTCGTCGTCCACCGGCAGCCCCATGATCAGCAGGCCGTCGAGCCGCCCGCTGACCGGCAGCGTGCGCAGCAGCGGCGCCTCGCTCGCCGCGGCCGACTCGTTGTCGTACACGACGATGTCCCGTGTGGACGCTCCCGAGCCGGTGAGCACGCCCATGAGCCGCCGCCGGTAGGAGTCGTAGGAGGAGAAGGGCGCGAGCACCCCGACCCGGCCGACGCCGCCCCGCGCCTGGGTGGCCGCGGTCGCGCTCGGCACGTACCCGAGCTGCTCGATCGCCTCGAGGACGCGCCCCCTCGTCGTCGCGTTCACCCGGTCGGGACGGTTGAGCGTCTGCGAGACCGTGGAGATGCTCACGCCGGCGAGCGCCGCCACGTCGTAGATCGTCACATGGCTCAAGGCCGGGTCCCCTTTGTCAGCTCGGGAAGGTGGGCGTGCCCACCCTGACAGAGACGCCGCGGTAGGCACGCCTTCTCGCACGTTGCTCGACGGGGTCGGGGTCCGGGACCGCCGCGAGCAACGCCTGCGTGTACGGCTGCTGAGGATGATCACAGACCTGGCTCGTCGGCCCGGACTCGACCACGCGCCCCCGGTACAGCACCACCACCCGGTGCGCGATGTGGCGGACCACGGCCAGGTCGTGGGTGATGAACAGGTAGCCGAGGCCCTCCGCTCGTTGCAGGTCGAGCAGCAGGTTCAGCACCTGGGCCTGGATCGACAGGTCCAGCGAGCTGGTCGGCTCGTCGCACACGACCAGCCGCGGCCCGACGATGAGCGCGCGGGCGATCGCGACACGCTGGCGCTGCCCGCCGGAGAACTGGCCGGGGTAGCGGTCCGCGGCGTCGGCGGGCAGCCCCACCCTGGCGAGCGCCTCGGCCACCCGCGCGCGCTCGTCGCGGGCCCGCCCGCGGTGCGCGCGCAGCGGTTCCACGAGGGTCTGCCCGATGGTGCGCACGGGGTTCAGCGAGCCGTACGGGTCCTGGAAGATCGCCTGGATGTCCTTGGTCAGCGCGCGGCGGCGGCTCGCGGGTGCGTGCGTGACGTCCTCGCCGGCGAAGACGATCCGGCCCTCGGCGGGCGGCACGAGCCCGAGGACGGCGTTGCCGACCGTCGACTTGCCCGACCCGCTCTCCCCCACCAGCGCGACGGTCTCGCCCTCCCCGACCGCAATGTCCACATCGGACACAGCGGGCGGGAGCCGCCGGTGCCCACGGTGGTAGCGGACGGCGAGGCCCTCGACGCGCAGCAACGGTTCCGAAGCGGTCATGGCGCCACCAACTCGTCGATGTGGATGCACCGGGACACCCGGTCCGGCGCGGGGGCCACCAGCGGGATCGGGCCGGCGGCGCACTCCGCGGTGGCCAGCGCGCAGCGGGGCTGGAAGTGGCAGCCCGCCGGCCACCGGGTCGGCGGCGGCACGCTGCCGGGGATGGCGGGCAGCCCCGCGGCGACGGGAGCGACGTGCGGGTTGGCGGCGAGCAGCCCCCGGGTGTACGGGTGCCGCGGTGTCCGGTACAGATCGTCCACAGTGGCCTGTTCGACGACCTCGCCGGCGTACATGACCATCGCGCGGTCGCACAGGTCCGCGAGCGCGCCCCAGTCGTGGGTCACCAGGATCACCGCCATGCCCAGCCGGGCGCGCAGCTCACGCAGCAGCGCGAGGATCTCCACCTGCACGGTGACGTCGAGCGCCGTGGTCGGCTCGTCGGCGATCAGCAGGTCGGGGTTGCCGGCCAGGGCGAGCGCGATGACGACCCGCTGGGCCATGCCGCCGGAGAGCTCGTGCGGGTAGCGGCGGGCCACCCGCGCGGGCTCGGGCAGGTGCACCATGGCGAGCAGCTCCACGGCACGCGCCCGGGCCGCACGCCGGGACATCGGGTCGTGCCGGCGGATCACCTCCACCAGCTGGCCGCCCACCTGGAACGACGGGTCGAGCCCGCTCATGGGTTCCTGCGCCACCAGGCCGATCCGGGAGCCGCGGATGCCCCGGAGGTCCCGTTCGGACAGTCCGGCGAGGTCCCGGCCGTCGAACACGGCCGAGCCCGCGCTGACGTACCCGCCGTCGGCGAGCAGCCCGACGAGGCTGCGCGCGGTGACGGTCTTGCCGCAGCCGGACTCGCCGACGATGCCGAACGCCTCACCGGCCCGCACGTCGAAGCTGACGTCCCGCACGACGGTCACGTCTCCCGCCGTCGTGGGGAAGGCGATCGTCAGGTCCCGCACGGACAACAGCGGCGCGTCGGGCTCGGGCTCGGGTTCGGCGGGCTCGGCGGGGCTCCGCGCCGGGCGGCGGCGGTTCGGCCGCGGGGGCGGGGCGAGGGCACGGCCGACGGTGAGGTCGCGGACCGCGTCGCCCAGCAGGCCCAGGGCGAGGACGGTGAGCACGAGCACTCCCCCGGTCGGCACCATCAGCCAGCCGTCCCGGCTGATCACCTCGGCCGCCGAGCCGACCATGTTCCCCCAGCTCGGTCCCTCGGTCTCCGGGGTGCTGAGACCGAGGAAGGACAGGGCCGCCTGCACCAGCACGGCGGTCGCGGCGAACAGGGAGACCTGCACGATGATCGGTCCGGCGAGCCGGGGCAGGATGTGCCGCCACATGATGCGCGGGCCGGTGAGCCCGGCGAGGCGGGCGGCCTTGACGTAGAGCTCCTGGCGCAGCGCCATCGTCTGCCCGCGCACCACGCGCAGCAGCGTCGGGCAGCTGAGCACGCCGAGGGCGATCATGGTGACCAGGTCGTTGCCGGGGAACACCGACAGGACCATGAGCAGCACGATGATGCCCGGCAGGGCGAGCAGCAGGTCGCCGAGGCGGGCGATGAGCCGGTCCGCCCAGCCGCCGAGGAACCCGGCGGTGAGGCCCAGCGTCACGCCCAGCAGCGTGAACACCAGCGCCGCCTCGACCACGCTCACCAACGTGATCTGCCCGCCGAACAGCAGGCGGCTCAGGACGTCGCGGCCCAGCCGGTCGGTGCCGAGCCAGTGCGCCGCGCCGGGTCCGGACAACGCGTTGCCGAGGTCCTGCGCCCCGGGGTCGCTCGGGGCGAGCCACGGCGCACAGGCCGTCGCGACGACCAGGACCAGGAGGAAGGCGGCCGAGCCGAGACCGAGCGGCCGGCGCAGCAGCCCGCGCCACAGCGACGGGGTGCGGGCCGGGACCGGGTCGGCGGTCTCGCCCGGCGGCGGCGCGGCGATGGACCCGATCGTCATGAGCCGCGCACCTTCGGGTTCAGGAGCCGGTAGGACAGGTCCACCAACAGGTTGGCGATGATCACGACGACGGTGAAGTAGAACGCGACCCCCGCGATCAGCGGCAGGTTGTGGCTGCCGCTCGCGTTCACGGCCTGCTGCCCGAGCCCGGGGATCGAGAACACGCTCTCGACCAGCACCGTGCCGCTGAGCAGGCTGACGAGCAGCAGCCCCAGCATGGTCACGACCGGGATCGAGGCGTTGCGCAGCGCGTGCTTGACCAGGATCGTGCGCGGCGAAAGCCCGCGCGCGTGCAGCATCGTGACGAACTCGCGCGACAGCACGTCGGCCATCGAGTCCCTCGTCTGCTTGGCCACGAAGGCGATCGCGCCGGCCGACAGGGTGAGGATCGGCAGCGTGATGCTCGCGAGCCACGCGGCCGGGTCGGTGGCCAGGCCGGTGTAGCCGCCGGCCGGGAACAGGGTCAGCCGCACCGCGAACAGCTCGACCAGCACGAGCGCCAGCCAGAAGTTCGGCACCGCGAAACCAAGGAGCGACACCGCGTCGACCACGCGGCCGAGCCGCCCGCCGCGCCACGCGCTGAGCATGCCGAGCCCCACCCCGAGCACGGCCGAGACCAGCACGGTGCCCAGGATGATCGACAGGCTCGGCCCGATCCGGCCGGCCAGCACCTCGGTGACCTGCTGGCCGCTGAACAGGTCGGTGCCGAGGCTGCCGTGCGCGAGGTTGGTCAGCCAGTCCCAGTACTGCTCGTGCAGCGGCTTGTCGATGCCGAGCAGCGCCCGCATGCTCTCGTACTGGTCCTGGGTGAACGTGCTCGTCTGGCCGGCGAGGATCGACTTGGCCGCGTCCCCCGGCGCCAGCGACACCAGGACGAACGTCAGCGCGCTCACCACGAACAGCAACACCAGCGAGGACACCAGCCAGCGCACGGCTTCTCGGACCATGGCCGTCCCTCCCTTCTACGCGGCCTGCCGTACCTCGTACAGCGACAGCACCGGAGCCTTGGGCGAGGTCGCGAGGCCCGTCACGGTCTTGCGGGCGTAGTAGGGCAGGCCGGTCGTGACCACCGGGACGAACCACGCCTCGCGCACCAGGTGCGCCTGGATCTCCCTGTCCAGCCGGTCTTTCTCCTGACCCGAGGCGCGGGCCGCACGGTCGAAGAGCCCGGCCAGCTCGGCGTCGGCCACGTGGAACGGGTTGAACGCGGCGGTGGGCAGGAACAGCGACGGACCCTCCATCCAGATCGGGATCTGCCCGAAGGAGGTCATGAACGCGGGGAACTTCCCGCCGAACGCGTCGGAGGTGAACTCGTTGGGGTTGGCGTGGTCGGTGAGGTCGAGCGTCACGCCGACCTTGCGCCACTGGTCGGCCAGCGCCTGCGCGAGCAGGTTCAGCTGCTGGTAGCGCGGGGTGACCAGGCGCAGGGTGAACCCGTTGGCGTAGCCCGCCTCCGTGAGCAGCCGGCGCGCCCCGGCCTCGTCGTGCGGGTAGGTCTTGTTCAGCGCGGCGTCGTAGCCGTACCCGCCGGGCACGGTGAGCTGGTTGGTCGGCTCGCCGAGGCCGGGGAACAGCGCGTCGGCGATGGCCTGGCGGTCGGTGGCGAGGTTGAGCGCCTGCCGGACGCGGACGTCGGCCAGTGGTTTCGCCTGCGTGCCGGCGCGGTCGGCGAGGACGACGCCGCTCCACAGGAACGGGGTGGAGACGACGGTCAGCCCGGCCTGCTCGGCGGCGGACGCGGTGGCCGGGTCGCCCACGGCCACGTCGGCCTGGCCGGTCTTCAGCGCGTTGAGCACCGACTGGGCGTTGGTGATGATGCGGACGACGACCTTGCGCCAGTGCACCGACGGCTTGTCGTAGAAGTGCGGGTTGGCGACGAAGGTGTAGTGGTCGCCGGCGACGGTCTGGTCGGGGTCGAGCTGGTAGGGACCGGCGCCGAACGTCCGGGTGCCCAGTTCGTCCGGCCGGGCGAGGCCGGCCTTGCTGATCACGCCGCCGACGACGTAGTCCTGGCTGAGGATCTCCGGGAAGTTCGGGTTGGGTGCGCCCGCGGTGATGGTCACGGTATGCGGGTCCGTGGCGGTAAACGTGTTGTTCGCGAGCATGGGCGCCATTTGCCCGCCCGATTTCACGACGTACCGCAGATGGTCGACGACATTCTCCGCGGTGAGCTCGCTGCCGTCCGCGAAGGTGACCCCGGACCGTAACCGCAATTCGAAGGTTCTGTTTCCGGTACCCGTGTACGACCAGGACTCCGCGAGGCCCGGGGTGAGGGTGCCGTCCGACCGCCGGACGATCAGCGGCTGGTACGCGAGCTCGGCCAACCAGGCGTTGTTCTGCGCGGTCTTCGCAGGGTCGAGGGTCTGCGGCGGGATGACCGACACGACGGTCAGCGTGTCGCCGACCTTCCCGCTCGCGGCGGGCTGGTCGCCGGCGGAGGCCGGTCCCCGGCCGCCGCACGCCGTGATCGCGAGCGCGATGACGGCCAGGAGAACAGTTAATCGGCTACGGACGGATATCGATTTCGTGGCACGACCAACCACGACGGCCTCCTCGGGTCGGCACTCCCGCCGGTCGGTTGAATTAACCCATAGGAAACACGGGCGAATTTCTGTTGTCAAGCCCTTCGCGCGAAGCGCTTTACAAGGTTAGTATCGAGCGTTCAGCGACTGGGGAGGATGGAATGTCCCACCACCGGCCGGCCACCCAGCAGCGGTGCGAGGTCGAGGTCGTCCGCGACGTCCGGATACCGACCGGCGACCCTCGGCTCACCCTGTCCGCCGACCTGTACCGGCCGGTCACGGCCGGCAAGGTGCCGGCGCTGGTCACGGTCGTGCCCTACCGCAAGGACTTCGTCGGCGGCCTCGCCCACGACGGGCCCGCACGCTGGTTCGCCGAGCGCGGCTACGCCGGGGTCCTGGTCGACCTGCGCGGCACCGGCTCGTCGGACGGCGTGCGCCGGCCCGAGTTCGACCCCGGCGAGGCCGACGACGCGCTCGCCGCGATCGGCTGGGCCGCCGGGCAGGACTGGTGCGACGGCGCCGTCGGGATGTGGGGCCACTCCTACGGCGCGACGGTGACCATGCGGGCGGCCAGCCGCCGGCCGCCACGGTTACGCGCGATCATCCCGCTGATGCACGGGCTCGACCCGGGCCGCGACACCGTGCACCCCGACGGCGCTCGCGGCGACCTGCACGCACTGGTCAACCGGGGCACGTCGATGCTCGTGCAGCAGCTGCTGCCACCGCTCGCCGACCTGGACTCCAGACGGGAGCTGGACCGGTGGCGCACCCGGCTGCACGACACCGAGCCGATCTTCCTGGACTACGCCCGGCACGGGCCGGGCGACCCGGTGTGGCGCGACCGCGCGATCGACGGGGAGGCCGTCGTGGTGCCGGCGCTGTGCGTCGGCGGCTGGCGCGACGCGTTCCCGGACGCGCTCATCCAGGCGTACGAACGGATGCGCGGGCCGAAGAAGCTGCTCGTCGGCCCCTGGGGGCACGTGCTGCCGCAGGACTCGGGGGTCGTGCCGATCGACTTCCTGGCGCTCGCGCAGCGCTGGTGGGACCACTGGCTGCGCGG
The DNA here is from genome assembly GCF_036402745.1 of Actinophytocola sp. GTDB lineage: Bacteria > Actinomycetota > Actinomycetes > Mycobacteriales > Pseudonocardiaceae > Actinophytocola. The sequence goes on along the minus strand of NZ_DASWSJ010000087.1, from coordinate 73,183 downwards.
CATCGACACCGGGGTCATGGCCGAGCCGCCGGTGACGCTGTACGTCGAGGGCGCGCGCCCGGCCTGGCGCGGCTACGACTCCTGGCCTCCCCCGGGCGACATCGCGCCGGTCGCCGCCACGCTCGACCAGGAGCCCGACACCCACGACGCGGTGGAGTACCGGCCGGATCCGACGGCGGGCGCGCTGCGCGGGCTGCCCGGGCTCTGCCTCGGCGAGTCCTGCCCACCCCAGGACCAGCACGACGACGACCTCCGGTCGGTGTCCGCGACCAGCGACCCGCTGCCCGACGACCTCGTCATCACCGGCCGCACCGAGGTGCTGGTGAAGCTCGCCGGCGACCACGACGGCCGGCTCGACCCGGTGCGGCGGCTGGTGGTGCGACTCACCCATGTGGACGGTGCGGGCCGGTCCACGCTGATCACCGCGGGCGTGCTGACCCCGGCCACGTCGAGCGCGAGCCACCGGGTGGTGCTGCGGCCGGTCGCCTATCGCGTGCCGGCCGGGCGCCGGCTGCGGGTCGCGGTCGGCGACGCCGACTTCCCGCGCCTCACCCCGCTGGCCGCGCCGAGCCGGCTGCGCGTGGTCGGCATGGAGCTGACCGTGCCGACGACGAGCCCCGCCGCCGGCACCCCGGTCGAGCTGGTGGCGCTGCCGCGGCCACCGCAGGAGCCCCCGACCGGCTGGACGATCACCCGGGACCAGGTGCACGACGGCGTCGAGGTCGAGGTCGTGTCCCGGGCGCACGGCGAGAACCCTTGGTACGACTACAGGTTCGAGGCGAGCAGCGAGCTGCGCGCGACCGTGCGCCGGGCCGCCCCGGACGCGGTGGTGATGCGGGGCACCCACCGCGCCACCGTGTGGCTGGGCACCGGCGACAAGGTCGCGGCCACCGCGACGCTGCGCTGCACCCAGACCACGCTGCGCGCCAGGGGCGAGGTCACGGTCGACGACCTCGTCGTCTACTCCCGCGTCTGGGAGACGACGCTCGCCCCGTGCGCGGAGTGAGCCCGCGACACCAGCACCGCGGCCACCCCGGCGGCCAGCGCCACCGCGCCGCCGGCGAGGGCCCAGGACCGCCACGCCAGGCCCACTGAGTCCACATCGGACACCCGGCCCGCGAGCCAGCCGAGACCGACCAGGCCCAGGCCGCCGCCGAGCTGGCCCGCGGTCTGGTACACGGCGGCCGCGAGCGCCCGGTCCCCCGGCACCGTCGTGGCCAGCGCGCAGACCGGGACGGACTGGAGGCCGAAGCCGACCGCCAGCACGGTGAGCGCCGGGAGCAGCTGGGCCGGCGTGACCGCCATCGGCAGGCACGCGAGCAGGACCATGCCCAGCGTCGCGACCGCGAGGCCGGCGACCGCGACGGCCGTGGCGGCCACGCGCCGCATCAGCCGCGGCGCGAGTGCCGCGCCGAGCAGGATGCCGAGGCTCAGCGGCAGGAACGCGAGGCCGGTCGCCATCGGGCCGTAGCCGAGCACGGTCTGCAGCCACAGCGTGCACGTGTAGCAGGCGGCCACCATCGCGGCCGAGCCCAGCGCCAGCACCAGGTTCGCGGTCAGCACCCGGCGGTACGGGAACGCCGGCCCGAACCCACGCTCGCGCCGCCCCGTCCGCCGGTCCGGCAGCCGGTCCGGCAGCCACCGCCACGCGGCGACGGCCGCGCCGGCGCACAGCGGCACCGGCACCAGGAACACCGCCGGCCACGACCACGTCGCGGTCAGCGCCCCGCCGACGAGCGGGCCCACCGCGAGCGCGCCCGCCCCGGCCGCGCTCCAGCCGGCCAGCGCGCGGGCCCGCTCGCCGGGGCTGTCGAAGGTGACCGTGATCGCCGCGAGCGCGGCCGGGCACACCAACGCCCCGCCGACGCCCTGCAGCATCCGCCCCGCGACGAGCACTTCGGTGGCCGGGGCGAGCCCGCACACCACCGACCCGGTCCCGAAGACCGCCATCCCGCCGACGAACACCCGCTTCGGGCCCAGCCGGCCAGCCACCAGCCCGCCGAGCAGCAGGCAGCCACCGAAGGCGAAGCTGTAGCTGTTGACGACCCACGGCAGGCCCGTCGCGGTGAACCCGAGTCCACTTCGGATGGACGGGAGGGCGACGTTGACGATCGTCGCGTCCACCATCACCAGGAAGTGCGCCAGCGACATCACCACCAGCACGGGCAGGCGGTTCACCACGGTGCCGGGACGGGCAGCGGCCGGTCGAGGCCGGCCACCCCGACCCGCCACACGAGCTCGGCGAACTCCGCCGCGAGGCCGGCGAGCCGGTCGGCGCCGAACAGCACGTCCGGCCCGCAGATCTCGCCCTCCAGCCTGCCGTCCGGATGCTGACGGAGCACATAGGACAGTGGCAGCACCTCGGGGTGGTCCTCGGTGTTTCGGGGGGCGAGGCTCGTCGGTGCGATCGGCCGAGGTGTGATCGTGAGCGGGCCGCCGAGGTCCGGCCGGGCCGCCGAGGCCGGCAGGTAGTTGAACCGCGTGTCGTACAGCCGCCCGCCGCGCGCGGTCAGGTCGCCGGGCACCACCTGGCGGATCCGGCCGAGCGGCAGCCGGTGCTCGACCGCCGCCCGGTAGGACCGGTGCACCCGCGCCAGCAGCTCGCGGAAGGTCGGCCCGCCGGAGAGGTCCACCCGCACCGGCACGTGGTCCAGCAGCGGACCCACGATTCGTTGCAGCTGCGGGCGTTCCCGGCCCGACCGGGTGACGCCGACGACCACGTCGTCGCCGCCGCGGACGGCCCGCCGCGCGGCGCACACCGCGGCCAGCAGCGCCGTGCTCGCGCCAAAACCCGCCGCGGCCAGCTCGGTGACCGCCTCGCGCGGGATCGGCGGCAGCGCGACGGAGACGAACCGGCCGCCGACCGGGGGCGGCGGCAGGATCGGTGGCAGCGCGCCGAGCTCCGCGCGCCACCACCGCTCCAGCTCCGGGTCCCGCCGGTCCCGCTCCCACCGCGCGAAGTCGCCGGGCCGCAGGCGCAGCTGCGGCAGCCTCGGCGTCCGGCCGGTGACGAGCGAGCGGTAGCAGCGGACCAGCTCGTCGTGCAGCACCCCGTGGGACCAGCCGTCGAACACGAGATGGTGCACGAAGAGCGCGAGCACGTGCCGGTGGCGGCCGAGCCGGAAGACCAGCCCGTGCCACAGGGGAGCCACCGACACGGCGCGCGGCCGCTCGGTCTCGGCGACGATCCGCGCCTCGACCGCACCCTCCGCGGCCAGGTCGACGGTCCGCAGGTCGATCTCCACGGCCGGCCACACGACCTGGCACACGTCCTCACCGCGCACCCGGAACGAGGTGCGCAGCGACTCGTGGCGGCCGGTGAGCGTCCGCAGCGCGGCCCGCAGCACGTCGACGTCGAGCTCGCCGGTGAGGTCCCAGGCGAGCGGGGTGGTGAAGTGGGACCGTCCGTCCTGGCAGGCCAGCACCCAGTCCCGCTGGTAGTAGGTGGCCGGCAGCTCCGCCGGCGCCGTGACGTCACTCATGGCGTCACTGCGCCCGGACGGTCGCGGTCAGCTCACCCAGCCGCAACCCCGGCACCTCGGCCACGGTCTCGAGCAACGCCGAGAACCGCTCGCCGAACCACGCGACGGTCTCGGGCTCATGCACGCCGGCGTCGCCCTCGAGCTCGCCGGCGAGGCCGTGCCGGTCGATCCGCGGGCGGTAGTCCAGCACGGCCTCCCCCAGCCACCACGGGTCGGGCCGCGCCTTCACCAGCCCGGCCGGGAACGCGAGGTCGAGCACCTCGAGGTCGTCCGTGCCCCTCGGCTCCGGGATCGCCTGGCGCGGCGGCAGGAAGTTGAGGTTGACGGCGAACACCGGCGCTTCGCCGCACCCGAGCACCGGCAGCAGCGCGCCGAGCGGCGCCCGGTGGTCGAACGCGTCGATCATCGACTCGCGCACCCGGCCGACGAGCTCCGCGAACGTCGGGTCGCCGCCGACGTCCACCACCAGCGGCAGCTGGTCGGCGAGACACCCGACCACCGAGCGCAGCCGGGGACTGTCCCGGTTGCTCTTGGTGAGCCCGACCAGCACCCGCTCGCCGGTCGCCTCCGGCACGTGCCCGGTGATCATCGCGGCGGCGAGCACCGCGGTGATCGTGGTCCGCCGCTCGGCGGCGAGCAGCGTGAGCGAGTCGACCACGGCGGTCGACAGCCTGGGCAGCGCCGGCCGGATCCCCCGGTGCATGCGCCCGCGAGGCCTCGGCACGCCCAGCCGCCGGTCGGCCGAGGCGATCGCCCCGGTCCAGTACCGCGCCAGGCGGGACCCGATCCGCACGCCCCGCTCCTGCACGGCGAACCGGCTCGGCTGGTACCGGACGGGCCCGGGGTCGGCACCCAGGAACAGGTGCCGCAGGTCGTCGACCACGACCTGGCTCGAGGCGAGGTCGGAGATCGCGTGGTGCAGCCACACGATCAGCACGTGGTCCAGCGAGCCGAACGAGTGCAGCTCCGCCAGCGCCAGCGGGCCGCCGTCGACGGGGAACGGCCGCTCCGCGCCGGCGAGCAGCAGCCCGGGGAACGCGTCCACCGCCAGCCCGTTGTGCTGGACGGCCACCAGGTCGATGGTGCCGCTCCGCGCGACCCGCTGCTCGAGGACGCCGCGCACGTCGCGGGCGAGCACCGTGCGGAAGGCGTCATGCCTGGCGCACAAGGTGTCCAGCACGTCCCGCACCCTGCGCAACGAGAGGTTGCCGCGCAGGCGCAGCACCGCCGGCACGTTCACCGCGGAGAGCCCCGACTCGGTCCACAGGGACTCCTGCCCGTAGGACGCCGGGTACGTGTCCACCTCGACGGGCCACATCACGGCACCGCGTTCACGCGCGGGAGGGCGACGAAGTCGGGCTCGCCGGGCTCGGCCGGCGGCGCGTCGTCCACGCGCCGCGCGAACTCCCGCAGGGTCTGGGTGTCCAGCAGGTCGCGGACGCGCACCGCCCGGCCCAGCCGCTCGGCGACCTCGCTGACGACCTCCATCGCGCTCAGCGACGAGCCGCCGAGGTGGAGGAAGTCGGCCGTCGCGGACACCGCGTCCACGTCGAGCGCGGTGGCCCAGATGCCGGCCACGGCCTCCTCGGTCGGCGTGGCCGGCGGCTCGTGCCCGGCCGGCGTGACCTCGGCGGCCAGCATCGTGCGCAGCGCCCGCTTGTCGATCTTGCCGAGCAGGGTGCGCGGCAGGTCGGCCACGACGATCACCCGGTGCGGCGCGGCGACGCCCCGGCGCTCGCGGAGGAAGTCGTGCAGTGCCTCGACGTCGACGCCCGGCGTGACCCGCACCGCGGCCACCACGCACTCGGTCAGCACCGGGTGCGGGACACCGCACACGGCGGCCTCGACGACCCCCGGGTAGTCCATGACCGTGGCCTCGGTGTCCAATGTGGACACGTTCATACCGCCGGTGTTGATCAGGTCCGGATGGCGGTCCACCAGGTAGAAGTAGCCGTCCTCGTCGAGCATCCCGATGTCGCCGGTCCTGGTCCACCCGCCCTCGAGGAACACTCCGGACGCCGCCTCGGCCCCGTCGTAGCGCCGCTGCGGGGCGTCGCTGCGCAGCTGGACGTCGCCCGGCAGCCCGCGCGGGACCTCCGCGCCGTCGGAGGCGACGATGCGCACCTCCGCGCCGGGCGCCGGCCTGCCGAGCGACCTGGGCCGGGCCCGGTCGTAGGTCGTGGCCAGGCGGCGCGGCCAGCACTCGGTCGTCGAGTAGACGTTGCGGATCCTGGCGTTCGGGAACACCTGGGCCAGCTGCTCCAGCGTCGCCGGGTGGATCGGGGCGCTCGTGGTGCGGACCTGCCGGACCGACGTCAGGTCGAAGTCCTCCCTGGCGCCGACGTTCACCAGCGCGATCGCCATGGCCGGCACCAGGACCACGTGCGTCGGCCGGTGCTCCTCGATCGCCCGCAGGAAGGTGGCCGGCTCGAACCTCGGCAGGGTGAGGGTGGCGTGCGGGCAGGGGCCGAGCGGCTGCACCAGCAGGCCCTGCCCGACGGTCGTCGCCGGCGGCAGCGCGTGCATGGCGGTGCTGCGCCGGGTGGCCGTGGACCCCATGACGGAGTACATGACGTTGGCATGGCTGGCGACGACGCCCTTGGGCACGCCGGTGGTGCCCGAGGTGTAGACGATCTCCGCGTCGTCGTCGGGTGAGATGTCGACGTGCACCGGGTTCACCGGCTGGTCGGCCACCAGTTCGGCGACCGTGGCGCACCAGCCGGAGCCCCGGCCGGCGAAGTCCGTGCCGACGACCCCCACCGCGCCCGCCGCGACGGAGGTCCGCGCCAGCTGCGCCGCCCCGGTCGCCACCGAGACGGGCACGGCGACCGCCCCCGCCTTGAGCACCCCGGCCCAGGCGACGGCGTAGGAGATCCACTCGGCCGTCGAGCACGGGAGCAGCACCCGGTCGCCGGGGCCGACCCCGCGCGCACGCAGCCCCCGGGCCGCGGCGTTGGACTGCTCGTCCCAGATCCCGAACGTCAGGTCGGCGACACCGACCAGCCGGTGGGCGAGCTCTTCCGGGCCCTCCAGCGCCCGTCTCCGCAACTGCGCCGCGACAGTCCACTCTGCATCGTTCGAAGGCAAGTCACTCAGTCCCCGAGTAGTCGTTTATGGACGAAAACCGAGGATCAATACTGAGTGTCGGAACAGCCTTCGATCATCCGCGGAACGACATATTCGGATCGTTTTGCGACAGCTGGCCGGTGCAGTCCGCCGCCCGCGGCGCGGCGGTCGGCGCGACGAAGCGCACTCCGATGGCACGCATCAGCATCGGCAGGGAGCGGTGCAGCTCACGCTCCCAGTACGGCCAGGTGTGCGTGCCCGCGCCGTAGAAGCACGTGGTGACCTTCTTCGCCCCCACGGCCTCGAGCCGTTCGGCCAGCGCGACCGACTGCCCGCCGAGCACCTGCTCGCGCACGTCCGGCGCGGAGCCCGGCGGGTCGAGCGGTCCGGGCTCGCCGTTGCCCGTGGACAGGAACACCGGGAGGCCGCGCAGCCGCCTCGCGAGGTCGTACGGGTTGTGTGCCGCCCAGGTGCTGGCCTGGGTGACCGGATCTCCCCACAGTGCGGTGGGATCCTCGCCGTAGGAGGCCACCAGGCCTTGTATCCCGGCGGCCGTGGCCAGGCCCTGGTGCGTCGTGTGCACCAGACCGCTGTAGGAGGCCGCCGCCTTGAACATGCCCGGATTCCGTGCGGCGTAGGACAACGCGCCGAACCCGCCCATCGACAGGCCCGCGATCGCCCGGTCCTCGCCCGACCGGTACTGGCGCTCGAGCAGCCGGCGCAGCTCGGTGAGGTGGAACGTCTCCCACGCCGGCCCGGACAGCCAGTCCGAGTAGAACCCGACGTCCCCGCCCTCGGGCATGACGATGAGCGCGTCGAGGTTCGCGGTGTACTCGGCCACGTCGCTGTAGGTGGTCCACTCGACGTGTCCATCTTGGACAGTGCAGCAGCCGTGCAGCAGGTACAGGGTCGGCCACTTCTTGCCGGGCTTCGCGTGCCAGTCCTTGGGCAGCAACAGCCGCACGCCGACGTCGGCGTGCAGCGCGTCGGAGTGGACGACGAGCTCCATCAGCCGGTCGGAGAGCATGCGTTCGCTGACCACACCGGCCCGCCCGTGCGCCGTCGCGGCCGCGGGCAGAATGCCCACCAAGCAGCTCAGCGTTGCGACGACGACCAGCGCTCTTCTCAGCATGGAAGGCCCATCTGCCGGAGACGGTACGGGTCATCCGCACGCTTCCACCGCGAGATCGACTCGGTCAAGTAGGGGAAACCGTGGAGTTCACGTGCGCAGGGTCTGGCTGGGCGGCCGGCCGTAGCGCTCGCGGTACCGGACCGAGAACCGGCCGGGCTTGGCGAAGCCCCACCGGGCGGCGATCGCGGCGACGGTGTCCCCGCGGGTGGGGTCGGCGGCCTGCAGGTCGCCGTGCGCGCGCTCGAGCCGCACGTGCTGCAGGAAGCCGGTCGGGCTGGTCCCGTAGTGGCGGACGAAGCCGTACTGCAACGCCCGGACACCGACCCCGGCGGCCGCCGCGACCTGCGCGAGGCGGATGGGCTCGGTCGCGTGGGCCTCGATGAAGGCGACCGCGCGCCGCAGCGCCGCCGGCGCCACCCGGCCCGGACCCGGCACGTGGTCGGCGATCATGGCCGTGTTCGGGAACGTCGCCAGCGCTGCGGCGGCGACGGTGCGGAGCAGCTGCTCGGCCACCAGCGGGTTGCTCATCGCCGAGTCGGGGGTGAGCAGCTCCTGGCTGACCAGCCCGGTCACGCACCGCCAGTGCCGGGCCATGGCCGCCGACACCGGCACCATGGACTCGAACCGCAGGTCAGCACCGTCGATGCCGGCCTGCTGCTCGGCCAGCTCGGCCACGGGGGCCACCGGCAGCCGGACCACGCCGACCTCGATGTCGTGCCACTCCACGTCGGTGGCGACCGCCGGCCGGTAGAGGAAACTGTCGCCGCGGACGACGTTCCGCTCCTCCCCGTCGTCGGCGGCGAGCCGCATCCGCCCGCGCCCCATGACGCCGAAGATCAGCTGGTCCACGGGCTCGGCGGTGACCCCGAAGTTCATCGACAGGCGGACCCGGTCGGCGGCGAGCTCCGCGTTCGTCCCCGAGCGGACCCGGAACTCGGTGTTGGCCCGCTCGTTCCCGAACCGGGGGCGGTAGCCGCAGTAGACCTGCCGGATGAACTCGGCCGCCTCGTCCCGGTCGCGGGTCGCGAACTCGACGCGGTCAACTGGTGTCCTGGACGCGCGCACGACCAGACGGTACCTCGCGAACCACCCCGCGCCTGCCTCTGCAGCGCACGGTCTGGGCCGCAATGCGCAAACCCGGCCGCCGCCGAGTTGCCGTCCGGATGGCGGCGCGGTCTGCTCCGTACAGCGGACACCCGGCCCGGACCTCGCCGCTGTCCGCGGGCCCGAGGCGCCCAGCAGCCCTCGGGCCCTCACCGCACTACACCGGGGCACGACGGCCACGGCGCACGCCTTCGGGCGCAGCGCCACCATCGCGATGGCCTCCGCCTGACCGCCGGACTGTGCCGGGCGCCGGGCGGAGGCCACCGTCAGAGGCCACTGTCAGGGGCCACCGTCAGGGACCACCGTCAGCGCTGGGTCAGGGCGCGGTCCACCGCTGGTTCGCCGCGCCGTTGCAGGTCAGGATGACGAGCTGGGTGCCGTCGGCGGTGCCGCCGGCGGACGGGGTCAGGCACTTGGCGGACTGCGGGTTGCGCAGCGTGCCGTCGGCCTGGGCGGTCCAGTTCTGCGCGCCGCTCCCGTTGCACGTCCACAGCTGCACCTTGGTGTTGTCCGCGGTGCCGCCGCCGGAGACGTCCAAGCACTTGCCGAGCGCGGTGAGCGTGCTACCGGACACCGTCCAGGTCTGCGCGCCGGTCCCGTTGCACGTGTAGAGCTGGATCTTGGTGCCGTCCGCGGTGGCGGACGCCGAGATGTCGACGCACTTGCCGCCGATCCCGGTGATCGGGCCCGTCCGCGGCGGGGGGACGGTCCCGCCGAGCTCCTTGATCCGGATCGAGCGGAAGGAGACGTCGTCGCCGGTGCCGTGGTTCTGGATGCCGATGTAGCCGTTGGTGAGCGAGCGGGCCGGGTCGGTGTTGGTGAAGTCGTTGATCTTGACGCCGTTCAGGAACACCTGCAGGTGCTCGCCCTCGACCAGCAGCTCGTAGGTGTTCCACTCACCAGGCGGGTTCAGCGCGGCGTCGCGGGCGGCGAGGTCCGCGGACTTGAAGCCGTACACCGCGCCGGTGGTGCGGTCGGGTGTGTCGGTGGCGTCGATCTGCACCTCGTACCCGTTGTTCACCGCCGAGTTCGGGTCGCTGCTGGCCGGGAAGCCGAGGAACACGCCGGAGTTGTCGTCGCCGGGCATCTTCCAGTCGAGCTTGAGCGAGTAGGCGCCGAACTCCTTGGTGCTGTACCAGAACAGCCCCATGCCGCCGACCGAGGTGAGGGTGGCGTCGGCGTTGGTGAAGCTGCCGGGGCCGGCCTGCGACCACCCGGTCGTGGAACCGTTGTAGAGGTTGGTGTAGCCGTTCTCCGCCCGGCAGTCGGCCTTGGTCCGGTTCGCGGCGTACCGGACGCCACCGAGCAGCATCGACCGGAAGGCCGGCTCGCTGTAGCTCGCCTGGGTATGGCCGTTGCCGGTGTAGAACGAGCGCCCGCCCTGGTAGGCCTTGCACCAGGTGTGCGGGTGGTCGGCGCCCATGGTGCCGCCTGAGTAGCTCGACTCGTCCAGCGTGGCCAGTACGCGCGCGCTGGCGCGGACGTTGGTTCGGTAGTTGTACAGCTCGTCGGTGCGGACCCAGGTCTGCCCGAGGTGCGCGGTGCCCGCGTGCGCCCGGTTCTCCACCCGCTCGGTCACCTGCTGGATCGCCGGGTGCGAGGAGAAGTACGCACCCACCAGCTCGCCGTAGAACGCCCAGTCGTACTCGGTGTCCGACGCGGAGTGCACGCCCACGTACCCGCCGCCGCCGCGGATGTAGGACTCGAACGCGGTCTGCTGGGTGGCGTTGAGGACGTCACCGGTGGTGTTGAGGAACACCACCGCCTCGAACTGCGCCAGGTTGCCGGTGTTGAACGCGTTGGCGTCCTCGCTGGCGGTCACGGTGAAGTTGTTGGCCGCGCCGAGCTCCCGGAACGTCTGGATCCCGATGGGGATCGAGTCGTGCCGGAAGCCGACGGTCTTGGAGAACACCAGCACGTCGTACGGCGCGTCGGCCGCGCTCGCCGGCGTGCTGACGCCGCAGGCCATGATCACCGCGATGGCTGCGGCCACCGCGGCGACAGAGCGGACAGGGTGTCGCATGTCGTTCCTCTCAGGGCAGGGTCCAGCGCTGGCTCGCGGCGCCGGTGCAGGGGGAGATGACCAACTGCGTGCCGCCGGCGGTGTTGCCGCCGGCGGGGTTGAGACACTTGGCGGACTGCGGGTTGCGCAGGGTGCCGTCGGCCTGGGTGGCCCAGTTCTGGGCGCCGGATCCGTTGCAGGTCCACAGCTGCACCCGGGTGCCGTCCGCGGTGGCGCCACCGGCGACGTCCATGCACTTGCCCAGGGCGCGCAGGGTCGCGCCGCTGACCGTCCACGTCTGCGCGGCGGTCGCGTTGCAGTCGTAGAGCTGGACGTTGGTGCCGTCCGCGGTGGCGGCCCCCGCGATGTCGACGCACCGGCCGCTCCCCCGGATCGGCCCCTGGCCGGTCGCCCGGGACAGCGTGAACGCGTCCACGTCGAACAGCGCGCCGGTGCCGCCGGAGAAGGTCAGGTACAGCGTCGTGGTTCCCGCCGGGGCGCCGGACAGGCTCGTGGACACGTCGGCGAAGGTCTCCCAGCCGCCGGTCACCGGTACGGCCATGGAGCCGAGCACCGTGCCGGTCGCCGAGCCGGCCCGCACGGTCAGCGTGCCGCCGGACCCGCCGGAGGACACCCGCGCGGAGATCCGGTCGACGCCACCGAGCGCGTAGGGCTGGAACGCGATCCAGTCGCCGTTGGTGATGTCGCCGACGGTCCGGCCACCCTCGGCGGCGGCCTTGTCGATCAGGCTCGTGCCGGACTGGCCGCTGTAGTGCTCGGCCTGGCGGTGCGCCGGCTGCAACCGGTTCTGCGCGTGGGTGGTCAGCGCGGGCTGGCCGTTCGCGCCGCGGTCGGTGTACTCGGCGTCGAACACCGCGTACAGGTTCGCCGCGGTGTCGTGCTCGCCGTCGACCGGGATGGTGATCGTGCCGGAGCAGCCGGTCTTCGAGGTGATCGGGTGGCCGTGGCTGTCGTGGCCGAGCACGTAGGTCAGCGTGACCCTCGTGCAGTCGATCGTGCCGTCCTCCGGGTCGGTCACCGTGATCGTGTACGGCACGGTGTCCCCGAAGCTGAACGTGGACCCGTCGACCGGCGTGCTGAGGGCGACCGCCGGCGCGGTGTTGCCGACGGTGATCACGACGCTGGCGTTGCCCGTTCGCCCGCCCGGGTCGGTGACCGTCAGCGTCGCCGTGCGCTGGCCGTTGGCGGAGTAGGTCTTGGTCGGGTTGGCGGCGGTGGAGGTGGTGCCGTCGCCGAAGTCCCACAGGTAGGTCAGCGCCCCGCCCTCGGGGTCCGCCGAGCCGGCCGAGGAGAAGCTCACCGTCAGCGGCGCCGGGCCGGAGGTCCGGTTCGCGCCGGCCACCGCCGTGGGTGCCCGGTTGCCACCCGGGTTGTACTCGATGCGGTACAGCGCGGAGTTGGCGTCGCCGCCGAAGCTGCCGGTGCCGTAGTCCAGCACGTACAGCGCGCCGTCCGGGCCGAACGCCAGGTCCATGACCTGGGTGCCGGTCCACGGGAAGGTGTCGAGCTGCCCGACCGTGCCGTCGGCGCCGACGTGCGCGGTGCGCAGCCACCGGCGGCCGTACTCGCCGAGGAAGACGTGCCCGTCCAGCAGGGCGGGGAACTTCACCGAGGAGTTCAGGTTCGGGTCGTAGTGGTAGACGGGGCCGCCCATCGGCGACTCCGAGCCGCAGCCGAACGCGGGGACCGAGCAGCCGTCGTAGGAGATCCACGCCGCTCGCGCGGCGGGGAGCGTGGTGAGCCCGGTGTTGTGCGGGGAGTTGTTGACCGGGGCGGCGCAGTCGAAGCGGGCGCCGGACGGGCCGGACGGGAACGTGAAGTCGACGTAGGTCTCGCCGGTGGTGTTCGAGCCGGTGCAGTAGGGCCAGCCGTAGTTGCCGGCCGAGGTGATCCGGTTGAACTCGACCTGCCCGCCGGGACCCCGGGTGGCGCTGGCCGACCCGGCGTCCGGGCCGTAGTCGCCGAGGTGGACCACGCCGGTCGCCTTGTCCACGCTCATGCGGAACGGGTTGCGGAAGCCCATCGCGTAGATCTCCGGGCGGGTGCGCGCGGTGCCGGGCGCGAACAGGTTGCCGGCCGGGACGGAGTACGTGCCGTTCGCGTTCACCTTGATGCGCAACACCTTGCCGCGCAGGTCGTTCGTGTTGGCGGCGCTGCGCTGGGCGTCGTAGGCGGGGTTGCGGTCGGCCCGCTCGTCGATCGGCGAGTAGCCGCTCGAGTCGAACGGGTTGGTGTCGTCGCCCGTCGTCAGGTAGAGGTTGCCGGCGGCGTCGAAGTCGATGTCCCCGCCGACGTGGCAGCAGATGCCGCGGCTGGCGGGCACGTCGAGCACGGCCACCTGGCTGGCCAGGTTGAGGGTGTAGTCGGCGTTGAGGGTGAAGCGGGACAACCGGTTCACGCCGTTCCAGGCGGAGAAGTCCGTGCCGCCGGCCGGTGCGTCACCGGCCGGAGTGGACAGTGGCGGGGCATGGTAGAGGTAGATGAACCGGTTGGTGGCGAAGCCGGGATCCACGCCGACGCCCTGCAGGCCCTCCTCGTCGTGGGAGTACACCGGCAGCGTGCCGATCACCGAGGTGGTGCCCGACGCGTCGGTGCGGCGCAGCGTGCCGCTGCGAGCGGTGTGCAGGACCGACCGATCGGGCAGGACGGCGAGCGACATCGGCTCGCCCATTTCGCCCACCCCCCGGGCCAACTCCACCTGCTGGAAGTCGGCGGCGGTCACCGGGTGTGCCCCGGCGGGAGCCGTCGCGAGCACGGTCACCATGCTGGTGACGACGAGCAGACCGGCGCAGGCGGCGGCACGCCACCTCGGGCTTCTTCGCATGGTGGGTCCCGTTCCGTGGGTCGGCGGAGCGTTCGTCGGTCGATCGGATCGCAGGGCTCGATCGATAATGTGAGCCACATCATATGTCTGACACCGCCAAAAGAGTGCAACTTCTGAGCAAAAGTTTGCTCGTTTGCCGCGAAACCTTGCGGCCATCGAACTTGTTAGCGTGGTGTTAGGGCCCTGGCCCACGCTGGTGATCATGAGGGCACGACTAATCAGCGGGGCCGCTGTCGCCGCCACCGCCGCCGCGATCATCTCCGTTCCCATCCCAGGGCAGGCCGCGCCGCCGGCCGCCGCAGCCGCGTGGGGCTGGTCCCAGACCCCGGCCGTCACCGTCGAGAACGGTCCGGCCGACGGCTCGATCACCGGTAACCCCGGCGTCTCCGCGATGGGCCAGACCGTCATGTACGCCTGGTCCAAGAACCCCGACGTCGGCTCGGCCGACCCCGTCATCGGCCGCAAGCGCTCCACCGACGGCGGCCAGACGTTCCCCACCGGCTACTCGACCGGCGACACCTCGTTCTCGACCACCACCCGGCTCAAGGACGGCTCGCTGCTCGACGTCGCCTTCATCCCGGTCTCCGTCGCCAGCACCACGTCGGTGAACCTGCGCGTCAAGAAGTCCACCAACGACGGGGTGTCGTGGACCCCGGTCGCCTCGACGCTGACCACCACGTCCGGCTTGACCTGGGGCGGCATGAACCGCGGGCTCCGGGTCAACCAGGGCATGATCTCCGACGCGGCCGGCAACCTCTACCTCTCCTACTACACGCGGTACACCGGCGATCCCGGCACCCGCACCGAGGTCGCCATCAGCCGCGACAAGGGCGTCACCTGGACCCGCTACGGCCCGATCATCCAGTCGTCGGCGACGCAGCAGTACAACGAGGCCGGCATCGCGTGGGCGCCGAACGGCGAGATGGTCGCCGTCGTCACCCAGGACGAGGTCGTGCCGGCCGGGTCCTCGCGCAAGCACATCAAGCTGATCACCGCGCGGTCCGCCAACGGCCAGACGTGGACCGGCCACAAGGTGCTGCCGATCTCCTACGACCCCGGCTACTCGATCCGCCCCGGCTCCGACGGCGTCCGCCGCTACGGCGTCTCCCCCAGCCTCGTGCTGCTCGGCAACGGCGCCATGACCCTGCGGTTCGGCCGGCCCGACAACTGGTTCGCGATCTCCACCGACGGCGGCAACAGCTTCATCCAGGCCCGCCGCACCTACGTCAACTACCCGTCGAGCGGCAACCCGTACCACGGCTCGTCGGGCAACGGGAACCACGCCGCCGTCGCCGCCGACCGGGTGATCGTCGTCGGGGACAACTGCGCGCCGTCGTGGGGCTGCCCGGCCGGCGACAGCGGGTTCACCGTCGACAACAAGTACCGCGTGTGGAAGAAGTTCATCACGGTCACCCGGCCGGCCGCCGGCGCGAAGCTGGCGCTCACCACGGGACGCGCGTCGTTCGCCCAGCCGCGCCGGCTGAAGGAGATCGGCCTGCGGCTCGAGTACGGCGTGACCTCCGACGCCCGCGTGGAGGGCCTCGTCGACGGCCAGTGGCGCGAGATCGCCCGGTTCGACGACATCAAGGGCTTCTGCCTGAGCTACCAGAAGGTCGACGCGACCGTCACGCAGGTGCGGGTCGTCGGCTCGTCGACGGTGAGCGAGGTGGAGCTCTACTCCTGAGGTGAGCGCGGCTTGACCCGCGGAGAGCCGGGATCGTAAGGTCGGTGTTCCACTGTACGTGGTCCGTTCCGCTACGCGGCACAACCGCTAGCGGGGCTCGATCGGCAGGGGGACGATGGCTCTCGCACTGGAGCACCTCACGGTCATCGACCTGAGCCAGGTGATGGCCGGGCCGTTCTGCTGCCAGCTGCTCGGCGATCTCGGCGCCGACGTGATCAAGGTCGAGCCCATCGAGCGCGGTGACGCCACCCGCGAGGCCACCGGACACCGGTTGCCGCACGGGGAGAGCGCCGCGTTCCTCGCGGTGAACCGGAACAAGCGGAGCATCGCGATCGACCTGCGCACCGCCGCCGGGCTGGCCGCCTTCCGCCGCCTCGTCGCCTCGGCCGACGTGGTGGTGGAGAGCTTCCGGCCCGGCGTCGCGGCACGGCTGGGCGTGGACTACCCGGCGCTGCGGGAGATCAACGACCGCCTCGTGTACGCGTCGATCTCCGGCTTCGGGCAGACCGGGCCGTACGCGGCGCGGCCCGGCTACGACCTCATCGCGCAGGCGATGTCCGGGATCATGAGCGTCACCGGCGACGCGACGGGCACCCCGGTCAAGTGCGGGGTGCCCGTCGCCGACCTGTC
The DNA here is from genome assembly GCF_036402745.1 of Actinophytocola sp. Classification (GTDB taxonomy): domain Bacteria; phylum Actinomycetota; class Actinomycetes; order Mycobacteriales; family Pseudonocardiaceae; genus Actinophytocola. The sequence goes on along the minus strand of NZ_DASWSJ010000087.1, from coordinate 57,238 downwards.
CGCCGGCCTGCTGTGCGCGGTCGGGATCCTCAGCGCCTGCCTGTCCCGCACGATCACCGGGCGCGGCCAGGCCGTCGACACCTCGCTCTACGACGCGGCGCTCGCCATGTCCGTGTGGGAGACCGCGGAGCTGTGGGCCACCGGGAAGGCGCCCGGCCGGCTCGGCTCCGCGCACCGGGTGAACGCGCCGTACGAGGCGTTCCCGACCCGGGACGGCTTCCTCACGATCGGCGCGAACAACACGCGGCTGTGGGCCCGGCTCTGCGCGGTGCTCGAGCGCCCCGACCTCCTCGACGACCCGCGGTTCGCCACCAACGCCGACCGCGTCCGCAACCGGGCGGCACTGTCCGCGGAGCTGGGCCGCGCACTGTCCGAACGCGACACCGACGACTGGGTCGAGCGGCTGCTCGACGCCGGCGTCCCGGCCGGGCCGATCCGGGACTACCAGCAGTCCTGCGCGGACCCGCACACGCTCGCCCGCGAGATGGTCGTGGAGCTGGACCATCCGGTCGAGGGCCGGGTTCGCGCGCTCGGCATCCCGGTGAAGCTGAGCGAGACGGCCGGCACGATCCGGCGGGTCCCGCCGGCGCTCGGCGAGCACACCGCCGAGATCCTGCACGCGGCCGGCTACTCCGACGACGAGATCGATGCCCTGCGCGCCAGGGGGTCCGTGGCATGAGCGAGCTTGCGAGCGAATCAGTGTCACAGGGCGACCGCGAGCGGCTCGACCGAGCCTGCGAGGGGGAGTCATGAGCGACCTGATCGTGGACTTCGCCGGGCCGGTCGCGACGGCCACCGTCAACCGGCCCGCGGCACGCAACGCGATGACCATGGCGATGTACGAGGCCCTGGCCGACTTCTGCGCGCGGGTCGACGACAGCCCCGAGGTCCGGGTCGCGGTCGTGCGTGGCGCGGGGGGCAAGGCGTTCGTGGCGGGCACCGACATCAACCACTTCCGCGACTTCCGCGGCGTCGCGGACGGCATCGCCTACGAGCGGCGCATCGAGTCGGTGCTCGGGCGGCTGGAGCAGGTGGGCGTGCCGACCGTCGCGGTCGTCGAGGGTTACGCGACCGGCGGCGGGCTGGGCATCGCGGCGGCGTGCGACCTGCGGCTCTGCACGCCGGGCGCGCGGTTCGGGCTGCCGATCGCGCGGACGCTCGGCAACTGCGTGTCGATGCCGACCTACGCCCGGCTGGCGCACCTGATCGGCACCGCCCGGACGCTGCACCTGATCTACACGGCCGGGTTCGTCGACGGCGCGGAGGCCGTCCGGATCGGGCTCGCCACGGAGCTGGTCACCGACGCCGACACGAGCCTCGCCGAGCTGTGCACCCAGCTCGCCGGGCACGCGCCGCTGACGATGCGGGCCAGCAAGACCGCGTTGCGGCGGCTGCGCGAGCACCCGCTGCCGCCGGACGAGGACCTGATCTCGCTGTGCTACGGCAGCGACGACTTCCGGGAGGGCGTCAGCGCGTTCCTCGAGAAGCGCCCGCCGCGGTGGCGCGGGCGGTGAGGCGATGAGGTCACTCCGCGTCGGGCGGGCGCCGGTAGCCGAGCGTCGCGCTGACCCGCTGGGCCGCCTCGGTCACCAGCGCGCCGTAGGACGCCCTGAGCCCCTCGGGCATCCGGCTGCCGGGCGCGGAGATGGACAGGCTCGCCGACGTCACGCCCTCGTGGTCGAAGACCGGCGACGCGACGGCCGCGATGTCGCTGCGCCACTCCCCCACGTTCGTGGCGTAGCCGCGCGCCCGGACCCGGCCGAGCTCGGCGAAGAACTCGTCCCAGTCCACAATGGTCTTGTCGGTGTGCCGTTCGAGGCGGGCGCCGATGATGGCCCGGACCTCGTCGGCCGGCCGGTACGCGAGCATCGCCTTGCCGTTGGACGAGCCGTGCAGCGGCACCGCGCTGCCGAGGGCGATGACCGCGCGGATCGGGTGCTCGGTCTCGACCCGCTCGATCAGCACCGCCCGGTTCTCCTGCAGCACCATCAGGTGCGCGGTCTCGCCGGTCTCCTTGCGCAGCTCCCGCATGATCGGCAGCGCCGCGTCCCGGACCCCGAGGTCCGGGATCGCGTGCTGTCCGATGTACAGCGCCCGGGTGGTGAGCACCCACCGGGTGGTCTCCGCACCGTCCGGGCAGATCCAGCCGGCCGTCCACAGTGTCTGGAGCGCCCGCTGCACCGTTGTCTTCGGCATGCGCAGCTTCCTGGCGAGCTCCCCCACTCCGGCCGGCTGGGTGAAGGCCACCTCCTCGAGCACCCGGAAGGCCGAGAGGACGGTGCGCATTCCCTCACTCATTCCCGCAGTGTAAGCAGGACCGGCTCACAGCCAGCCGGGCAACACGAAGATCGTCCAGGCGAGCACCGGCGCGACGATGATCATGCACAGGCCCCAGACCATCAGCCCGCGGAACACCCGGTCCCGGACGTCCTCGGGGCTGCTCGCGACGGTGAGCGCGCCACTGGTCGAGAACGGCGAGGAGTCGACCACCGAGGACGAGATGGCCAGCGCGATGATCAGGCCCACCGCGCCGACCTGACCGGTGAGCAGGAACGGCACGGCCAGCGGGATGAGCGCGCCCAGGATCCCGGTCGTCGACGCGAACGCGGACACCGCGCCGCCGATCAGGCAGATCACGAACGCGGCCAGCAGCGCCACCCCGATGTTCGCGACGCTGTCGCCGAGCATCGTGATCGTGCCCTCGCGGTCCATCATGCTCACGTAGGTCACCACCCCGGCGATGAGCAGCACGGTGGGCCACGCGACCTCCGCGACCGCGGCTTTCGCGCCGGCGGGGAAGAGCAGGCAGATCACCGTCGCGATGCTCAGCGCGAGCAGACCGACGTCGATGTCGAAGACGAGCGCGCCGGCCACGAGCACGAGCAGGCCGGCGAGCGTGGCCACGCGTTGCGGGTTGAGCGTGGTGATCCCGGTCGCGGCGATGGTCGTGGCGGGCCGGGTGGTCACGGCGGCGCCGCCGCTTCCGGCGCCGGCCGGCTCGGGCTCGGGGGCGGGCTCGGGGTCGGGGTCGAGGGTGACGCCCTCGACCACCTCGGCCCGCCGGCTCAGCAGCTCCCGGCCGCCGAACAGCAGGAAGACGACGACGCTGAGCAGCGCGTTGAACAGGAAGGAGCTGACCCACAGCAGGATGGGGTTGCCGGGCAGCCCGCTCCGCTCGACGACGCCGTTGGTGATGACGCCGAACACGCCGATCGGCGAGAAGCCGCCCGCGCTGGCGCCGTTGATGATGAGCAACCCCATCAGCATCGGGTTGATGCGGTGGCGCACGGCGAAGGTCATGCCGACCGGCGCCATGATCGCGACCGCGCCGGGCACGACGGCGCCCACCATGGTCAGCAGGCTGGTGACCAGGAACATCACCCATGGAATGAAGGCGATCCGGCCCTTGACCGCGCGGACGCCCATGTGAATGAGCCAGTCGACGGTGCCGTTGGCCTTGGCGATGGCGAACAGCAGGGTGACCCCGACCAATACCACGAAGAGGTCACCGGGAAAGCCGGAGAAGATGTCGTCCTTGCTCTCGTGAAATATGAGAGTGCCGACGAGGAATGCACCGAGAAAGGCGACGGCTCCCATGTTCACGGAGCGGATCGTGGCGACGAGAACGATGAGGGCTAGCACAATGATGGACAGAACCTGTTGGGACATAGAAACTCCCCGAGGCGGCGGCGGCTCGCGAGACGGACGAAGTATGACCTGACACACAATTGCTAGTCAATAGTTCACGAGAACCGACAGGAGTTGGCGATGCCATACTCGGCCGGCCGGCATTTCCTGCAAATTCCCGGCCCGACAAATGTTCCGGACCGGGTACTGCGGGCGATTTCCGCACCCACGATCGACCATCGCGGCCCGGACTTCGCGGCGCTCACCGACGACGTGCTCGCGGCGGTGAAGCCCGTGTTCGGCACCGCCGGCCCGGTGGTCGTCTACCCGTCGTCGGGCACCGGCGCGTGGGAGGCCGCGCTGGTCAACACGCTGAGCCCCGGCGACCGGGTGCTGGCCTTCGAGACCGGCCACTTCGCCGCCCTGTGGCGGGACCTGGCCGGCAACCTCGGTCTCGACGTCGCCTTCGTCCCCGGCGACTGGCGCCACGGCGTCGACCCGGCGGTGGTCCGGGCCAAGCTCGCGGCCGACCCCACGGTCAAGGCGGTCTGCGTGGTGCACAACGAGACGTCGACCGGGGTGACCAGCCGCATCGCGGAGATCCGGCGCGCGATCGACGAGGCGGGCCACCCGGCGCTGCTGCTCGTGGACACCGTCTCCTCGCTCGGGTCGATCGACTACCGGCACGACGAGTGGGGGGTGGACGTCACGGTCTCCTGCTCGCAGAAGGGTTTGCTGCTGCCCCCGGGCCTGGGCTTCAACGCGGTGAGCGAGAAGGCGTTGCGGGCGGCGAAGACCGCCTCGTTCCCCCGCGCCTACTGGGACTGGCGCCCGATCCTGGCCGCGAACGAGCGCGGCTACTTCCCCTACACCCCGGCGACGAACCTGCTGTACGGGCTGCGGGAGAGCCTGGCGCTGCTGCGCGAGGAAGGGCTGCCCCAGGTGTTCGCCCGGCACCGCCGGCACGCCGCGGCCACCCGGGCGGCCGTGCGGGCGTGGGGCCTGGAGGTGCTGAGCCTCGACGAGCGGGAGCACTCGCCGGTGCTGACCGCGGTCCTGGTACCCGAGGAGCACGACGCGGACAAGATCCGCGCGCTGATTCTCGACCGCTTCAACATGTCGCTCGGCACGGGCTTGGGCAGGCTGGCCGGGCGCGTGTTCCGCATCGGCCACCTCGGCCACTTCAACGACGTCTCGCTCGCCGGCACCCTCGGCGGCGTGCAGATGGGGCTGGAGCTGGCGGGCGTGCCGATCGACGCGGACGGGGTCAGGGCCGCGCTGCGCGTGCTGGAGTCGGCATGACGGGCGAGCTTGCCGAGCGGCTGCGTGCCGATCTGGGCGGCGAGGTCAGGTTCGACGACTACACCCGCCAGCTCTACGCCCGCGACGCCAGCATGTACGCGATCACCCCGCTGGGCGTGGTGTTCCCGCGCGACACCGACGACGTCATCGCGACCGTGGCCGCCGCCCGCGAGTTCGGCGTGCCGGTGGTGCCGCGCGGCGCGGGCACGAGCCTCGCCGGGCAGACGGTCGGGCCCGGGCTGGTCCTCGACCTGTCCCGGCACCTGAGCCGCATCCTCGAGCTGGACCCCGAGGCGAAGGTGGCGCGGGTCGAGCCGGGCGTCGTCCAGGACCAGCTCAACCGGGCCGCGGCCGGGCACGGCCTGATGTTCGGCCCGGACACCTCGACCAGCAACCGGGCGACGATCGGCGGGATGATCGGCAACAACTCCGCCGGCAGCGGCTCGGTGCGCTACGGCATGACCATCGACCACGTCCGCGAGCTGGACGTCGTGCTGTCCGACGGCTCGGCCGCCCGGTTCGGCCCGGTCGCCGACCCGGCGCCCCGCGGTGCGGCCGACACGCTGGAAGGCCGGCTGTACCGGGAGCTGCCCCAGCTGGTCGCGGCCAACCGGACCGCGATCGAGACGGGCTTTCCGCCGTTCTGGCGGCGCGCCGGCGGTTACCGGCTCGACCGGCTCGCCAAGGACTTCGACCTCGCGAAGTTCGTCGTCGGCGCGGAAGGCACGCTGGTGGTCGCGACCGGCGCGCTCGTCGACCTCGTCGACAAGCCGCCGCGGACGGTCATCGCGGTCGGCCACTTCACCTCGACCCAGGCGGCCATCGCGGCGACCGAGGACGCGTTGGCCTGCGACCCGGCCGCCGTGGAGCTGATGGACCGCACGATCCTCGACCTGTCGCGCGAGCGGATCGAGTACGCCGCGCTCGGCACGATCCTGCACGGCGACCCCGAGGCGCTGCTGTTCGTCAGCTTCACCGGCGACGACGAGAAGGAGCTGCTCGGGCGCCTGCGCCGGCTCACCGCCTTGTGGCGCAAGCACAACCACGGCTACCACACCCTCGAGGCCGGCACGCCCGAGCAGCAGGGCGCGCTGCTGAAGGTGCGCAAGGCCGGGCTGGGGCTGCTCATGGCCGCCAGCGTCGGCAGCCGCCGGCCGCTCGCGTTCGTCGAGGACACCGCCGTCGACCCCAAGTACCTCACCGAGTACACCGGCCGGTTCGCCGAGATCCTCGACCGGCACGGGCTGCGGGCCGGGTTCTACGGCCACTGCTCGGTGGGCTGCCTGCACATCCGGCCGTTCGTCGACCTGACCGAGCCGGGCGGCGTCGCCACGATGCGGTCGGTCGCCGAGGAGGTCAAGGACCTGGTCCGGTCCTACGGGGGCGTCAACTCCAGCGAGCACGGCGACGGCCTGGCGCGCAGCGAGTTCAACCGGGAGATCTTCGGCGCCGAGCTGTACGAGGCGATGCGTCAGGTGAAGCGGCTGTTCGACCCGGACGACACGATGAACCCGGGCAAGATCGTCGACGCGCCGGCGATGACCGACAACCTGCGCGACCCGGCGCTGCCCGCGCCGCAACCGTTCCGGACGCGGCTGTCGTTCGAGGTGATCGGCGGCATGCGGGGCGCGGCCGACCGGTGCATGAACATCGGGCTGTGCCGCAAGAGCGGGACCGGCGCGATGTGTCCGTCCTACATGGCCACCCGGCTGGAGGAGGACTCCACCCGCGGCCGGGCCAACGCGCTGGTGCACGCGCTGTCCGCGCCCGACCCGCGGGCCGCGCTGGGTGACGACCGGCTGCACGAGGTGCTGGACCTGTGCCTGATGTGCAAGGCCTGCAAGAGCGAGTGCCCGCTCGGCGTCGACATGGCGAAGCTGAAGAGCGAGACGCTGGCGCACCGGCACGACCAGCACGGCGTCCCGCTGCGGTCGCGGGTCTTCGGCGGGATCCGCTCGCTGAACCGGCTCGGCTCGGCGACCGCGCCGCTGTCGAACCTGCCGAACCGGCTGGGTTTCGTGCGGGCGCTGATGGAACGGTTCCTCGGCATCACGGCGAAGCGCCCGCTGCCGCGCTACGAACGGCGCAACCTCGCGGTGTGGTTCCGCAAGCGCCGCCCGGCCCAGGGCCGCTCGGAGGTCACCTTGCTGGCCGACTCGTTCACCACCTACACCGAGCCCGCGATCGGCCGGGCCGCCGTCGAGCTGCTCGAGCTGGCCGGGTACCGCGTCCGGCTCGCCGCCGAAGGCTGCTGCGGCCGGTCGAGCCTGTCCAAGGGACTCCTCGACGACGCGCGCCGCAAGGCCGCCGCCCTCGTGGCCCAGCTCGCGGACACCACCTCCCCCATCGTGGGCTGCGAGCCGTCGTGCCTGCTGACCCTGCGGGACGAGACCCTCTCGCTGCTCCCCGACGACGACCGCGCCCGCCAGGTCGCCGGCCGCGTCCGGCAGGTGGAGGAGCTGCTGGCGGAGGCCATCGACGCCGGCGACCTCACGCTGGCCGAGGACTCCTGGGTGGCCGGGCGGCGGATCCTGTTCCACGGCCACTGCCACCAGAAGGCCGACGTCGGCACGGCCGCGACGGTGGCGCTGCTCCGCCGGATTCCCGGCGCGCAGGTGGTGGAGCTGGACGCCGGCTGCTGCGGGATGGCGGGCTCGTTCGGCTTCGAGGCCGAGCACTACGCCGTGTCGATGACCATCGGCGAGGACCGCCTCTTCCCCGCCGTCCGGGCCGAGCCGGCGAACACCGTCATCGCGGCGACCGGGGTCTCCTGCCGCCAGCAGATCGCGCACGGCACCGAGCGCCGCGCCCACCACCCGATCGAGCTGGTGCTGGCCGCGGTCACGAAGACACCGTGAAGGCGACACCGTCAGGGCGGCGGCACGACCGGGTCAGGCCGGGAGCAGCATCCCGTGCAGCACGAGGTCGCGCACGATCGGCAGGGCCGCCGCCGGGTCGAGGTCGGCGTAAGCGAACTCCAGCAGTGCCAGCAGGTCTTCGAGCGGGAGCGCGCCGCGGCAGCCGGCGAGCAGCTTCGCGATCGGCTCGTCGACCTCGTGCTGCCAGCCCGGGCCGTCGGTACGGTGCAGCCGGCGCACCACCGCCGCCCAGCCGTCCTCGCCCGGCTCGCGCACCTCTTCCAGCAGCACGGTCGGCGGCACGGTGAACCGCGTCCGCAGCAGCTTGTCGCCGTGGTCCCGCAGCCACGCCACGCTGTCCAGCCACCGGGCCGCCTCCGGGCCCAGCGGGTCGTCGTAGGCGTGCCGCAGGTCCTCGCACACCACCTCGGCGCGGGCCTCGCCGGTGCGCCGCAGCGTGACGTAGCCGAAGCCGACACCCTCGACGCCGTTCGCCGCGAACCAGTCGAGCCACGCCCGCGTCTTCTCCCGGCCCTCCGGCGACCGCGGGTCGACGCCCGCGTCCCGCAGCCACGTGCCCACGTACAGCACGGGGTCGGCGACGTCGCGCTGCACGAACCACCCGTCCACGCCATCCGGCAGCCACGACGTGACGCGGTCCGCCCAGTCCTCGCCCTCGCGGTGCAGCCAGGACGCGAGCAGCTGGCCGACGCCGCCCTCGGTGAGGAACGCGGGCAGCTGCCCGACGACCAGCGCGCTGGCGTCGTCGCCGCCCAGCCCGGAGTCGCGGTAGACGTAGTCCACCCGCGGCGGGCCGACGACGAACGGCGGGTTGCACACGATCTGGTCGAACCGGCGGCCCCGCACCGGGCCGAACCACTCGCCCCGCGCCAGCTCGACGTCCAGCTCGTTGAGGTGGAACGTGCCCCGTGCGAGCGCGAGGGCGCGCGGGGACAGGTCGGTGGCCGTGATCCGCCGCGCGTGCGTGCTCGCGTGCAGTGCCTGGACGCCGCAGCCGGTGCCGAGGTCGAGCAGCGTGCCGACCGGGCGGCGCGCGGTGGCGCGGGCGAGGCTGACCGAGGCATGGCCGACGCCGAGCACGTGGTCCTCGGGCACGGCGCCGCCGCGCAGGTCGGTGTCGAGGTCGGCGATCACCCACCAGCTGTCCTCGTACGGGCGGATGTCCAGGCCCGCCCGCCGGTCCGGGGTGATGATCTCGTTCGCCACCGCCGCGTCGAGGTCGACCGGCCCGAGCGCGGCCCGCACGGCGGCGGCCGGCTCGGCGTCGCCCAGCAGGAACAGCCGGATCAGCGTCCCGAGCGCTCCTGCGTCGCGGCTGGCGAGGCGGGCGGCCTCCGGCTCGCCGCGGCCGAGCGCGGCGTGGGCCTGGACGCCGAGCGCGGCGACGACACCGTCCGCGGTGTAGCCCGCGGTCAGGAATGCGTCACGCAGTCGCGCGCAGAGGTCGGCGGAGAGATCGGGGGGCACGGAGGGACATGCTGTCACGCCACGGGTGCCCCGGCCCGGTCAGGACGCGGCGGCGGGGAAGAAGGTCACCAGCGTGGTGGTGCCGTCCTCCTCGACGACCCGCACCGCGGGCTGCGGCACCTCGTCGACCGCGATGTCCACACGGGACGGCCGGTACACGATGTGCCGGAGCACGACCGGATACCGCGGGGTCCGGCCGCCGACGGCGACGATGACCACGTCGTCCTTCGGGTCGTAGTTGAGGTAGGAGAACGGCATCCGCTCGGCCTCGGGCTCGTAGCCGATGGTCGGGTCCAGCACCTCGATCGTGACCTCGTCGCCCTCGTGGTCGGAGGTCATCCGATCGAAAGCGGCCAGCCACTCGTTGCGGTTGAGCGTTCCGGTGTCGGCCATCCCTTGCCCTCCCTCATCGCGGGCTCATCGCAGTCTCATCGCGGTCCCGTCGGTCCCCCACGGTCCGTCACCGCGGGACGCCGCCGCCACGGCCTGGCAGGTCGAGCCGGACCGGCACGGCTGGGCCTGGCAGGCCGGTCCCGGTCGCGCCGGGTTTCGCGGGCGGGCCGGCCGGGTAGGTGCGAGGGCGTGAACGTTCCCGACGACCTCGGCCGGCCGATCGCCTACACCGTGCTCCGCGAGGGTACGCCGGTCCACGACCCCGCCGGTGCGCGTGTCGGCGTCGTCGAGCACGTCGTCGCCGACGACGTCGCGGACATCTTCGAAGGGCTCGTCGTGCACACCGTGCCGCTGCCGGGCCGGCACCTGTTCGCCGACGCCGACCAGATCGCCGCGCTGCACGAGCGGGGTGTGCTGCTGGCCGTCCCACGCGAAGAGCTGCACGACCCGGACCCCGCGCGGCCCCGCCCCGAGCGCGAAGACGAGCCCGAGGAGGAACCCGTGGAGAGCCCGCTCGAGGCCCGCCTGCGCCGGGCGTGGGACTGGCTCACCGCGCACCTCGGCTCGGACCGGAGGACACCACCGTGATCGTCGAGATCGCCGTCGAGCGGTACCGCTTCAGCTGCGCGAACTGCGGGCACACCTGGACCGCCGACTACGACGTGCAGTTCCTGGAGGACAACGAGGGCGACGTGTGGGCCTACTACCGCCTGGACGGGGTGCCCGTGCTGAACCCCGCGTTCGACGACATCCTGTGCCCGGTCTGCGGGCGCAACAGGGTGTTCCGCGAGCTGGTCGCCCGGCGGGACGTGCCGGTGGCGGCGGAGGACAAGGACGAGCCCCGGCAGAAGGTGACCGCCGACGCGGACACCCGGCGCGCGACCGTGCCGCACCTGCCCGCCACGCAGTAGCCCCGCGAGTTGTCGGCACCCGGCGTTCGCGGCGCCGGGGGTCCCGCGGTTCCCGCCCCCGCGGGCGTAGCTTGAGAACCGTGAGTTCCGGGTGGCGTGGACCGGGGAGCCGGAAGGGACGGCCGTGCACATCCTGATCGTCGACGACGAGCCCGCGGTGTGCGAGTCCTTGTCGCGGACGCTGCGGTTCGAGGGCTACGAGGTGTCCGTCGCCCACGACGGGGCGGCGGCGCTGGCGATGATCCGCGCGCAGCGGCCGGACGGGGTCATCCTCGACGTCACCATGCCGGTGCTGGGCGGCCTGGACACCTGCCGGGTGCTGCGTGCCGACGGCGACCTCACCCCGGTGCTCATGCTCACCGCGCGCGACGACGTCACCGACCGGGTCGCGGGGCTGGACGCGGGCGCGGACGACTACCTGGCCAAGCCCTTCGCGTTGCAGGAGCTGCTGGCCCGCGTCCGCGCGCTGGTGCGGCGCGGCGGCTACCTGGACGCGGCCACGGGCGGCGACGTGCCGGCCGGGGAGCTGCACTTCGCGGACCTCGTGCTGCACATCGGCACCCGCGAGGTGCGCCGCGGCGACCGGCCGCTGGCGCTCACCCGGACCGAGTTCTCGATCCTCGAGACGTTCCTGCGGCACCCGCGGCTGGTGCTCTCCCGCACCACGATGTTCCGGCACGTCTGGGGCTACGACTTCGGCGCCGCCTCCAACGGGCTCGACGTCTACGTCAGCTACCTGCGCCGCAAGCTCGAGGCCGACGGCGAGGCCCGGCTGCTGCACACCGTGCGCGGGGTCGGCTACGTGCTCCGCGAGGAACCCCTGTGAGGAAGCCCCGTGCGTGGCTGGCGGACCACCGCTGGCGGCGGCTCTCGCTCCGGTCGCGGTTCACCCTGCTCGCCGCGGGCGCGGCGGCGGTAGCCGTGGTGGTCGTGGCCACCGCGTCGTGGCTGATCGTGCAGGCCAAGCTCTACCAGCAGTTCGACGACCAGCTCCGCTCCTACGGGCAGCTGGCGGTCAAGTCCACGTCGGCGAGCGACGCGCTCGCCACACTGCGGCCCGCTGACCGGGCCTCACCCGGCGACGACGGTCCCGACCGGCCGGCCGAGCTCATCGTGCAGTTCGTCGCCCCGGGCGGCGCGGTCACCACCGCGGGTGCCCAGGGAGCCGACCGGGTACCGGTGACCGCCAAGGCGCGTGCGGTGGCCGACGGGCAGCCCGCGCAGGTGGAGCGGCTGCGGATCGGCTACGACCAGTACCGGGTGTGGACGGTGGCCGCCCGGGACGGGGGGCTGGTGCAGGTCGCCCGGGACGCCGAGGGCATCGAGCAGACGCTCACCGAGCTGGGCCTCCTGCACGTGCTGCTGTCGGTCATCGGCGTGCTCGGGGCGGCCGTGCTCGGCCGCTCGGTCGCGCGCGCCGCGCTGCGGCCGGTCGACGCGCTCACCGCGGGCGCCGAACGGGTCGCGCACACCCAGGACCTGAAGGCGAAGATCCCGGTGGCGGGCCGCGGCGAGATCGCCCGGCTGGCGGAGGCGTTCAACGCGATGCTGTCCGCGCTCGGCAGCTCCCGCGCGGCGCAGCGGCGGCTGGTGGAGGACGCCGGGCACGAGCTGCGCACCCCGCTGACCAGCCTGCGCAACAACGTCGAGCTGCTGATCCACGCGGAAGGGTCGGCGAAGGTCCTCGCCGCCGCCGACCGGACCCGGTTGCTCGGCGACCTCGGCACCCAGGCGGTCGAGCTGAGCACGCTGGTCGGCGAGCTCGTCGAGCTGGCCAAGGACGACTCGAGCCCGGAGCCGCCCGTGCCCGCCGACCTGTCCGACATCGTCGGCGCGGCGGTGGAGCGCGCGCGGGCACGGGCACCGCGGGTCCGGTTCGACACCGACCTGACCCGGGTCCAGGTGGTCGGCCACCCGGCGTCGCTGGAGCGCGCGGTACTCAACATGCTCGACAACGCCGCGAAGTGGAGCCCGCCCGAGGGCGCGGTTCGGGTCAGCGTGCGGAACAGCAGCGACCACGCGGTCGTGCGCGTCGAGGACGAGGGCCCGGGCATCGACCAGGTCGACCTCCCCCACGTGTTCGAGCGGTTCTACCGGGCCGAGGCCGCCCGCGCGCTGCCCGGCTCCGGACTGGGGCTGGCGATCGTCGAGCAGGTCGCCGCCGGCCACGGCGGCACGGTGCGAGCCGGCCGGGCGGAGGCCGGCGGCGCGCTGCTGGAGCTGCTCCTGCCAGTCGTTTCTCACCCAACCCTTTGAGGATCTTCATGGTCCTTTAACCATCCGGCGGCACTGTCAAAGGTGTGTCCCTCGTCCGCCGCACCGCGGCCGTCCCGCTCGCCCGGGTGTCGATCGCGTTGCTGGCCGGGTCGCTGCTGGTCGGCTTCTACCTCACGGTCGCGTTGCGCGCGCAGGTGAGCCCGATCGCGAACGTGGTCAGCGACTACGTGTTCTACGGCCCGGGCGACGTGCTCTACGTGCTCGCGGTCCTGCTGCTCCTCGCGGGCGGGGTCGCGGTGCTGGCGTGCCTGCCGGCGCTCGGGGTGCCGGGCTCGCGGCTGCGGACCGTGCTGTTCAGCCTGTGGGGGTGGGGGCTGCTGCTGTGCGCGGTGTTCCCCACCAACCGCACGAGCGGCGACTCGTCGTTCTCCGGTGACATCCACCGGATCGCGGGCGGCACGTTCCTCACCAGCCTGCCGATCGCGGCCTGGCACCTCTCCCGGGCGCTGCGCGCCGACCCACGCCTGCGGTCCATGGCGCTGAGCATCCGCCGGCTCGCCGTGGGCTGTCTCGTGCTCGCGGCGGTGTTCGGGCTCTGCCAGCTCGCCCCGCCCCCGCTGCCCGGCGTGCAGGGGCTGCTCGAACGTCTCGCGCTCGGCGCCGAGGTGGCGCTGCTGCTGACCACCGCCACGACGATAAAGCGGGTGACCGGATGAACGTCGTCCTTCTCGCGGTGGCACTGGCTGCCCTGGCCGCGTGCTGTTTCGCCACCGCGATCCACCTCCAGCACCGCTCGGTGCGCGAGAGCGGCTCGACCACCCCGCGCGGCCTGTGGCGCGCGGTGCGCACCCCGGCCTGGCTGGCGGGCACCTCGCTCGCCGTGGTCGGCACCGGCATGCACGTGCTCGCCCTGTCCATGGCACCGCTCGCGGTCGTCCAGCCGGTCGGCGTGCTGAGCCTGGTGCTCACGACGCTGTTCGGCAGGCACTCCCTGCGGGCGGCGCTCGCGGTGTGCGCCGGCACGGCGGGCTTCGTGCTGCTCGCCGCCACCACGCACAGCGCCACACCCTCCACAGTGGACACCTCGCGGGTGCAGATCGTGCTCGCCGTGGCCGCGCTGGTCGCCATCGCGGGCCTGCTGTCCGCCGGGCGTACCCGGTGCCTCGTGCTCGCGTCGTCGGCCGCGGTCCTGTTCGGGCTGGGCTCGGCGCTCATCAGGGCCGCCGTCCTGAACGGCTCGCTCGGCCTCGCCGCCGAGTCGGCCGCGCTGATGCTCGCCGGTGGCTGGCTCGTGCACCAGGCCTACGCGAGCGGCCCGCCCGCCGTGGTCATCGGCGCGGTCACCGTGATCGACCCGCTCACCGCGGTCGCCGTCGGGATCGGCGTCTACGGCGAGGCGGTCGGCAGCCCGCTCGTCGTGAGCATGCAGCTCGCGTGCGCGGCGCTGGCCGTCGCCGGGGTGATCGCGTTGACCCGCTCCGCCCCGGACCGGCGGCCGACCCGGATCGGCGCCGGCCCGCAACACCCGACGGGACAACGGATCCTGCTGGCCGCGGACACCTACCCGCCCGACATCAACGGCGCGGCGAACTTCGCGAGCAGGCTGGCCGAGGGGCTCGCCGGGCGGGGCAACGACGTGCACGTGGTGTGCCCGTCCCCCACCGCGCAGGGCGGCTCGTCGCTGGTCGGCCGGGTCACCGTGCACCGCATCGCGTCCACCCGCACGCCGTTCCACCCGACGTTCCGGATGTGCACCCCGTGGCAGGTGAGCCGCGCGCTGCCGCAGCTGCTCGCCCGGGTGCGGCCGGACGTCGTGCACGTGCAGGCGCACTTCGCGGTGGGCCGCACGGTGCTGCGCGCGGCGCGCGCGCACGACCTGCCGGTCGTCGCCACCAACCACTTCATGCCGGAGAACCTGCTCGGCTACGGCCCGGTCCCGCACTTCCTGCACGGCCTGATCGCCCGCATCGCGTGGCGCGACCTGGTGCGCGTGTACCGGCGGGCTCAGGTGGTCACCGCGCCGACCCCGCGGGCGGCGAACATCCTGCGGGACAAGGGACTGCCGACCCGGGCCATCTCCTGCGGCATCGACCTCGTCCGGTACGGCGCGGCCGCCGGGCCCCGGCAGGCGTCGACCACCGCCACCGTCGTCTTCGTGGGCCGGCTGGACCGCGAGAAGAACGTCGACGAGCTGCTGCGCGCGCTGGCCCGCACCACCGGCGTCCGCGCCGAGATCGTCGGCGACGGGGTGTGCCGGGCCGAGCTCACCGAGCTCGCCGGCCACCTCGGCATCGCGGACCTGGTGCGGTTCCACGGTTTCGTGCCCGACGACGAGCTCGTGGCCGTGCTGCGCCGGGGCGACCTGTTCTGCATGCCGGGCACCGCGGAGCTGCAGAGCATCGCCACGATGGAGGCGATGGCCACCGGGCTGCCGGTGGTCGCGGCCGACGCGATGGCGTTGCCGCACCTGGTGCATCATGGCGTCAACGGCTACCTGTACCCGCCCGGCGACGTCGCGGCCCTCGCGGCCGCGCTGGACACGCTCGCCGCCGACCCGACCGCCCGGCTCGCCATGGGAACGGCCAGCCGGCAGATCGCCGTCCACCACGACCTCGCCACGACGCTGGACAGTTTCGAAGATCTTTACCTGACCCTGCATCGAGAAGAAGAGAGCGCACATGACCACGCCGGACCAGCCGACGCAGCCGACGCCCGACGAGCCGAGCGCGAGCACACCGCCGCCGCCGGCTGACCAGCCGACCGTGAGCACGCCGCCGGCCGAGCGCAAGCGCGGCCGGCTGGCGCAGGACGCGGGCGCGCTCGTCCGCAACCGCGTCGCGCAGCTCGTCGCCGTCCTGGTGCTGGGCGGCGCGATCGGCGCGGGCGTCACCGCGCTGGTCGGCGGCGACGAGGAGGGCGACGGTGGCGACGACCGGGGTGGCCACAGCCGCCAGCAGGAGGACGGCCGCGGCGAGGGTGACGGCCGCTGACCGCCGGGTGGTACCGCGGTACCACGCGCCGCGGGGAGTTCCCTCCGCGGTACCACGGATCGCGCGGGTCCCGGCCATAGCGTTGCGGGTGTGACGGGCCGGGACGTCCGGCCCGTGTGGACGCAGGGGACGAAGCGATGATCGAGGCACACCAGCTGACGAAGCGGTACGGGGAGAAGACGGCGGTGGACCGGCTGGACTTCACCGTCAAGCCGGGAACCGTGACGGGCTTCCTGGGACCGAACGGCGCGGGCAAGTCCACCACGATGCGGATGGTCATCGGGCTCGACGCCCCGACCAGCGGCTCCGTCATCGTCAACGGCCGCCGCTACGCCGAGCACAGCGCACCACTGCAGGAGGTCGGGGCCCTCTTGGAGGCCAAGTCGATCCACCCGGGCCGCACCGCCTTCGACCACCTGGCGGCGCAGGCCTACACCCACGGGATCCCGCTCCGGCGGGTGCACGAGGTGATCGAGCTGACCGGGCTGCAGTCCGTCGCGAAGAAGCGGGCCGGCGGGTTCTCCCTCGGCATGGGCCAGCGCCTCGGCATCGCCGCGGCGCTGCTGGGCGACCCGGCCACGGTGATGCTCGACGAGCCGGTCAACGGGCTGGACCCCGAGGGTGTCCTGTGGATCCGCAACCTGCTCACCCGGCTCGCCGCCGACGGGCGCACCGTCTTCGTGTCCTCGCACCTGATGACCGAGATGGCACTGGTCGCCGAGCACCTCATCATCGTCGGCCGCGGCCGGCTGCTCGCCGACACGACCGTGCAGGAGCTGGTCCGCCAGGCCGGCGGCGACACGGTGAAGGTCGCCACCGCCGACCCGGCCCGCCTGCGCGAGGTCCTGGCCGGCCAGGGCGTCGAGATCACCGGCCACGCCGGTTCCGAGGAGCTGCAGGTGACCGGCTTGTCCGCACGCGACATCGGCCTCAGGGCCGCCGAGCACGGCATCGCGTTGTTCGAGCTCAGCGCGAGGACGTCCTCGCTGGAGGAGGCCTTCATGGAGCTGACCCGCGACGCCGTCGAGTACCACGGCAGCACCGGCGCCACCGAGACCCTGGGGAGCGCGGCATGAGCACCGTCACCTCTCCCCTGCCCTCCGCGGCCACCCCCGCGCCGCCGACCCGCCCGGTCTACAAGGTCACCGCGCTGCGGGTGCTGCGCTCGGAGTGGGCGAAGCTGTGGTCGCTGCGCTCCACCTGGATCACCCTCGCCCTCGCCCTCGTCTTCCTGGTGGCCTTCGGCCTGATCGCCGCGGCGCAGTACAAGTCCAGGATCAGCTCCGGCCAGCAGATGGACCCGGACTTCGCCAACGCGAGCGCCGTCACCCTGGCCTTGTTCGGCACGAACTTCGCGCAGCTGGCGCTGGGCGTGCTCGGCGTTCTGGTCACCGCGGGCGAATACTCCACCGGCATGATCCGCTCCACGCTGGCCGCGGTCCCGCGGCGGCTGCCCGTGCTGTGGTCCAAGGCGGCGGTGTACGGCGTGGTCGCGCTGGTGGTCGCCACGGTCGGGGTGTTCATCACGTTCCCGATCGACAGCGCCATCCTCTCCGGCACTCCCGCGGCGATCACGCTGTCGGATCCCGGCGTGCTGCGCAGCCTGCTGGGCGCGGGTCTCTACCTCGGCCTGGTCGCGGTGATCGGTGCCGCCCTCGGCGCCCTGCTGCGCTCGATCGCGGGGGGCATCTCGGTGCTCGTCGGTGCGCTGATGCTGATCCCCGGCCTGATCTCGCTGCTGCCCACCGCGTGGCAGGACAACATCAGCCCGTACCTGCCCAGCAACGCCGGCCAGTCGATGTTCGCGCTGACGCACGACTCCACCACGCTGTCCCCCACCGCCGGGTTGCTCGTCTTCCTCGGCTGGACGGTGCTGGCGCTGGGCGGGGCCGCCTACCGGCTGGTGCGCACGGACGCCTGACAGTCCACGATGGACAGGTGACACCCGTGAGCGGCGATGGCATCACCGGTGTGCCGCCGCATCCGCTGGTCAACCGGCTGACCCAGGTCGGCCAGCGGATGCGGAAGGCCGACCGGGACCACCCGTGGATCCTCGACACGGCCCTGATCGCCGGGGTCTTCGTCCTGTTCTGCCTGCCGGACCTCGCGCGCGGCGGCGAGCACGGCGACCCGCGGGACCCGCCGATCGCGTTCACCCACCTGCCCGTGGCCGGCGTGCTCGCGTTGCAGGCCGGCCTGCTGCTGCCGCTGCTGTGGCGGCGCAGGGCACCGTCGCTGGCGTTCGGCGCGATCGCGGTGGTGTTCCTGGTGCAGTGGTCGCTGGGCGCGTTCCTGCGGGCGGACGTCGCGCTGCTCATCGCCTTGTACAGCCTGGCGTTGCACGGACGGCTGCGGCGACTGCCGTGGGCGTGCGCGGCCACGATCGGCCTCATGGTCCCGGTTGCCGTGCGCGTGTCCAGCGCGGTGTCCGTGTGGGAGGCGTTGTTCTTCCTGCTCAGCGCCGCCACCGCGGCCGTCGCGCTGGGCTTCGCGGTGCGGGTGCGCCGGGCCCAGCTCGCCAGCCTGCGGGAGCGCGCGGCGCGCCTGGAGGTCGAGCGCGACCAGCGCAGCAAGCTGGCCGCCGCCACCGAGCGCACCCGGGTGGCCCGGGAGATGCACGACATCATCGGCCACAACCTGTCGGTCATCATCACCCTGGCCGACGGCGGCGCGTACGCGGCGGAGGTCACGCCGCAGCGGGGCCCGGAGGCGCTGCGGCTCATCGGGGACTCCGGTCGCCAGGCTTTGGGCGAGCTGCGGCGGATGCTCGGCGTCCTGCGCGAGCAGACCGACGAGCCCGAGCTCAACCCCCAGCCCCGGATCGCCGACCTCGAGGCGTTGTGCGCGCGCATCCGCGCGGCCGGACCGGAGGTCGTCTACAGCTCCCGCGGCGAGCTGGACATCCTGGACCGCGGGGTGCAGGTGATGGCCTACCGGATCGTCCAGGAGGCGCTCACCAACTCCCTCAAGCACGCCGGCCCCGATACCCTCGTCCACGTCGGGGTGACGGTCGAGGCCGCACGGCTGTGCGTCCGCGTCGAGGACAGCGGGCGGCCCGGCGGCACGAGCGAGCCGCCGCACGAGGAAGGGCACGGGCTGGCCGGCATGAGAGAACGCGCGGCCCTCTACGGCGGCACGGTCACCGCGGGTCCCGCCCCCGGTGGCGGGTGGACCGTGCAGGCCGTCCTCGACCTCAGCCCGCTCCCGGGCGGCCCCACGTGACCACCGTCCTCATCGTGGACGACCAGCCCCTGCAGCGCTTCGGCTTCCGCATGCTGCTGGAGGCCACGCCCGACACCGAGGTGGTCGGCGAGGCCGCGCACGGGGCCGAGGCCGTGCGCAGGGCGGCCGAACTGCGGCCCGACGTCGTCCTCATGGACGTCCGGATGCCCGGCATGGACGGCATCGAGGCCACCCGGCGCATCGTCGCCGCCGGCGGGCGCTCGCGCATCCTCGTCCTCACCACGTTCGACCTCGACGAGTACGCCCATGCCGCGCTGCGGGCGGGAGCCAGCGGCTTCCTCCTCAAGGACGCCCGCCCGGAGGAGCTGCTGGCCGGGATCCGCGCGGTCGCCGGGGGCGACGCGGTCATCGCCCCCGCGCTCACCCGGCGCCTGCTCGACGCCTACGTCCACCACCTGCCCGCGACCCCGCCGGACCAGGAGGGCCGGCTGGACCCCCGCTGGCAGGCGCTGACCGACCGGGAGCGGGAGATCCTGGTCGCCATCGGGCACGGGTGGACCAACGGCGAGATCGCCGAGCGCCTGGTGCTGTCGGAGTCCACCGTCAAGACCCACGTCGGCCGGGTGCTGGCGAAGATCGGCGCCCGCGACCGCATCCAGGCCGTGATCCTCGCCTACGACCTGGGCCTGACCCGCCCCAACGAACCCGGCTGAGCCTGCCGGCCCCGTCCGCCGATCGGCCGGCGGGCGCGGCCGGGCGATCCGGGGCCATGATTGCGTCGTGCACATCGCGGCGGAGTTGGTGGCGCTGGTCGTGACGGTCCTCGTCGTCACGGCGGTCGCGCGACGCCTCGACTGGCCGCCGCCGCTGTGCCTGATCGCCGTGGGGGTCGCCGCGTCCTACCTGCCCGGTGTGCCGGAGTACCGCCTGTCCCCCGAGGTCGTGCTGGTCGGCCTGCTGCCGCCGCTGCTGTACTCGGCGGCGATCCAGACGTCGCTGCTCGACTTCCGCAAGCTGCGCGGACCGATCGCGCTGCTGTCGGTGGGCCTGGTCGCGTTCACGACGATCGGCGTCGGGCTGGTCGCCTGGGCCGTCGTGCCGGGCCTGCCGCTCGCCGCGGGCATCGCGCTGGGCGCGGTGGTGGCGCCGCCGGACGCGGTCGCGGCGAGTGCCGTCGCGCGCCGGGTCGGCATGCCGCGCAAGCTGGTCCGGCTGCTCGAGGGCGAGAGCCTGTTCAACGACGCGGCCGCGCTGGTGGCCCTGCGCACCGCCATCGCCGCGATCTCCGGGTCGATCACGCTGTGGCAGGTCGGCCTCGACTTCGTGCTCGCGGCCGTCGGCGGCGCGCTCGTGGGTGCCGTGGTCGGGTTCGCCACCACGATGGTGCGGGCCCGGCTGGACGACCTCGTGACCGACACCGCGCTGTCGTTCGCCGTGCCGTTCGTCGCCTACCTGCTCGCCGAGGCGATCCACGGCTCGGGTGTGTTCGCGGTGGTCATCGCCGGGATCATCATCGGGCACAGGTCGCCGGCCATCCTGTCCGGCTCCGCGCGGCTGGCGAGCCGGCACAACTGGCAGACCATCCAGTTCCTGCTGGAGAACATGGTCTTCCTGCTGATCGGCCTGCAGGTGCGGCAGATCATCGAGCAGGTGGCGAACAGCGACCTGCCGCTCGGCACGATCGTCGGCATCTGCGCGGCCGTGCTCGGCGCGACGATCCTGACGCGCGTGCTGTGGCTGATCGGCATCGGCACGGTCAAGCGGATCACCAGGCGCTGGGCCGTCACCCGGACCCACGTCTGGCCGTGGCGCTACTCCGCGGTGATCGCGTGGGCCGGCATGCGCGGCGTGGTCACGCTCGCCGCCGCGTTCATCCTGCCCGCCGACACCCCGCAGCGCGCGGTGCTCGTGCTCGCCGCGTTCGTCGTCGTGGCCGGGACGCTCGTCATCCAGGGCATGACCCTGCCGGGCCTGATCCGGCGGCTGCGGCTGCCCCCTCCCGACCCGGCGGAGGACGCGCTGCAGGAAGCCGCCGTGCTCAACGACATGACGCACGTGGCACTGGCGCGGCTCGAGGAGATCCGCGGTCCCAACGACCCGCCGGAGGTCATCGGGCGGCTGCGCGACCGGCTGCGGGACCGGAGCGACTCGGCGTGGGAGCAACTGGGCCGGCAGAGCGCGCTGGCCGAGACCCCGAGCGACGCGTACCGGCGGCTGCGCCTGGAGCTGCTGCGGGTCGAGCGCGAGCAGGCGCTGAAGGCCCGCGACAACGGCACCGCCGACGACGTCGTCCTGCGCCGGGTCCTGCTGCGCCTCGACATCGAGGAGTCGATGCTCGACCGCGACGACGCGGAGCCGGCGGGGACCGACCGCGAGCTGCGCACCCCCGCCACCACGGCGGGGTCGTGCAAGCACCTGACCCACGAGTGGAAGGAGGTCGAGCCGAGTGCCAGGGACAGCTGTCCCGCCTGCGTCAAGGAGGGCACGACGTGGGTGCACCTGCGCCTGTGCCTCAAGTGCGGCACCGTCGGCTGCTGCGACTCCTCGCCGCGCAAGCACGCGACCCAGCACTTCTACGACTCCCGCCACCCGGTGATGCGCAGCTACGAGCCGGGCGAGACGTGGCGCTGGTGCTACGTGGACAAGCAGCTGGGCTGAGGCGGCGTGCGCGAGAATGATCGCGTGGGTGTGCCCAGTGGTCAGTTCCTGCGGATGGTGGACGAGCTCGCCGAGGTCGAGCGCGCGGAGGCGAGGGACTACCTGTCCTTCAGCGTGTGTGGCAAGCGGTTCGGCTACCACTGGCCGCGGACGAAGACGGTCGGCCTGAAGCAGACGCTGTCCGAGCAGCTCGCGCTGGTCGCGGAGCGCCCGGAGGTGTTCGAGGTGCAGTTCACCGCCGGCGGCTTCGGCTGGGTGGTGGTCCACCTGCCGAAGATCGACGCGGACGAGCTGACCGAGCTGCTGTACGAGGCATGGCGCCTGTCGGCCCCCGACGCGCTGGTCGAGGAACACCCGCTCCGATGACGGCGCGGTGACCGGAAGCCCGGGTGCCCCGCGAGAGATCACGGGGCACCCGGACGGTCCGATCAGGGGGCGGCGAAGTAGGTCTGGACCCGGTGCATCAGGTCCGCCTTCTGGGCCGCGGTTCCGTACGCCTCGAACGGGAAGGCGAGGAACACCACCTTGTACGGGCCGGCGGCCACGCTCAGCGCGTCGGTCGCGGCCGAGTCGTCGGTGAACGCGCCGGTCGCCGGGGCGATCGGGGTCACCTGGTCCTCGAACGCGGCGTTGAGCACCGTGTGGTCCAGCGGCACCGCGCCGATCCCGTCGGAGACCGGGTTCGCGGCCACGCCGTGCACGGCCGCGGTGGCCTTGTCGTTCTGCCGTTCCGTGCCGTCCCAGGCGATGTGCAGGTAGTCCCGCACGAACGCCGTGGTTCCGGCCGCCTGGTCCAGCACGTCCTGGCCGGACATGAGCAGCCGGCCACCACCGTCGAGGAAGGCCTTCAGGTCGGCCTCGTACGGGGTGATCGGTGCCGGATAGGTGTTCCCGGAGAACCACACCACCGTGCGGTGCGCGGTCAGGTAGGTCCGCGGCAGCTTCGGATCCGCGGCCAGGTCCCAGCTGCTGAACGCGGTGCCGTTCGCGGTCAGCGCGTCGGCGTAGTGCGACTGCACGTTGGGTGCGCCGCCGTCGCCGTCGACCACCAGCGTGTCCACCGCCACCGCGATGGTGGTCAGCGTCGCGGAGCCGCTCACCGTGCTGTCCGCCGCGGAGGTGGCGGTCACCGTGGTGTCGTTGGTCGCGTCGTTGGCCGCCGCGGCCGGCACGCTCACCTTGACGCACACGTCGGTACCGCCGCCGGGGGCGATGGTCGGCGTGCTCGTCAGCGGCGTCGTGCAGGTCGCGTCGTAGGCCGTGGCCGGCCACGGGCTCGCGGTGGACATGGCGTAGCTGTCCGGCTGGTAGCCGTTGTTGGCCAGGTGCACGGTGTAGCTCGCGTCCGTGCCGACCCGGGCGCCACCCTTCTGCGTGGCCGGGGAGACGGCCAGCGCGTGCGCCGGGGCGATCTTGACCGTGTGCGGGCTGCCGGTGGCGTCCACGCCTTCCGCGGAGTCGACCACGATGCCGTCGTTGACGATCGAGGTGACCGAGCCGGGCAGGCTCGACGCGATCCGCACGGTCAGGTCGACGGTCGTGCTCTCGCCGGCCGGCACGGTCAGGTTGCGCCAGTGCACCTTCCCGTTGCTGAACGTGCCACCGCTGCCCGCCGAGACGAAGCTGGTGCGGGCCGGGATGGGCTCGTCGATCCGCACCCCGGTCGCGGGCGCGTTGCCCACGTTCCGCACGGTGATCTTGTAGTGCACGTCCCGGCCCGGGCCGACCGGCGTGCCGTCGTCGGACTTCGACACGACCAGCGCCGGCAGCTTGACCCCGGTGTCCAATGTGTACGCCGCACGGCCGTGCGTGCCGGCCGCCAGGGTGGCGTGGCTCGCGTCGTAGTCCAGCTGCCACACCGACACCTTGGGGATGCCGGCGCCGAGCCGCTTCCACGAGTGGCCACTGTTGGTGGACACGAACGGGCCGACGTCGGTGCCGACGTAGAGCGTGTCGTCCGAGGACGGGTCCAGGATCACCGAGTTCACCGGGATGTCCGGCAGCGAGCCGCTGATGTCTCTCCAGTGCTGGCCACCGTCGGTGGTCTTGAACACGTGGCCCCGGTTGTTCGGGGTGGCCGAGCCGAAGCCGGCGTACACCGCGTAGGCGGTGCGCCAGTTCGACCGGTCCACCGCGAACTGCGCCACCGGGCGGTTGGGCAGCGTCCCGCGGCCGACCCGGGTCCAGGACGGGCTGTCCGAGGTGACCGCGTTCGGGCTGACCGAGACCACGCCGTCGTCGGTGCCGACATAGGCGCCGTCGCCGCCGTCGGCCACGCCGATCGCGGTGATCAGGCAGCCACGCGCACCGTTGGGTGCCGGCCCGGTGCAGCCGGTGGTCAGGTCGGGGCTGATCACGTCGAAGTGCACGTCTCCCGCGGACGGCGCCTCGACGTTGTCGCTGCGGTAGAGCCGGTAGGTGCCGAGGAACATCTGGTTCGGGTTCGCCCGGTTCTGCACCCACGGCACGTAGAACTCCGACCGGTCGGACATGTTGATGCCGCCGTCGATCGCCTCGTTGCCGAAGAACGTGCCGACCTGGCTCGGGTTGTACCGGTACGGCGAGATGCCGAAGTAGGTGCCGAACACGTAAGCGGGCAGGGCCGGGTTGGTCGGGTTGGTGGTGGTCTGGTCGACGATCACCTGGCCGCCGTCACCGCCGGCCTGGTCGAACCACCGGTTGTTGGCCAGCGACCGGCGCAGCGTTCCGTTGTCCTGGGTGCCGCCCCAGAACTGGCCGGGCACCTGCGGGACGGTGGCCATGCTGACGAACTGGGTGATCCGCAGCCCGGTGGAGTGCACCAGCGCGCCGGTGCTCGGGTTGACGGTGCCGTTGAGGTTCTCCCAGTCCGCGGCCGACAGCGGCTGGCCGGCGCCGGTGCGCCCACCGCCGTCCGGCGACTGCCACACGCCACCGTCGTTGCCGATCGCGATGTGCTTGGTGTCGTTGGCCTGCAGGGCGATCGCGTGGAAGTCCGGGTGCAGGTCGTAGCCGAGGTTCTTCCAGGTGGCCCCGCCGTCGGTGGACCGGTAGACCCCGCCGGACTGCGGCGAGTTGTTGTACCCGTAGGACCCGGCGAGGTAGATCACGTCGGGGTTGGTCGGGTCCGGCTTGACCACGTTGTCGTAGAAGCACTGCGTGCCGCAGTAGTCGAGGATCGAGTCGGTGCCGGTGCCGGTCTGCGTCGCGGTCCAGTGCGCGCCGTCGTCGGTGCTCTTGTAGAGCCGCGCCCGGTGGTACTCGTCGGACAGGTCGAAGTAGTCGAACCCGGTGTAGAGGGTGGGGTGCGCGTCGCCGGCCGGGTGGGACAGGCCGAGCGAGAACCGGGTGCCGCCCTCGAGGTAGTTGCCCTTGGGCAGGTCGCCGAGCGCGCTCGCCCACGTGGCGCCGCCGTCGGCGGAGCGGTAGAGGCCGTCACCCCAGAACGACGCGTAGAGCACCCGCGGGTCCTGCGGGTCCAGCGCGAGGTCGGTCGCGCCGTGCAACTCGTCGGTGGTGCCCTTCTTCAGCGACCAGTGCCGGCCGCCGTCGCGGGACTCCCACACGCCGAACGGGGTGGTGGACGGCGCGGTGGTCCGCCGCACGCCGCCGCGGCCGCGCAGCGTGGCCAGGTAGAGGTGGTCGGGGTTGGCGGGGTCGACCACGATCGAGGAGGTGGACTGCCCGTTGAACTGGTCACCGGACACCCGCGCCCAGGTGACGCCGCCGTCGTTGGAGCGGTACACGCCGTCGCCGTAGTAGCTGTCGCCGGACAGCGCGCCCTCGCCGGAGCCGAGGTAGATGATCCGGTCGTCGCTCGGTGCGAGGGCGAGCGCGCCGACCGACTGGGTGTTGGCGTCCGGGGTGCGCGAGGTCCACGTCTTGGCCTCGGTGTCGTAGGTCCACACGCCGCCCTGGGCCGCGCCGAGGACGATGGTGCCGTCGTTGCGGATGACGAGCGCGCCGATCCGGCCGGACACCGCCTCGAACGTGTTGCTGGTGCGGGCGACCTGCACGATCGGGTCGGGCCCGACGCTGTTCCAGGTGCCGCCCCGGGTCGCGCCGCGCCGGGTCTCCACGCTCATGCCGTTGGCGGCGGTCGCCGCCCTGCTGCGGTAGGTGGCGGCCTGCTCGAAGGTCAGCGCGTCGTCCCCGGCCAGCAGCCGGCTCCAGTAGTAGGCGTCGCGGAGCTTGTCGAAGCTTTGTCCCTCCCCGCCGGTCTCGTGCTCGCCCTTCGGCGTGAGCAACACCGGGGTGTCGTCGACGGGTGGGTCGGCCAGGGCCACGGAACCCGAGACCGTGACCAGTGGCGCGACGAGCAGGACAGCGGCGAAGGATCTGAATCGGGCGAGCGAGCGTAAATGCACCATGAGAAAGCTCCAGAAACGCCGGACGGGGACCGCGCAGGAAAACGGGCCTGCCCATAGGTGATCGCAACAGACCCGGCGAGAGTTTCCCTCTCGATCAACAAGAAAGCAAGGTCCGTTTTATCCCACTATTCTGGGAATTACCCGCAATTCGACATCGAGCTCTTTTCGGGCAGATATCGCCGCTCAGCTCTCCGGCTTCGGCTTCTTGGCGGCCTCGCTGGCCGCGCCGGCGACGATCAGCACCAGGCCGACCGGGATGAACACCCACCACGCGCCGAGGAAGACGGTCAGCAGGATCGCCGCGGGCACCCCGAGCATGACGCTCATCCCGGCGACGATCTCGAGTGCCTTGCTGGCGGGCGTCTCCACGACCTCCTTCGACCGCTTGGCGCCCGCGGGGTTGCTGACGAGCTGGCCCGCCTTCTGGATCAGCGCCCGCGGAGGGGTGGCCGAGCTGAGGTCGGGGTGGGGTGCGGGCAGGTCGCTGAACAGCGCCTCCAGGTCACCGCGGGTGCGCGCGGCGGTGGCCCGCCCGCAGCGCTCGTCGAACTCGTCGAGCTCCAGCCGGCCGCTGGACAGGTGCAGGCCGAGGGTCGAGACGGCTTCGTCCCGTTCGGCGTTGCTGATCCGGATCTCGGCGTCGCTGGCCGTCATGCGGGAAGTGTAGGGGTGCCGGACGGGTGCCAGCAGCCGTTGAGAGCATCCAGTACGGCCGCACGGAGGATGCCGACCTTGTGGGCCGATCCGGCCAGCGGGTTCGCATCCGCGGCAGCGAGCCGGGCCGCCGCCCGGAGCCCGTCCGGTGTGGGTGGCCTGCCGACCAGGTACCGCTCGACGGCGGTCAGCCGGAGCGGGGTGGCCGCGACGGCACCCGCGGTGAGGCGGAGGCTCTGCACGACCTCGTCGCCGTGGGCGCGGGCGGCGACCTCCACGAGTGGCCAGTCCGCCTGGCCGCGCGCGGTGACGCGCAGGTAGTGGGAGCGCTCCGCGGACCACGGCGGCGGCACGGTCACCGTGGTCAGCAACTCGCCGTCACGCGGTCGGTGGGCGACGAGCTCGGCCACGGCGACGGGACCCCGGCCCTCGACGTGCGCGACGGCACCGAGGCAGGCCAGCACGGTCGCGAGCGTCGACGGGTGCGGCGCGACGCACGGCGTGGTGTCGAAGCACACCACGCCCTCCTGGAATCCCTGTCGGGCAGGGCAATCGGTGCCGCCCTTGCGCAGGCACGCGATGTCCGGGTGTGCGAAGTAGACACACCGCGGGCCCTGCAGCAGGTTCCCGCCGACCGTCGCGAGCGCGCGGACGTTCGGGTTCGCGACGGCGGCCGCGGCGGTGGCGAGCATCGGGTGGGTGGCCCGTACCAGTGAGCTGCGTTCCAGCTCCCGCAGGGTGGTGGTGGCGCCGATGGTGAGGCCGGACCCGTCCGCCTCGATGCCGCGGAGCGCGGTCAGCGCGCCGAGGTCCACCCAGCCGCCGCCGGCCCGGCCGGCGACGTCGACACCGCCCGCCCGGTACGGGCCGCGCAGCGCGACGGCGGTGGCGAGGTCCGTCGGCCGGATCGTCATCGGTCCTCCCCCAGGATCACGTGTGGACGCAGCGGCAGCGACCGGTACCGGCGGCCGGTGGCCGCGTGGACGGCGTTGCCGATCGACGCCGGCGTGGCCAGCCCGGCGACCTCGGCCAGCCCCACGGCGCCGAGCGGCACGTGGTCGAAGCCGCCGTCGACGAACGCGACGTCGAGGTCGGGAACGTCGGCCACGCCGGGGATCGGGTAGTCCTCGAGGTTGGCGGTCAGCGTCACCCCGGTGTGCGGGTCGACCCGCCGCTCCTCGTACAGCGTCTGCCCGATTGCCTGCGTGACCGCGCCGTGGCACTGCGAGACGGCGGTCACCGGCCGGACCGCGCGGCCCACCGCCAGCCCGCACCACGTCCGGACCACCCGCACCACCCCGGTCTCCGTGTCCACCTCGACCTCGCTGACCTGCGCCACGCTCGGCAGGCCCCGGCCCTGGCCGAAGAACGGCGAGTACCACGGCGACGGCCGCGGGCCCTTGTCCCTGGGCCGCCTGCCCACGACCGAGACCGGTGGCGCCACGCGCAGAACCTCCCGCCAGGGAAGGAAACCGGTGGCGTGCCGGACGCCTCCCGCGTCGGCGCGGGCGTCCGCGAGGCCGAACGTCCGGGCGGCGATCACGGCCAGCCGCGCCCGGAGCTTCGTCACCGCGTCGTGCGCCGCGGGGACCACCGACGCGGTGACGCTGCTGCCCGCCACGAGCGGTCCCGGCGTCGACCGGGAGTCGCCGGTGCGGGTGCACACCTCGGACCGGTCGACGCCGAAGGCCTCCGCGAAGATCGTGGCCAGCAGCCCGCGGACGCCGGTACCGACCTCCGCCACCGCGAGGTCGACGACGATCCGACCGCCGGCCACCTCCGCCCGCACCCGGGTTCTCGGTTGCAGGTAGTAGAACCAGCTCGCGGCCGCGAGGCCGAACCCCCGGCGTAGCCGACCCCGGGTCACCGTCCTGCTCTCCCGGTCCGGCCACGGGGTGGCGTCCCGGACCCAGTCGTAGAGCCGGGTACGCACCGCGCCGGTGTCCCAGCGGACCCGCAGGTCCAGCGGGTCGACGCCGAGCAGGCCCGCGGCCTCGTCCACCGCCTGCTCCATCGCCCAGTACGCGGGCGGTCCGCTCGACGCGCGGAACGGCTTGCCCGGCGGAGTGTGCGACACGACGCTGTGGTCGACGAGCTCGCGGGGCACGCCGGGGTAGGCCAGGCCCGCGATCTTCGCGATGTCCGAGCCCACGGCGACCCCGGTACCCGCGTGCGCCACCACCGACAGCGCCGCCAGCCCACCGTCCTCGGTCAGCTTCAGCCGCACCCGCACGGCGGCGGGTGGCCGGTGCCCGCCCACGGTGAGCTCGGCGGCGTGATCGAGGACGACGCGAACGGGCCTGCCGGTGGCCCGGGACAGCTCGATCGCGGCCACCGCCTCCGCGGTGAGCGTCTGCTTGGCCCCGAACGCGCCGCCGACGTGCTCGGCCCGCACGCGGACCCGGTCCCGGCGCAACCGCCAGCGCCGCGCGATGATCGCGGCGGACAGGCTGACGGCCTGGGTGGACAGGTACACGTCGAGCCCGTCGTCCCGCCACCAGGCCACGCACGCGTGCGGCTCCAGCGGGACATGGGTCTGGCCCGACGTCGTGAAGGTCGCGGCCACCTCGTCGCCCGGCCCTGCGAAGACCCGCTGCGCGGCCCGGGCCTCCCGCGCGGCCCGGCCCAGCGGGCGCGGCCGCGGTGACCGGACGTTGCCCGCCCACGCCCACCTGCTGAACGGGACCGGGACCTCGCCGGCCGACGGCGCGGACCGGTGGTCGCCGTCGTAGACCCTGGGCGTGCCCGGCGCCTCGTCGCCGAGCGCGGGCGCGGCGGCGAACGGCAGCGACTCGTAGCTCACCCGGAGCGCAGCGGCACCTGCGCGGGCGGCGGCGACGGAGTCCGCGGCGACGGCCGCGACCTCCTGGCCCGCATAGCGGACCCGGCCGCCGTCGTCGACCAGCCGGACCACCGCGCGGACGCCGGGCACCGCCCCGGCCGCCGTGTCGTCGACCGCGACCACGACGGCGTGCGCGTGCGGCGAGGTGACGAGGACGCCGTCGAGCCGGCCCGTGAGGCGTACGTCGGTGGTGTAGACGGCCGCACCCGTGGCCTTGGCGGTGGCCTCGGGCCGGACCGGCTCGAGTGGACCGGTGTCGTACCGGCCCGCGCAGGCCTGCCGCACGGCGTCGACGATGCGCAGGTACCCGCCGCACCGGCAGAGGTTGCCGGCGAGCGCGGCCCGGACGTCGTCGACCGAGGGCGGCTCGGCGGTGTCGGCGCGCCACCGGTCGTGGAACGCCGCCGCGGTGACGACGAACCCGGGGGTGCAGTAACCGCACTGGATGCCGTCGAGGGCGAGCAGGGCCCGCTGCACCGGATGCAGGCCCGGTGCCTCCGAGATCCCTTCCACCGTGCGGACTTCCCGGCCGGCCACCGCGTCCGCGGGCAGCAGGCAGCTCGGCACCGGCTCGCCGTCGACGAGGACGGCGCAGGCCCCGCACACGCCTGTGCCGCACACGCGTTTCGCGCCGGTGAGCCCCAGCCCGTCGCGCAGCACGTCGAGCGCGGCCTCCCCGGCCGCCGCGTCGACCGACCGCTCCCGGCCGTTGACCCGCCACAGGTGGGTGGTGGCCACGTCCCCCGCCGGCTGATGCTCCACAGTGGACAAGACAGGCTCCTAACGCCGGCCGGCGGTGATCAGCTCCGCCAGCTCCCCAACGGTCTCGACGGCCAGATACCGCCTCAGGTCCAGCGAGACCCCGCACCGCTGCTCGACCAGCGCGAGCAGCCGGAGCGCGGCCAGGCTGCTCCAGTTGCCGAGCGAGCCGAACCGCGACGCCGCCGTGACCTCCGGCCCGCGGGTCACCTGCGCGACCAGCGCGATGACGTCCGGCAGCGCGTCAGACACGGGCCACCTCCCCCTCGTCGTCGAGCGCGATCCACCCGGGCAGCAGCCGGGGTGGCGGACTCAGCGCGAGCACGAGCCGGTCCGGTGCCGCGGGCGTGAACCCCGCGGCCGTCATGAACTCCGCCGCCGGCCCGTTGCGGTCGGTGCGCACGAGACCCGCCTCCAGTCCGGTGACACCGGCCGCTACCGCCCGGTCGACCACGCAGTGCAGCACGGCGTGCTCGACACCCCGGGAGAACACCCGGCAGCTCAGCACGAGGTTCTCGATGAGCCAGTGGCCGGGATGCCGGCTGATCCACACGCCGCCGACCGCACCTTCCGAGCCGAACCGGTCGGCGACCTCGAAGCCCAGCAGGAGGTGGTCCGGCGAACGCGCGAACCGCTCGGTGTCCGCGGCCGTGTGCGCGCCCTTGACGAGCACGAACTGGTTGGTGCGCAAGGAGAGCTGGGTCAGCCGCCGCACGGCGTACTCGTCGGCCTCTCGCACGGTCACGGTAAGGCCGAGGCCGGCGAGGTAGTCGCGTGCCGTGGCGAACGACGCCGCGAAGCGGTGCCGGTCCGACCGGGCGCGGTACAGGTCCGTGCGGCGGGTGTCGGTGACCGTGACGTCGAGGACGGCGAAGTGGTCCGCGTCGAGCAGCGTGGGCACGAACGACGCCGGGTCGCCGCCCAGGTGCACGACGGCCACCTCCGGCAGCGAGTGCCGGACCAGCTCGCACTCGAACCGGCTGTCGTCGGCGAACACGAACGAGTCCAGCCGTAGGCCGAGCCCGTCCGCGAGGCGGGCGAGGTTCTGGTCCTTCGGCGCCCAGTCCACGGCGCGGGCGACGAAGTCCCCGGCCCGCAGCACCATGTCGGGATGCTCGGCGAGGACCCGGTCGACGAGGCCCGGGTCGTTCTTGCTGGCGACCGCGAGCAGCACTCCCTGGCGGCGCAGCGACCGAGCGCAGCGCTGCAGCCGCGTGTGGGCGCTGCCGGGATACATTCCGCCGAGCTGGATGCCGTCCGGCCCGTCGTCGGCGAGGACGCCACCCCACAGCGTGTTGTCCAGGTCGAGCACGAGGACCTTGCGGGACAGCCCCGCGACGGCGCGGCAGAACGCGGTGGCCTCCCGTGCGTACCGCAGCTCGACGCTCGCCGACCACGCCATGCCCGCGAACGCGTGCAGCCGCTCGTCGCGAACGGTGTCCGGGTGGTCGACCAGCACCGACTCGAGGTCCAGGACGTGCACGGACCGCCGCGGCTCGGCCGACATCGCCAGCAGGGCGGAGTTCACCTCGCGCCAGACCCGGCCGAGCACGGCCCGGTCCCGGTAGGACACGACGGACCTACGCTCCACATCGGACAGCGGCACGGTATGCAGCAGCACGGCACCGGTGGTCCGCCCGGCGAAGCCGTCGACCGCGGCACGCAGCATCGCCAGCCGGTCGGACAGCCGCTCCCGCAACACGTCGAGCCCGGTGGGCGACCAGTCGCCCGGCAGCAGCGCCTCGTCGTGCAGCAGCACGAGGGTGACGTCCGGCCGGAACCGCGCCAGCTCGGAGTCCGGGTCGGACAGGTACACCTCCGGCGACCCGTACGGGGTCACGAGGATATCGGGCTCGAATCCCGTGGCACGCAACAACAACCGCAGCAGCGGCGCTACCGATCCGGTGGTGAACGTGGCGGTGACGGCGACGCGGATGCGCCGTCCCGGCACCCGGCGCACCAGCTCCGGCGGCACGTCCGCGAGCAGGTGACCCGCCTCGACGAGGACCGCCGGCGGCAGGCCGGGGTGCATGTCTGGGTGCAGGTCGGCGAGCACCGCCGGATCGGGCGCGGCACCCGGCACGGTCAGCGCCCGCAGCCGGGCAAGCGTCTCGTCGGCGTCCATCCCGTCCTTCCTTCACACCTGGAGCAGCGTGCACGCCCAGTGCATGCCGCTGCCCACACTCGTCAGGGCGACCACGTCGCCCGGCGCGAGCTCGCCGGACGCGATCAGGTGGTCGATCCCGAGCAACTGGTCCGCGCAGCCGAGGTGACCGTGGGCCGCGGCGAGGTCGGCGTTCGTCCGGGACAGCGGCACGCCCAGCTCACCCGCGAGGTCGGTGAGCGCGGGCAGGTTGTCGTGGAGGTGGACGATCCGCGCGACCGAGCCGGGCGCCACGCCGGCCCGTTCGCACGCCCGCTCCAGCACCTGGCGGGTGCGCCGGAGCGTCATGCCGGCGAACTCGGCCATCGCCACGACGTCGGCGCCGTAGCGGGCCTCGAGCCGGTCGTAGGCGCTGCCGATCCGCATGCTGCCCGCGGACCCGGCCGTGAACGGGCGCGCGGCGCCACCGGCGGGAAGGCGCAGGAGGTCCGCGTGCCGCCCGTCGGTGACCGTCTCGGTCACGAGCCACTGCCAGGCCGGGTGGCCGCGGCGGACCACGACCGCGGCGGCCCCGTCGCCGTTGACGCAGGTGTTGAGGGCCATGCGGTTGCAGTACGCCTCGCACACCCGGTTCGCGCCGACGATCAGTGCCACGCGATGGTCCTCGTGGGTGGCGAACCGGCCGGCGACCGTGTCGAACGCCGTCACCCCGCCGCCACACGCCTGGTTGGCGAGCACCGCCTCGGCGCGGTGCGCGGCCAGCCCGGCCTGCACCGCCGCGGCCGCGTCCCAGTAGAGGTACTCGGGGATGTCGGACATCGCGAGCACCACGAGGTCGAGGTCGGCCGCCGCGACACCGGCACCCGCCAGCGCCTTCTGCGCGGCCAGCACCGCGAGGTCGGTCAGCCCGACCCCGGCCGGCGCGCGGTGGAACGCGCGGTAGCCCCAGCCGCGGATCGCCCGCGGGTCCGGCAGGTACTCGGTCACCGCAGCGTCGACCGGCACCTCCTCGCCCAGGCTGTGTCCCGTGCCCACCACACCGAAGGTCATGCTCCCTCCGTGACGCCGGCGCGCTCGGCCGATCCGTTGCGGGCCAACGGCTCCTGGCGCGGCTGGGCCGCGATGGACCGGATGATCTCGCCGGCCCGGACCGCGACGAGCGACAGCAGGCCGGAGCCGATGCCGTGCGTGTGCTCGGTCGGCCCCTGCAGGTAGATCCCGCAGTCGACGCCGGCCACCGTCTCGATCCGGTAGTCGCGGGACATGCGGGGCCGGCCCTGCTCGTCCCGCACACAGAACTCCCCCAGCTCGCCCAGCAGCCCGAACACGTCCGCCTCGCGGTATCCCGTGGCGAACACGACGAGGTCGGCGTCGAGCACCGTGCGGGTGCCGCTGGCCAGCGACTCGACGACCGCCCGGGCCCGGCCGCCGGAGTCGGTGACGGAGACGACCCGGGACAGCTTCAGCATGCGGAGTCGCTGGTGCCCGGTCACCTTCTCCTGGTAGCTGCGGCGGTACAGCTCCTCGATCAGCTCGGTGTCGACCACCGAGTAGTTGGTGTTGGCGTGGTAGCTGAGCACCAGCCGTTTCGCCTCGTCACGCGCGTCGTAGAAGTCGTCGACGGCGACCGGGTCGAAGACCGTGTTCACGAACGGGCTGTCGTCCGCCGGCGAGTACCCGACCCGGGTGAAGACGGCACACACCTCGGCGTCGTCGAAGTACCGGTGCAGGTACTCGACCGCCTCCGCCGCGCTCTGCCCGGCGCCGACGACCACCACCCGGCGCACCTGGCGGCCGGCCACCTCCGCGAGCCCGGACAGCAGCCTGTCGCTGTGCCAGATCCGCGCCGACTCGACGACACCGGGCGGCAGGACCGGGCGCAGGCCGGTGGCGATCACCACGTTGCGGCCACGACGGACCCGGAGGGCGCCGTCGCCGCTGCGCGTGGTGACCTCCAGCTCCCGGATGCGGTCGCCGGTCACGACCGGGCGGATGCCCAGGACCTCCGCGCCGTACTCGACCTGCTCGGCGAAGTACCCGGCCGCCCATTCGAGGTAGTCGTTGAACTCGATGCGGGACGGGAACAGGCTTTTGTGGTTGACGAAGTCGGCGAGCCGGTTCTTCGCGTGCAGGTAGGACACGAAGCTGAACGGGCTGTTGGGGTTCCGCATCGTGACGAGATCCTTGAGGAAGGACACCTGCACGGTCGCGCCGTCGAGCAGCATGTCCCGGTGCCAGCCGAACCGCGGCTGGGCCTCGAGGAACGTCGCGGCCACCCGGGGCCCCGCGTCCCGGTTGTGGTCGTGCAGCGCGATCGCCAGGGCCAGGTTGGCCGGCCCGAAGCCGACGCCGACGAGGTCGACGTGCTCGCGGCGGCGCCGCGCGGTCGCCGCGCCCGGCTCGCGCCGGTGGACGAGCAGCGCGGCGGTCTTGTGCGGCAGCTCGACGAGCGCGTCCCGGCCGAACCCGGCCTTGCCGAAGGCGCGGACCGACGCGAGGTTGCCGATGTTCGGCTCCGCGACGACCCGCGTGCAGGCGGGGTCGGCGGTCAGCAGCCCGTCCGCGAGATCACGCAGCAGCGTGCTGCCGAGGCCCCGGCCCGTGTTCGCGACGTCGCCAATCGCGATGTGCACGCCGAGGTCGCCGGGGTCCGCGTCGTAGTACGACCCGAGGAGCACGCAGGCGGGCCGGTAGATCTCGACGTAGGCCACCGCCTCGTCGTGCCGGAACACCAGGCACGGCACCGAACGCCCGCCCGCGAGCTGCTCGCCGACCTCGGTGGCCCACCGCTCCTCCGGCCAGGCCTGGTGCCAGGCGTCGGCCACGTGCGGCTCGCTCATCCAGCGGGCCACCAGGCACAGGTCCGCGCCCCACGGACGCACCCGGCGGATCCGCCACGGCGCCTCGAGTGCCGGGACCGGCGGTGGCTCCACCGTGGACTCCCTCATCCGCTCACCTCACGCGTCCCGGACGGCCCGGCGGGCCGCCCCGA
The DNA here is from genome assembly GCF_036402745.1 of Actinophytocola sp. Classification (GTDB taxonomy): domain Bacteria; phylum Actinomycetota; class Actinomycetes; order Mycobacteriales; family Pseudonocardiaceae; genus Actinophytocola. Next base: position 21,911 of record NZ_DASWSJ010000087.1, on the reverse strand, counting down.
TGGCAGCGGCGGCGAACACCCCGAACGCGCTGAACAGGAACGCGGCCGTCGTGCCGCTGCCGACCACGATGAGCCCGACGAGCGTCGCCGAGATCGGGTAGGCGCCGAGGGTCACCGCGGACAGGGCCGCCATCACCCGCCCGCGGAGCGCGTCCGGCGCGGTCTGCTGCAGGATCGTCACCGCGAGCACGCTCAGCACCCCGGCGACCAGGCCCAGCACGAACGTGGCCACCAGCTGCGCGGCAATGCCCGGCAGGTGCGGGAAGGCGAGCAGCGCGAAGCCGTCGACGACCATCAGCCCGACGGCGAGCAAACCGCGCCGGCGCATCCGCCAGGCGAGCCCGGCCGCGACCGTGCCGGCGAGCAGTCCCGCCCCGTGCGTGCTGAGCAGGAAGCCGAACATCTCCTCGCCGCTTGCCGAGGTGTCGTCGACGAAGACCGGCAGCGCCACGTTCATGACTCCGGCCGACGTCAGGTTCAGCATGCCCGCCATCACCATGATCGACACGAACAACGCCGAGCCGCGGGCGAAGGCGAGGAACCCGCCGGCCTCGGCGGCTGCGGCCGGTGCGGAGCGGGCCAGCCGGCCACGCATCCGCAGCAACGTCAACGCCGACAGCACGAACGTCGCCGCGTTGACGAGCAGGACGGTCGATGGAGCCGTCGCCGCCGCGACGAGGCCGCCGACGAGAGTGCCGGCCATCACGGTGAACACCAGCAGCGACTCGCCGACCGCGTTGCCGACGGCGAGCTGGTCCTTGGGCAGCAGCGTGGGGACCGTCGCCCAGTACGCGGGCAGGAACAGCCCGTCGAGGGCACCGAGAACCGCCACGCCGACGCCGAACAGGACGAGCCCGTCCTGTTCGAGGTTCGCTGCGACAGCGACCAGGCCGAGCACCACCGCCGCCCGGGCCACGTCGGTGCCGAGCATGACCAGCCGCGGGTCCCACCGGTCGGCCAGCACGCCGCCGATCGGGGCACCGATCGCGCGGGCGATGCCGAGTGCGGCGAGCACGAGGGTCAGGTCGCCGGCGTCACCCACGGCCAGCACGATGAACGGCAGCACGACGACGAGCAGCATGTCGCCCAGCGTCGAGAGCATCTGGCCGCCGACCAGCCAGCGGAAGTCATGCCGGCGCAACGGCGCGACGTAGTCCCGCCACGACGCGGTGACCGGCCCGTGGTCGAGGACCGGATCGCCGAGCTCGGTCACGGCGAGTTCCCCACCCGGCCGGCGCCGGCGCCGACCCGCGCCGCGGCGGGGTCGAAGCCGAGCCCGTCCACGCAGAAGGCCCGCCAGTCGGCGTCGTCGCCGGGGAACAGGACGGCCGCGCCGGCGAACGGCTCGGCGGTCACCGAGAAGTCGTCCCACAGGTAGACGAGCCCGTTCCCTGGGGCGACCGCGGCGGCCGCCCCCGGGAACGGGCCCAGCCGCGCGGCCGGGTAGGCCCGGCAGTACCTGATCACGACCGTGCCTCGGCCGCCCGCGCCATGTGCCGCCGCAGGCTCAGCGGCCGCATGTCCGTCCACACCCGGTCGATGTGGTCGAGGCAGGTCTGCTTGGTGCCCGCCACGCCGACCTCGTGCCACCCGGCCGGGCACTCCCGGCCCACCGCCCAGATCGAGTACTGCTCCTCGTCGTTGATCACGACGGCGTACCGCGTGGTGTCGTCCTGCTCAGACATGCTCAGCCTCCTTCCTGTCACCGGCGATCTCGTCACCCACGTCGGCCACCTCGCTCGCCGGCACCGCGACGGCGTCCCGGTTCACCCGCGACGCCACGACCAGCCGGCGCACCGCGCCGCCGACCCAGGCCCCGGCCAGCGCGAGCACGGCCGCGTACAGCACGGTGAGCGCGACGACCACCCAGCGCAGGCCGCGCTGGTCCAGCGCCAGCTCCCCCACGAGGTCGGCCACGTCGAGCACGCGGCTCCCGCTCTGCCAGAAGCCCAGCGCGACCCAGGCCACGACGGTGCCGCCGAGCATCGCGACGCACGCCCGCTTCCCGGCCCACATCACCGTCACCACGGCGGCGATCACGACCGTCGGCCACCACCCGCCGACCCAGAGGCCGGCGATGGTCACGGCAGCGGTCAGCGCCGCCACGCCTGCCATTCCCGCCGGGCTCCGCACCGCGGTGGGCAGATCCTCGAACGCTGTCATGGGGTCACCTTCCATCGCACGGTGTGCACGGTCTCGATCTCCTCGCCCTCGCGCATCGGCCAGAGCCTCCCCTTCATCCACAGTGGAATGCCGTTGTCGTACCAGGGGGACATGGGGTTCTCGCTCTGCCCGGCCGGGAACACGGTCCCCTGCTCGCCGGTGCCCCAGTCGACGTCCATCCGCCAGGTGGGCCCGGCGGTCGCGAGGTTGCTGAGCGGGTTGCCCTTCTCGTCGTCGCGGGTGCCGACCGAGGTGTTGACGGTGCGCGGGTTGCCGCCCCACGGGTAGGGCCCGCGGTCGAGCGAGGACAACCCCATCAGCGACGGGAACAGGACGGACTGGTAGGAGTCGTACCGCCAGCCAGCGAAGTCCTCGCCGTACTTGCCGACCGTCTGCTTCACGGTCTGGTGGAAGGCCTCCTGGAGCACGTCGGTCGCGTCGCGCTTCGTGCCGTCCGGCGTGGAGAAGAAGGGGTTGTCGGGATCGTTCAGCACCCAGTCGAGCACGGTCGCGCGCAGGGTCTCGTTCGCCCAGGCGCCCGCGTCGGGGTTCCTCGGCAGCAGGTACTCCCCCGGGTTCTGCTTCACGTGGTAGTGGGTCCACCACGGCGCGAACGTCGCCCAGGAGAGCCGATTCTTGAACGAGTCGAAGAACGCGGGCTGGACGGCGTCCGGCGTCGCGTTGAAGTCCCATGTGGACATCAGGTCGGCCACCCGCCGCTCGGTCGGGCTGAGCTTGTCGCCCTCCAGGGCCTTCAGCATCGCCGGGATCAGCTGGCGGGCGTTGTTGTCGTGCCAGTCGGTCTGCAGCCGGGCGGAGTCCGCCAGCGAGATCTTGTCCCCCGCGGTCAGCCGGGCGACGACCTCGGCGTCCTTCCAGCCGTGCACCACGAAGTTGTAGGACGTGGAGTACTGGTAGGGATAGTCGCCGGGCACCTCGCGCTGGTTGGAGGACTCGATGTAGCCCTCCGGCGGGTTCACCGACGCCGGCAGCTCGTCGTAGGCGATCGTGCCGACGACGTCGGCGGTCCCGTCCCCGGGCAGCGGGAGCGTCGGCAGGTGGCTCGCGACCTGGGGAGCGACCCCGACGTTGAACATCGCGATGTCGCCCTCGGCGTTGGCGTAGGAGAAGTTCAGTGCCGGGGTGGCCCAGCCGCGCAGGCTCTCGTGGAACTGGTCGACGGTCGTGGACCTGAGCATGCCGAGGATGCTGTCGAGGTTGTCGCTCGGCAGCACGCCGGCCCACCACACCGACATCGTCCGTCCCTCGACCTGGAGGATCGGTCCGTGGGCGGTCAGCCGGACCTGGTGGTTCTCCGTGTCCGCGCCGCGCACCTTGATCGGCTCGTCGATGACGGCCACGTCGCGCCAGGCGCCACGCCAGTAGAACTGGTCCGGCCGGGCGCGGTCGGTCTTCTCCACGTAGTACAGCGTGGTCGGGCGCTGGGACGCGGTCAGGCCCCAGCTGAACTTGTCGGTCTTGCCCAGCAGTGGCACCGGGATCCCCGGGGTGGTGGCGCCGGAGAAGTGGTAGCCCGGGCTCGTCCCCTCGACCTGGTACCAGATGGACGGCAGGCTGTGCGGCAGGTGCGGGTCCGCGGACAGGATCGGCTTGCCGGACTCGGTCCTGCTGCCGGCCACGACCCACGAGTTGCTGTGTCCCATGGCGTTCACGGCGCCCTCGGGCAGCCGGTCGAGCCGTTCCTCGAGCGGCTTGAGGCCGGCGCTGAGCGCGACGGCCGAGGAGTCGGCCGGCGCGGGCGCGGCGGGGGCGCCCACCGTGTCGCTGCCACCCTTGCTCTGGTCGACCGGGCCGGGGTCGGCGGTGACGGGCAGAGCCTCCAGGGGCTTCTTGGTGAACGGGCCCTTGTCGTAGGGGTGCTGCACGTTGGCCGGCACGTCCGGGAACCAGGCCTTGAACACCTTGTTCCCGAGGGCCTGCTCCGCATAGGACATCAGCACGCCCTGCGAGTCGTAGCTGATCTTCTGGCCGACCAGCCGCTGCACCGCCAGGGTGTCCACGGGGGTCCACTCGCGCGGCGCGTAGTCCAGCATCGTGAACTGGGTCGGCAGCCGGTCGTCGTCGCCGAGCTGGCGGATGGCGGTGTTGATGCCGGAGCTGTAGGCGGTCAGCACGGCGCGGGCCGGGTCGTCGCCGGGCATGGCGTTCCAGTCCCGCTCGGCCGCGCGGCGCAGGCCGAGATCGCGCTCGAACCGGTCCGACTCGAGCGCGTCCGGACCGATCACCTCGGCGAGCTCGCCGTTGGCCTGCCGGCGCGTGAGGTCCATCTGGAACAGCCGGAACCTGGCGTGCAGGTAGCCGATGGACCGGAACAGGTCGAGGTCGGTGCGCGCGTCGACGTGGGCGAGGCCGTTGTCCTCGAACGAGATCGTGACCGGCTTGGTGAGGTCGGGCAGCGTGATGTCCTCGGGATTGGCGCCGCCGGCGTCGGCGGACAGGCGCCACACCCCGTCACCGGGGTTGAGCACGGAGCCGAGCGCGGGCAGCCCGGCCATACCCAGCGCGGACACGACGACCAGCACCACCAGGAGGGCGAGGCTGCCGGCCAGGTCGAGCCCGCGGCGCACTGGCCCGCGGATCCTGCTGAGTGTGGTCATGGTGTTCCCCGCTTCGCCTCGGCGCGGTTGGACTCGGATGTCATGGCTGCCGTCTCCTCATGCCTTCTCATCGGTGGGCACCCCAGCGTCTACATCGGACCGCGTCCGGATCGGATGCGGTCGGCGAGACCGGCCGCGGTGGCGTCCCGGAAGATGTCGCGGATCCCGATCCGGTACCCGGTCGCGCGCTCGACCTCGAGCAGCAGGCTCATCGCCGACATCGAGCTGCCCCCGTTGTCGAAGAAGTCGTCGGCCACCCCCAGCCCGGGCTTGCCGAGCACGGCCCGCATGTGGTCGAGGACGAGTGCCTCGACCGCGTCCCGCGGGGCGGCCGGCTCGGGCGGTGCCGCGACTGGCACGGTGACCGGCGCTGGGCGCACCCACTCGTCGGCGGACCCGATGTCCACCTCGGACAGTGGGGTACCTGCGGCCGGGGTGGCGAGCCAGCCGAGCGCCGTCTCCACGCGCTCGAGCACGCGTGCGGCGGTGCCCGCGGTGAGGACGTCCGCGTTGAACTCGAGGTCGAGCACCGCGCCGTCACCGGTGCGGTGCAGGTCCACGGTCAGGTCGTACTTCGCCACGCCGGGCTCGGGGCTCTCCCCGGTGACGTCGACGTCCGGCCAGCGCACCGGGTGCTTGGGGGTGTCCTGGGCGTTCAGCATCACCTGGAACACCGGGGGCCGCGCCGGGTCACGCACCGGCCGCACGTGCTCGACCAGCCGTTCGAACGGCAGGTCCTCGTGCGCGAACGCGGTGCGGCACACGGTCCTGGCGCACGCGAGCAGCTCGGCGGCGGAAGGGTCCCCGGACAGATCGAGGCACAGCGGGACCACCCCGATGAAGCAGCCGACCAGGTCCGCGACCTCCGGCCGCGACCGGCCGGCGGTCGCGGTGCCGACGACCACGACGTCCTGCCCGGCCATCCGGGCGAGGACGGCCGCGTAGGCCGCGAGGACGATCATGAACAGGCTCGCGCCGCCGGACCTGGCGACGTGCTCCGCGCGGCGGACGAGCGCCTCGGGCAGTTGCCGGCTCACCCGGCCGCCCTCGTGGCTCGGCTCGGCCGGGCGGGGAAGGTCGGTGGGCAGGTCGAGCGCGGCGGGTGCCTTCGCCAGGGCCGCCGACCAGTGCGCCAGCTCCGCGCGCAGCAGGTCGCCGGAGAACCGGTCCCGCTGCCACAGCGCGAAGTCGCCGTACTGCACGGGCAGCTCTCGCAGGTCCGGCACGGCGCCGGCGCACAACGCCGAGTACACGATGGACAGTTCGCTGCCGAGCACCCCCAACGACCAGCCGTCGCACGCGATGTGGTGCACCACGGCGAGAAGGACGTGCTCCTCGGCACCGGTGCGCACCAGCACGACCCGCAGCGGCGGCGCGGCCCAGAGGTCGAACGGGCGCCGCAGCACCTTCTGCTGGACCGCGGCCAGCACGTCGCCGGGCAGGCCGGTGAGATCGACGAGGGTCACCGGCACCCGCCACGTTCCGGCCACGACCTGCACCTGCGAGTCCGGCTCGTACCGGGTCCGCAACGCCTCGTGGCGGTCCACCACGTGCTGGAAGCTGTCGGCGAGGACGTCGGGCCGGAGCTTTCCGCGCAGCCGCAGGACGATCGGCATGTGGTACGCCGAGGTCGCCGGGGCGAGCTGCTCGAGGAACCAGAACCGGGTCTGCTGGAACGACAGCGGGAACACATACTCCTCGGCGGCGGCCTCGTACACCTGGGACTCGGTCATCGCGACCCTCCTTCCGGACGGCGGCGCCGGGCCCGCCTGTCGACCGCCACGATCCCGGCGGTGGCCGACGTGTCCTGGTTGCGGCGCACGGCATCGGTGAGCCCGGCGACCGTCGGCGCGAGGAACACCTCGCGCAGCGGGACCTCCACGCCGGTCCGGGCGGTGAGCCCGGCGACGATCCGCGGGATCTGGAGGGAGTGGCCGCCCAGCTCGAACAGGTCGTCGTGGAGGCCGACCGCGGCGAGCTGGAGAACCTCGCAGACCACGTCGGCCGCGGTGCGCTCGAGGGCCGTGGTCGGTGGGTTGCGTAACTGGCCGGGGGCCGCGGGCTCGGGTGCGGGGAGCCGGCCGCGGTCGACCTTCCCGCTGGCGGCCCGGGGAATCGCGTCGACGAACACGACGACGGCCGGCACGAGGTAGGTCGGCAGTGACCGGGTGAGGTGCGCCCGCACCCCCGCGACGTCGACCGCGTCGGGGCGGGCGGGCACGACGTAGGCGACGAGCCGGGCCTGCCCCGTCCCCCGGTCCACGACGACCGCGGCCTCCCGGATGTCGGGGTGGCGCACCAGGGCGGCCTCGACCTCGCCCGGCTCGACCCGGAAGCCGCGGATCTGCACCTGGTCGTCGACGCGGCCGTGGAACTCCAGCGCACCGGCCGCCGTCCACCGCGCCAGGTCGCCGGTCCGGTACAGCCGCCCGCCGCCCGAGTGGAACGGGTCGGGCACGAACGCCGCCGCGGTGGTGCCCGGCCGGCCCAGGTAGCCGCGCGCGAGGCCGGGGCCGGCGAGGTACAGCTCGCCGACGACCCCGGGCGGGACCAGCCGCATCGCGTCGAGCACGTAAGCCCTGGTGTCGGCGTCGGGCATGCCGATCGGCACGGACTCGCCCTGCCAGCCCGGCGGCGCGGGCCACAGCGTGGAGTTCACCGTCGACTCGGTCGGCCCGTAGGCGTTGAGCAGCCGGCACCGGGTACCGAACCGGGCGACGACCTCCGCGGGCACGGTCTCCGACCCGGTGAGCACCGTCGCGCCGGCGGGCGGCGCGCAGTCCGCGGGTAGCACGGCCAGCAGCGACGGCGGCAGCGCGAGATGGGTGACCCCGTGCTCGGCGAGGTAGTCGGTGAGCGGGCGGCCGGGCACCCGCCGGTCCGCGGGCACGATCACCAGCCGGCCGCCGACCAGCAACGACATGCACAGCTCCCAGAACGCCACGTCGAACGCGACCGACGCGAACTGCAGGACCCGGCTGTCCGGTCCGACGCCGAACCGCTCGACCGCGGTCGCCACCAGCTTGACGACGCCGGTGTGGGTGACCATGACGCCCTTGGGCATGCCTGTGGAGCCCGAGGTGTAGATGACGTAGGCGAGGTTCGCCGGGACCAGCGGGCACGCCCGGTCGGCGTCGGTCGGCGCCTGGTCATGGCGGTGGTCGAGTGACTCGACCACCGCCGGGTCGTCCAGTAGCACGACACGCTCGCGCGGGGGCAGGGCCCGCGCCAGCGCGCGGGTGCTCAGCACCAGCACGGGGTCGGCGTCAGCCAGCACCAGCTCGGTCCGGCTCGCCGGGTGGTCGGGGTCGATCGGCAGGTAGCCGGCGCCGGCCTTGAGCACCGCGAGCATCGCGACCACGACGTCGGCCGAGCGCGGCAGGACCAGCGCGACCAGGGTGTCCGGCCCGGCGCCGCGCTCGATGAGCAGGTGGGCCAGCCGGTTCGCCGCGACGTCCAGCTCGGCGTAGGTCATCGTCTCGATCTCGTGGACCACCGCCACCCGGTCCGGGCCGGCCGCGACCCGTGCCTCGAACAGGTCGGGGAAGGTGGCGCTCGGCTGCCCGCTCGCCGTGTCGTTCCACTCGGCCAGCAGCCGGTGCCGGGTCGGCTCGCCGACCAGGTCGACCGTGCCGATCGGACCGTCCGGTTCGGAGAGCACCTGGCTGAGCAGCGACACCAGCTGGTCGGCGAGGCCCGCCGCTGTGCTCGCGTCGAACAGGTCCGCCGCGTAGCCGAGCAGGCCGTCGACGCCGCCGCCCTCGTCCCGCTCGGTGAAGGTGAACCCGAGGTCGAACTTGGCCGCACCCGGTTCGACGTGCTCGACGTGGACGGACAGGCGGGGAAGCTCGACCGCGGTCCGGACGGCGTGGCGGTAGGCGACCGCCACCTGGAACAGCGGGTGCACGCCCACGACGCGCGGCGGGTTGAGCGCCTCGACGAGCTGCTCGAACGGCAGGTCGGCGTTGTCGAACGCGGCGAGGTCCCGGTCGCGGACCCGGGCGACCAACTCCGCGAAGGTCGGGTTGCCCGACGTGTCGGCGCGCAGCACCAGCGTGTTGAGGAACATGCCGACCAGGTCGTCGAGCGCGCCGTCGGCGCGCGCATCGATCGGCGTGCCCAGTGGGATGTCCGGACCGGCGCCGAGCTTGGACAGCAACGTCGCGACGGCGGCCTGCAGCACCATGAACGGCGTGGCACCGCACCGCCGTGCAAGCGCGCCGAGCCGGTCGCAGAGGGCGGGGTCCAGCGCGAAGCCGACCGTGCCGCCCCGGTAGCCGGCCTCCGCCCGCCTGAGCCGGTCGACCGGCAGCGCGAGCCTCGTCGGCAGCTCGGCCAGCGCGTCGCGCCAGAACGCCAGCTGCCGGCCCAGCACGCTGTCCGGCGCGTCCGTGCCCCCCAGCACCCGCCGCTGCCAGATCGCGTAGTCCGGGTACTGCACGGGCAGCGGGGCCCAGAACGGCTCGGCACCGGCGCACCGCGCGGTGTAGGCCGTGGCGAGATCGGTGAGGAACGGGCGGAGCGAGGCCTCGTCACCGGCGATGTGGTGCACCACCACGAGCAGCACGTGCTCCTCGGCGCTCAGCCGGAAAAGGGTGCCGCGCAACGGGATCTCGCTGGTGAGGTCGAACGGGTACCGGGCGGCACCGGCGATCGCCGCGGCCAGCTCGGGCTCGGCAACGGCCCGGGCGGTGAGCGGGACCGGCAGTGCGCCCGGCTCGACCACGATCTGCCGGGCGATCCCGTCGATGTCGGGGAACACCGTGCGGAGGCTCTCGTGCCGGCTGAGCACGTCCTCGAGCGCGGCGGTCAGCGCCTCCGGGTCGAGCGTGCCCGACAGGCGCAGCGCGACCGGGATGTTGTAGCTCGGGCTCGGCCCCTCCAGGCGGTGCAGGAACCACAGGCGCTGCTGCGCGAAGGACAGCGGGACCAGGTCGCGGTCGGCGATGCGCACGGGGTGCGGCCGGGCCGGCGCGGCATCGGTCACGGCGGTCGCGGACAGCTCGGCCGCGAGCGCCGCCACGGTCGGGTGCTCGAACACCTGCCGCACCGACACCCGCCGCCCGGTCAGCTCCGAGAGCCGCCCGGCCACCCGGGTCGCGAGCATCGAGTGGCCGCCGAGCGCGAAGAAGTCCGCGAGCACCGAGACCGGGCCATCGGCGAGACCGAGCACGTCCGCCCAGACCGCGGCCACCGTCGCCTCGAGCTCCGTCCGGGGCGCGACGTGCTGGGGTGTCACCGCGCGGGCGGGTGCGGGCAGGGCCCCACGGTCGGTCTTGCCGTTCGGCGTGCGCGGCACCCGGTCCAGTACCACGGTCGCCGCCGGCACCATGTGGTCGGGCAGGAAGTCGCGGGCCCAGCCGGTCAGCTCCGCGGCGTCCGGTGGCCGCTCGCCGGGGACGACGTAGGCGACCAGGCGGTCCTCGCGCACCGCGACGACAGCCTCCGCGACCGCGGGGTGGGCAGCGAGCCGGGCCTCCACCTCACCCAGCTCGACGCGGTGGCCGCGGATCTTCACCTGACCGTCGGACCGGCCGGCGAACCGCAGCCGGCCGTCGTGGCCGAACCTGGCCAGGTCACCCGTGCGGTACAGGCGTTCCCCCGGCCGCAGCGGCGAGGGCAGGAACCGCTGCGCGGTGAGCCCCGGGCGCCCGTGGTAGCCGTCGGCGACACCAGCACCGCCGACGTACAGCTCGCCCACCGCACCGGCCGGAATCGGGCGCATGCGGTCGTCCAGGAGGAGCACGTCGGTGTTGACGATCGGCCGGCCGAGCGCGATGTCCGCCGGGTCAACCGCCGGGTCCACAGTGGACCAGATAGTGGTCTCGGTCGGGCCGTACAGGTTGCCGGTCGCGACACCGGCCTCCCGCAGGCCGGCGGCGACCTCCGGTGGCAGCGCCTCGCCGCCGCACCACGCGCGGAACCCCGGCGGCGGGTGCCAGCCCGACTCCAGCAGCATCCGCCAGGTCGACGGCGTCGCCTGCATCGCCGTGGCACCGGCGGTCGCGAGCAGCTCGCCGAGCAGCACGGGGTCACCCGCTTGCGCGGCCGACGCGAGCACCAGCCGCGCGCCGGCGAGCAGCGGCCCGAACACCTCGAGCACCGAGATGTCGAACGACAGGGTCGTGACGGCGAGCAGCGTGTCCGCCGGCCCGAGGCGCCACTGCGCGGTCATCGCCGAGAGCAGGTTCAGCACCGCGGCGTGGGGCACGAGCACGCCCTTGGGCCGGCCGGTCGACCCGGACGTGTACATCACGTACGCCCGGTCACCACCGCGCACCGCGGGCAGCGCCACCGGCGCGGACGGGCCGGCCAGCAGCTCGCCGAACCCGACGATGTCCACATCGGACACCAGTGCGGCGGCGGCCGCGGGGCTCGCCGCCGCGAGCACCGTCGCACCCGAGTCGGACAGCATGAAACCCAGCCGCCGCAACGGGAACCGCGGGTCCAGCGGCACGTACGCCGCGCCGGCCAGCCAGACACCCAACAGCACCGGCACCACGGCGGGCGACCGGTCCGCGAGCACCGCGACCACGTCGCCCCGCCGCACGCCCCGGGCGACCAGCGCGCCGGCGACGCGAGTGGCGTCCTGGCGCAGCGCCGCGTAGGACAGCGACATCGCGACGTCCCGGCCGTCGAGGACGGCTACGCGGTCGCCCCGGTCCTCGGCGAGCACCGCCGCCGCGACGGTGCCGGACGGCACCGGCGCCACCGGCCCGGTGCCGACCTGCGCCAGCCACGCCCGCTCCCCGGGCGCCAAGGCGTCCACAGTGGACAATCGGGCCTCGGGCCCGGCCGCCAGCGCGCGCAGCGTGGCGCCGACGCGGGCGACCATGCGGTCGACGGTCACGTCGGCGAGCACGTCGGCGTTGAACTCGACGTGGCCGCCGATCTCCCCGGTCTGCTCCCGCAGCCACAGGGTGAGGTCGTGCTGGGCGGTGCCGGTGGTGATCCGGTACGGCTTGGCCGTCACGCCGGGCAGGTCGAGGTTGGGCTGCGTGCCGCTCTCCAGCGCCAGCATCACCTGGAACACCGGGGTCCTCGACAGGTCCCGGTCCGGGCGCAGGTGCTCGACCAGCCGCTCGAACGGCACGTCCTGATGCCCATAGGCGTCCAGGCACGCCGAGCGAACCCGGGCCAGCAACTCGCGGACGGTCGGGTCCCCGGTGAGGTCGACCCGCAGGGGCACCACGTCGACGAAGCACCCGACCAGCCGGTCCACCTCCGGCACGGGCCGGCCGGCGACCGGCGTGCCGATGACGATGTCGTCCTGGCCGCTGACCCGGCGCAGCACCAGCGCGAGCGCGGCGAGCAGCGCCATGAACGAGGTGACCTCGTGGTCCTGGGCCAGGGTCCGGGCCGCCGCGGTGACCTCGCGGGCCAGGCGGACCGGCCGGGTACCGCCACGCCGGCGGAAGACCGCCGGCCTCGGGTGGTCGGTCGGCAGGTCGAGGGCGGGCGGTGCGCCGGACAGCGTCTCGCACCAGTGCGCGAGCTCGTCGCGCAGGGCGTCGTCGGACTGCGTCTCACGCTGCCACGCGGCGAAGTCGCCGTACTGCACCGGCAGCTCCGGCAGGCTCGGCCGGCGCCCCGCGACCCGCGCGGCGTACGCCTCGGACAGCTCGCCCGCCAGCAGCCCGACCGACCACCCGTCGCAGGCGATGTGGTGCACCACCAGGAGCAGCAGGTGCTCCACGTCGGTCACCCGCACCAGCACGGCCCGCAGCGGCGGGCCGGAGGTCAGGTCGAACGGGACCAGCGCCACCTGCTCGAGCACGGCGGCCGCGGCGTCCGGCGGGTCGCCGGCCGCGCTCACGTCCACAATGGACAGCGGGACGTCGCCGGATGCCGGCACGCGGATCACCGGCCGGTCGCCGTCGGCGCACACCGTGCCGCGCAGCGTCTCGTGCCGGCCGACGACCAGCCGCAGGGCGTCGTGCAGGGCCGCGACGTTCAGGGCGCCGGTCAGCGCCACCGCGAGCGGCATGTTGAACATCGGGCTCGCCGGGTCGTAGGTCTGCATGAACCACAGCCGCTGCTGCGCGAAGGACAGCGGCAGCGTGGTGTGGTCGGACAGCGGCCGCGGCGGCGGCACCCGGTGGGTGTCCTGCCGATCGGCCGCGGCGGCCATCGCGCGCAGCGTCGGGTGGTCGAACACCAGCTGGACGGGAACCGCCCGGCCGAGGTCGCGGGACAGCCGGGCGACCAGCCGGCTCGCCAGCAGCGAGTGCCCGCCGAGGTGGAAGAAGTTGTCGTCCCGGGAGATCACCCGCAGGTCGACGTCGAGCACGTCCGCCCAGGCGGCCGCGACCGACCGTTCCGGTCCGTCGGCGGGCGCGGACCGGGTCGCGCCGAGCGACGTGCGGGCGGGCGGGGGCAGCAGCTCGGCGTCCGGCTCGCCGTCGGCGTCGAGCGGGATGCGTGGCACGTCGACGAACACGTCCGGCACCTCGACGGGCGGCAGGCGCCGGGCGAGCCGGGCACGCCGCTCGGCGTGGTCGGGCGAGGCGCCGGGGGCGGGCACGACGTAGGCGACGCGGCCGGGGTTGCCCTGCACGTCATCGCGCACGAGGACCGCCGCGTCGAGAATGTCGGCCTGGCCCAGCAGCCACCGCTCTGCCGGTGCGTCGGCCGGCAGGAGCGAGCCGTCCGCGCGGCGGACCGCGCGCTCGCCCGTCCGGTACAGCCGCTCGCCGGCGTCGAACGGCGACGGCACGAACCGGTCCGCCGTCGCCGCCGGCCGGTTGTGGATCCCGGTCGCGGCACCGCCGATGTACACCTCGCCGACCGCGCCGACGGGCACCGGCCGCAGCGCGGCGTCCAGCACGTGGACCCGGCCGTCGGGACGGCGCACCTGCCCACGCGTCCCGCCGGGGTGCCCGTCGACGACCAGCTCACCTACCGCGGACAGCGCGGAGGGCCGGTCGACCAGGATCGACCGGAGCTGCCGGCCGGTCAGGGCCACGGTGGTCACGCCGTGCTCGGTCACCGCGGCCGCCACGCCGTCGGCCAGGTCCGGCCCGACCACGACGCCACGCGAGCCGGTGAGCAGGGTGCACCACAGCTCCAGCAGTCCCGACGGCGTCGAGGGTCCCGCGGCGTGGAGGTACGCCTCCGCGGGCCGGGCACCGGCGGCGAGTGTGGCGAGGGCGGCGTGGGTGAAGGTCAGGCCGTCGGCCGTGACCGCGGCGAGCGCGGCCGGGTAACCGAGCCGAGCGACCCCGCCGCCCGCACCGTCCACAGCGGACTCGAGCAGGTCCACGGCGAGAGTGCCGACCCCTGCCGGACCCAGCTCGTCGAGCCCGGCGGACGTGCCCAGCAGCAGGCACGGCTCGCTGCGCGCCAGCGCTTCCCAGTGCCGCTCGACGGGATGCCCTGGGTCGAGGACGAGACTGTGCCCACCCGCGAGGACGACGGCGAGGCAGGCCACCGCGTGCTCGACCCCGGCGGCGAGGTACACCGCCACCGGCCGGCGGCCCAGCACATCCTCGCCACACCGGGCGCGCAGGACCGCCGCGAGCCGCCCGGCCCGTGCGATCAGCTCGCCGTAGGTCACGTGTCCGGTGGGATCGACGACGGCCACCGCGTCCGGGGTACGCGCGGCGACCTCGGCCACCGCCTCGCCGAGCCCGCCGCCGCCTCCGCCGGGTGAGTCCGGCGGAGGCGGCGGCCGCTCGACGGTGTCATCGGTGTCCGGCAAGGTCAGGGCCGACAGCGGCGCGTTCGGCTCGGTCGACGCGGCGGCCAGGAAGGCACGCACGGACCGGACGAGGCTGTGCACCACCTCCTCGTCGAAGCGGGCCGTGTGGTACTCGCAGCGCAGCACCGTGTGGCCGGCGTGCCGCTCGACCCCCAGCGTCAGCGGGAACTTCGGCGCCCGGGCCGGCACGGGCAGCACCTCGACGTCGACGTTGCCGAGCCGGCCGGTGGCCAGCAGCTCGGGGGTGATCGTGAGCATCAGGTCGAACAGGGCCGCCCTGTCGGCCGACGCGGGCCCGGCGATCTGGTCCACCAGCACGTCGAACGGCACATCGCCGTGCGCGATCGCCGCGCGGGTGGCGCGGCCGGCGATCGAGACCAGCTCGGCGAAGCTGGGATCGCCGTCCCAGCGGACCCGGACCGGCAGCGTGTTCACCAGCAGGCCGACCGTGCCCTGCGTCTCCGGGCCGGACCGGCGGGCGTGCGGCACGCCGATCACCACGTCGGACCGCCCGGTGAACCGGTGGCACACCGCGGCGAGCGCGGCGAGGTGGACGGCGTGGTCGGTGTCGCGGTGCTGCCGGGCGAACCCGCCGACCGCGGTGGTCAGGTGCGCGGGCAGCGGCAGCGTGGTGGTGCGGCAGGCCTGCTCCGGTGGCAATTCCACCCGGTCGGGCAGCCCGGAGGGCAGCACCCCGGCGAGCGTGCGCACCCAGTGACTCGCCGATGTGTCCGATGCGGAGGCCGCCTCGCGCAGAGCGAGGTCCACCGGGCACAGCCCGGGCGCGGTCCCGGTGAGCGTGCCGCCGGCGAACGCGACGTCGAGGTCGGCCAGCAGCAACCCGACCGACCAGCCGTCCGCGACGATGTGGTGGACGACGAGCAGCAGCAGGTGGTCGTCGTCGGCCAGGCGCCACAGGACCGAGCGGACGAGCGGCCCGCACGCGAGGTCGAACGGCTCGTGGGCGGACCGGATGGCCTCCCGCACCACCTCCGCCGGGTCCCGGCCGATTCGGTCCACAATGGACATACCAGGTGGCTGGGTCGCCTGGACCCGTTGCAGCGGCCGGCCGTCGACGGCGACGAACGTGGTGCGCAGCGACTCGTGCCGGTCGACCACCCGCTGCAACGCGGCCGCGAGCCGGCGCTCGTCGAGCCGGCCGCGCAGGCGGAGCAGGGCCGGCATGTGGTAGGCGGTGTCCCCCGGGCGCAGCTGGTCGAGGAACCACAGGCTGCGTTGCGCGGCGGTCAGCGGGAACAGGCCGGCCCGCTCCCCCGGCGAAGCGCTCATCCTGGCGAGGAGCGCGCGCTGCGCGTCGGACAGCAGCTCGGGCGACGCGGTCACGACACCTCTCCTGCGTCGGGTTCCAGATACCGGTACGCCTCGTCCGGGAGCGTGGCGATGTGGTCGAGCAGCACGTGGGTCAGGTCGGCGCCGCGGCGCCGGCGTGGCTGCGCGGCGAGGAGCGCACCCAGCTCGGCGACCGTCGGGTGGTCCATCACGTGGCACGGCTCCACCGGCACGTCGAGCCGCGCGGTGAGGTGGGCGGACGCGCGGGTGGCGAGCAGCGAGTGGCCGCCCAGCTCGAAGAAGTCGTCGGTGCGGCCGACCGCCGGCCGCTCCAGCAGTTCGGCCCACACCTCGGCGATCGCCGTCTCGACCTCGCCGACCGGGGCCACGGTCACGGTCACCGGCTCGGGGCGCGGCAGGCGCCTCAGGTCGAGCTTGCCGTTCAGCGTCGTCGGCCACTCGTCGACGAGCAGCACCGTGCCGGGCACCATCGGCCCAGGCAGCCGGGCGCGCAGGTACGCCGTGATCTCCGCGCCGAGGGTCGGCTCGCCCGCCCGGGCACCGCCGACCCGGGCGTAGCCGACCAGCCGGGTGTCCGGTGCCGTGCCGTCGGCCACCACCACGGCCGCGGTCACCGCCGGGTGGGTTGCCAGCACGGTCTCGATCTCGCGCGGCTCCACCCGCATGCCACGCACCTTCACCTGCTGGTCCGCCCGTCCGAGGAAGACGAGCTGCCCGTCGGGCCGGTACCGCGCGAGGTCGCCGGTGCGGTAGAGCCGCCCGCCGGCGGTGAACGGGTCGGGCACGAACCGGTCCGCGGTGAGCCCGGGCCGGCCGCGATAGCCCCGGGCGACCCCCGCGCCGCCGACGACGATCTCGCCGACCGCGCCGACCGGGACCGGCCGCAGCGCGGTGTCGAGCAGGTATACCGGGCAGTTGCCGAGCGAGGCACCCAGCGGCGTGATGCCGTCCTGGGTCCCGGCGGGGTCGAGGTGGTGGAAGGTCGCGCACACCGTCGTCTCGGTCGGCCCGTAACCGTTGACGATCCTCAGCCCCGGCACCCGCCCGGCGATGCGGCGCAGGAGCGCCTGCTGGATCGGCTCGACCCCCACCAGCAGCCGGCGCAGCGCGAGCCGGCCCGGACTGTGGACGAGGAGGTCCGCGAGCTCGGGCAGCAGGTGCGCCGGCAGGAAGGCGCTGGCGACCCGGCGCTCGGCCAGCCAGTCGAGCACGGCACCGGCGTCGTGCCGGGCGGCGGGCGGGCACACCTGCACGGTCGCGCCGGCCACGAGTGCCGAGAAGACCTCGAGCACCGACACGTCGAAGCCGGGGCTGGTCCACCAGCCCACCGCATCACCGGGCGCGACGGGCGCCCGCTCGGCGTAGTCGCGGACGAGGTTCAGCACCCCGCGATGTCCACATGCGACACCCTTCGGGGTGCCCGTCGAGCCGGAGGTGTAGATCACGTGTGCCAGCTGGTCGGGATGGCGCACCAGCTCGGGCGGGTTCCGGTCCTGGCCGGCGGCGTCCTCGACCAGCACGACCCGGCCGCGCAGCACGTCCGCCCGCGCGGTGGAGAGCTCCCGGTTGGTCACGGTCACCGGCGCGCTCGCGTCGTCGAGGATCGCGGCCAGCCGGCCGTCCGGGTTGTCGACGTCGAGCGGCAGGTACGGCGAGCCGGCTCGCTGCGCGGCCAGCATCGCCACGACGAGGTCGCGGCCGGCGGGCAGCAGCAGGGCGACCGGCTCGTCGTCCCCGGCGCCGTGCTCGGCGAGGATCGCGGCCAACGTGGCGGAGCGCCGGTCCAGTTCGCCGTAGGTCAGCACGCCGCCCGCGTCAGCCACCGCCACCGCGCCGGGATCTCGCATGCCGACGGCGAACACCGCCTCCGGCAGGGTGCCCGGACCGTCCACTCGGGACGGACAGGTGTTCCAGTCGTGGACCAGCCGCCGCCACTCCTCGCCGGTGAGCAGCTCGACCTCGCCCGGGCGCAGGCCGGGCGCGGTGGTGACCTCGGCGAGCACCCTCGCCCAGTGGTCTGCGAACGCCGCCACGTCGGGCTCGGTGAGCGCCTCGGTGTCGTAGATCAGCGAGCAGGCGAACCCGTCGGGGGCGGCGCCGATCTCCACGGTGAGCTCGAACGGCGCGGTCCGCTGGTCGACGAACCGGGCGCGGGCGGTGAGCGTGCCGAAGGGTTGCGGCCGGTCGCCGGTCAGCAGCGAGAGCGCGTGCCCCTGCGGAACCTGTTGCTGCAGAAGGACGATCCGGATCAGGTCCGCGCGCCGGTCCGCCGGCACGACCTGTTCGACGATGCGCTGGTACGGGTAGTCCTGGTGGGCCTGGGTTTCGGCCGATCGCGCGGCCACCCGGCCGAGGTGCGCGCGGAAGTCCGCGCCGTCGTCGATCTCGCAGACGAACGGCAGCGGGTTCACGAAGTAGCCGACGGCGGCCGCGGCCTCCGGATCGAGCCGGCCCGCCGCGGGGACGCCGAGCAGGAACCGGTGCTCGCCGGTATAGCGGTACAACGTCCAGGCAAAACTGGTCAGCAGCACCGAGTACGGCGTCGCGCCGGTCTCCCGCACGAGGTCGTGCACCGCGTCGACGACCGAGGACGGCATCCGCATGCGGTAGCGCCGCGCGGGTGCGGCGACGCGCCGGTGCGGGCGGGCCTGCGGCAGCGCGCCCGGGGGCGGCAGGTCCGCCAGCGCGTCGCGCCAGTACGCGGCCAGCTCCGTACCGCGCTCCCCGGCGAGCCGATCGGCCTGCCGCGCGGCCACCCGGGCGGGGTCACCGGGCGGGGCAAGGCGTGGTTGCTCGCAGCGCGCCAGGCACTCGTATGCCTCCGCGAACTCGCCGGCCAGCAGGTCGAGCGACCACACGTCGCACGCCATGTGGTGCGCGCACAGCACGAGGACCGAAGCGTCCGGCCCGTGCAGCAAGGTCGCGCGCCACAGCGGGCCGGTGGCGGGATCGATGCCCGCCGAGGCGTGCTCGCGCACCGCGTGCTCCAGCTCGGCCTCGGTGGCGCCGGCCAGGTCCACCACGCGCAGCGCCAGCGGCCGCGGGCACGCGCACCGCACGGGCTCGCCCGCCTCGTCGGGGAAGTACGTGCGCAGCGCGGGGTGCCGGCCGGCGAGCAGGTCGACAACCTGGGCGGCGAGCTGGTCGTCCACCGGGCCGAGGAGGTCCAGCGCGATCGACAGGACGTAGTGGTCGGGGTCGCCGGATAGCCGGCTCGCGAGCCACAGGCCCCGCTCGCCGTCGCTGGGCCGGGTGAGGTCCGCCGACGGCACGCCGGTGTCGGGCCGCGCCGTCGTGGCCGAGTCGGCCAGCTCCGCCGGTGTCGCGCCGACGAGCAGGTCCCGCAGCGCCAGCTCGACGCCGAGCGTCTCCCGGGCCGCGCGGGCCAGCTCCACCGCCCGCAGGGAGTCCAGGCCGGCCGCGGTGAGCGAGGTGCCGACACCGACGGTGACGACCTCGAGCACGGTCGCCGCGAGGTCCGCCACCCGCCGGCCGAGGTCCGGCCCGGCCCGGTCCGGTGCCGCGTCGGTCCGCTGCTCCTCCAGCAGGGGCAGCGTGCCGCCCAGGTAACGCAGCCGGCACTCGGCGCGGCGGATCTTGCCGCTCGGGGTCTTGGGGATGGCGCCCTTGCCCGCGAGCAGCACCACCTCGGGCCGCACGCCGAACGCGGCGACGAGACCGCTGCGCACCGCGGCGATCACCCCCGCGCGTGCCTCCGGGTCGTCGGTCGTCAGCTCCACCAGCACCGCGAGCCCCGGCTCACCGGCCACGTCCACCTCGAACGCGGCCACCGCACCCGGCCGGATCGCCGGATGGCATCCGCCGACGGCGTGCTCGAGGTCCTCGGCGGGCAGGTTGCGGCCCCGCACGATCACCAGGTCCTTGAGCCGGCCGGTCACGTACAGCTCGCCGCCGTGCAGGAACCCGAGGTCGCCGGTCCGCAACGTGCGCGGGCCGGCGCCGTCCACCTCGAACGCCGCGGCGGTGGCGGCCGGGTCCTGCCAGTAGCCGAGCGCCACGCTCGGGCCACGCACGCAGATCTCGCCGATCTCACCGTCCGGCAACGCTGCCGGCTGCCCCGGGACGCGCACCTCGATCGTGTGGCCGGGCACCGCCGAGCCGCAGGAGATCGGCGCGGGACCCGACAGGTCGGTGGGCGGCCGCGGGCACGGGCGGAACCCGGTGCCTCGCCCCACCCCGGCGGCGATCAGCGTGCTCTCCGCGAGCCCGTAGCACGGGTAGAGGGCCGAGCGGGAGAACCCGTGTGGCTCGAAGGCCGCCACGAACCGCTCGAACGTGTCGGCCCGGATCGGCTCCGCACCGCAGAAGGCGACCGCCCAGGATGACAGGTCCAGCCCCTCCCGCCGCTCCGGGGAGATCTTGCGGACGCACAGGTCGAAGGCGAAGTTGGGGCCGCCGCTGGTCGTCGCGCGGAACTCGCTGACCGCCAGCAGCCACGACATGGGGCTGGCGAGGAAGTCCAGCGGCGACATCAGCTGCACGGGGAAGCCGGTGTAGATCGGCTGCAGGATCCCGCCGATCAGCCCCATGTCGTGGTACGGCGGCAGCCAGATGACCCCGCGGCTGTCCCGGGAGTGTCCGAACAGGACCCGGATGGCGTCGGAGTTGTCCAGCAGGTTGGCGTGCGTGACGACGGTGCCCTTGGGGTTGCTCGTCGAGCCCGAGGTGTACTGCAGGAACGCCACCGTGTCGGCCCGGTCCGGCACCGGCTCGCCGTGCGGGTCGCCGGACTCGGCCACGTCGACGCCGACCCACGCCATCGGGCGGTCCAGCCCGTTGCGCACGAGGCTGTCCCGCGCGAACTCGACCAGGTCCGGCAGGGTCAGCACAACGCTCGGCTCCGCGTCGGCCACCACCGACATCAGCCGCGGCACCTGGCGCTCGTCGAGCGGCGGGTAGGTCGGCACCGCGATCACCCCGGCGTAGAGGCAGCCGAAGAACGCGGTCACGTAGTCCGCACCCGGCGGGAGGAGCAGCACCGCGCGCTCTCCCGGCGTGGTCACCTCGGCGAGCCGGGCCGCGATCGCCGAGGCCTTGCGGTGCAGCTGCCCGTAGGTCAGCTCGCACGCCGGGTTGCGGAAGTGCAGCGCCACCTCGTCGGGTGTCTCGCCCGCCCGCCGCGCGAGGACGTGCGCGAACGAGGGCATCTGTCGCATCGCGAACTGGCCGTTGGTCATACCTGCCCCACGATCTTGGTCCGGGCGAGCTTGAGTGCGTGGACGACGTCGACGGCGGGCAGCGCGCTCGTGTCGCTGGTCCGCAGGCTCGGGCCGGTGGTGCCGCCGAACCGCGCGCAGACGTACTTGTGCGAGTCGTAGACCCGGCCGAGCGCGCGGACGAACGCGCGGTGGTCGGGGCCCAGCTCGGCGGGCAGCGCCCGCAGCGCCGGGCGGAGCGCGGCGAACAGCCGTACGAGGTACTGGTGGTCCGGGGAGAGCAGCCCGCTGAACCCGCCGCCGACGAACGGCGGCTCCATCGACGGCCGCACCCGCCCGTTGTACTGCGCAGCGCTGAACTCCGCGGCGAACACGAACGCCGCGGCGGACCCCATGAGCAGCCGGGTGGCCAGCCGCAGGTTCCGCCGCGCCGCCGCGGTGTCCTCTTCGGACAGCCCGGCGCGGAAGGACTGCAGCGTGACGATCAGGCACTGGGTCAGCACGAAGAACACGTGGTGGCCGACCCGCCAGCGCCGGTCCGGGTCCATGTGCCAGCGCAGCAACCGCGGCTGGGTCAGCACCACCGGCACCTCGTCGGCGGGCTCGCCGACGCTGCGGCTGATCATCCGCTGCAGGATCGAGCACAGCGCCGACCAGTCGCCCCAGCTCAGCCGGGTGCCGCTGGCCATGCCCTCCTCGAGCAGCGAGCGATAGGCCATCAGCAGGCTGTGCGCGAACACGCCACCCGTGGCGGAGCCGGCCCGGACGATGCCGAAGAACGCGTCGTACTCCAGCAGCCGCTCGTCGTAGCGGTATGGCACGGTGGACTCCGGCGCCGCCGCCCGGTCGGCCCGCAGCGGCGGCGCCGGCAGCACCCGCAGCCGCTCCAGCAGGTCGGTGCCGGACGCGCCGGCGGCCATCCGCCGGGCGAGCCGCAGCGTC
>NZ_DASWSJ010000086.1:0-30940 GCF_036402745.1 Actinophytocola sp. | reverse complement strand
ACTCAGTTCATGCGGCCCGCCACCCCACGCGAGGCGATGCGGACGCAGCCGGTCGAGGCGCCGCGCATCCCTCCGCGCCTGCCGGTCGGTGAGTCGACGCAGTTCATCCGCCCCGAGCCGCCTCGGGTGCCGTCCTACACCCGGCCCGACCCGCGGCAGGGTGGCGCCATGGCCTGGCCGGTGGACTCGCTCCATCCGACGCAGGACCGCCCCCGCACCGGCGCTCGCACAGACGGATCACGAACCGAAGACCTGGCGAGACCGGACGACCGGACCAGAGCCGACGACCGGGCCAGGGCGGAAGACAGAACCAGAGCGGAAGACAGAACCAGGACCGACGCGAGAGCCAGAACCGAGGCGGACCGCGACTGGCCCCCACCCGAGCCACCCCGCGCCGCCCCCCGACGCGTCGGCCCCGACGACGAGCCCGAGGAAAAGCCACAGAGGACCCGCAAGCCGATCCTCATCACCGCGATCGTCGTCGTCGCCGTGCTCGCGGTCGCCGCCGGCGTGATCTTCGGCGTCCCCGGGGTGTCCGACAAGCTCGGCCTCACCAGCAGCGAGCCCGAGGTCGCGATCGACCCGCCCGCGGCGCCCGTCGAGTTCACGCCCGGCCTCCGCGCGCCCGGCAGCGACGCCCCCGCCCCCACCCCGGCAGGCGTCCAGGCGGCACTCGCCGGCCCGACGGCCAACGGCGCCCTCGGCACGCTCACCGGCGTCGTCGTCGACCCCGCGACCCAGGAGGTCCTCTGGCAGAGCGACCCCACGACCCCACTGGTCCCCGCGTCCACCGGCAAGCTCCTCACCGTCGCCGCCGCGCTGCTCAGCCTCGACCACACCGCGCAGCTCTCCACCAAGGTCGTCCAGGGCGAGCAGCCCGGCGAGGTCGTCATCGTCGGCGGGGGCGACCCCACGCTGTCCTCGCTCAAGCCCGGCGTCGAGTCGATCTACCCGGGCGCCGCGCACCTGTCCGACCTCGTCGACCAGGTCAAGGCCAGCGGCGTCCAGGTCCGGTCGGTGCGCATCGACCTCAGCCGCTACACCGGCAACGCCATGGCCCCCGGCTGGGTCAACGGCGACGTCAGCGCCGGCTACATCGCCCCCATGGTCCCGGCCATGCTCGACGGCGGCCGCCAGGACGCCCGGGTGAACTACAGCCCACGCAGCGCCAACCCGGCACGCTCGCTCGCCGAGGAGCTCGCCACCCGGCTCGGCGCGTCGGTGCCCGGCGACGCCGAGACCACCGCCCCGCAGCAGGGAAAGGTCCTCGGCGAGGTCTACTCCGCGCCGCTGGTCGAGCTCGTCGACAACATGCTCCACACGTCCGACAACGTGCTCGCCGAGGCCGTCGCCCGCGAGGTGGCCAAGGTCGCCGGCGAGGAGGCGTCCTTCGAGGGCGGCAGCAAGGCCACCCTAGACATCTTGCGCACCAACGGGTTCGGCCTCGACGGCGTCAGGATGGCCGACGGCAGCGGGCTGTCCACTGAGGACAAGGTGCCGGCCAAGCTGCTGGCCGACCTCCTCACCGTCGCCGCCGGGCCGGACGGCAAGGACCCGCGCACGGCAAAGCTGCGGCCGCTCGTCGGCGGGCTCGCGGTGGCGGGCGGCAGCGGCACGCTCGACCACCGCTTCGACAACGCCGGCGCGGAGGGCCGCGGCTGGATCCGCGCCAAGACCGGCACGCTGTCCGGGGTGAACTCGCTGGCCGGCGTGGTCCTCGACAAGGACGGCCGGCTGCTGGTGTTCTCGCTGATGACCATCGGCGGTGGCGCCACCCCTGCGATCCGGGACGGGCTGGACGTCGTGGCCGCCAGCCTCCGGGGCTGCGGCTGCCAGTAGCTCGCACCACCACTCTTCACGAAACGTCGGGTAGCGTCGATGGCATGAGCGCGGCGGCGGCCAGTGCGGCGGAGTCGACCGGGAACCGGACACCGGTCGACTGGGGTATCGCCGTGTCCACGGCGCAACGGCTCATGAAGCCCGGCCCGGTGGTGCCCAGGGAAGAGGCCGAGCGCGCGGTCGAGCAGCTGCGCGAGGTCACCGGGGTCGCCGAGGCCCATGTCCGCGAGCTCACCGGGCTCGGCCACGACCTGCCGCTGCTGCCGGGCGACGTCGTCGACCGGCGCGGCTGGGTGGCCGCCGCGGCCGACGGACTCGCCACGCTCACCGAGGGCGCGCTGCCCACAGGCTCCACCCGCGGCATCGGCGGCGTGCTCGCCGGCAGCGCCGGGGTGCAGGCCGGCATGGTGCTCGCCTACCTCGGCGGCCGCGTGCTCGGCCAGTACGACCCCTTCGGCGGGGACGACGGCGGCCGGCTGCTGCTCGTCGCGCCCAACATCATTGCCGCGCAACGGGCTCTGGACGTGCCGGCCGAGGACTTCCGGATGTGGGTATGCCTCCACGAGTGCACCCACCGGCTGCAGTTCACCGCCGTGCCGTGGCTGCGCGACTACTTCGCCGGCGAGGTAACCCGGTTCCTGTCCGGCCTCGACGAGACGGCCAACGGCGCGTTCACCCGGCTGCCCGAGGTGGTCCGGACGCTGCGCGGGCGCTCGGAGGACGACACCACCGGCAGCGGCGGGCCGATCGGCCTCATGGAGATGCTGCAGTCGCCCCAGCAGCGTGCGGTGTTCGACCGGCTGATCGCGCTGTCCACGCTGCTGGAGGGGCACGCGGACCACGTGATGGACGCGGTCGGCCCGGCGGTCGTGCCCAGCGTCGCCACCATCCGTGCCCGGTTCACCGCCCGGCGGCGGGGCGGGGGCATGCTCGACCGGATCCTGCGCACCGTGCTCGGCGTCGACGCCAAGGTCAAGCAGTACGCCGTCGGGGCGGCGTTCACCCGGCACGTGGTGGACGCGGTGGGCATGGACGGCTTCAACGACGTGTGGACCTCGCCGGAGACCATCCCGCTGCGTGCGGAGATGGGGGACCCGGCGGCCTGGGTTCGCCGCGTGCACGGCCCCCGTGACTGATCGACAACCGGTCGCCGAGGTGCGCCGGTCGGTCCGCGCACTGCTCGACGAGGTCCGCGTGGACTCCGGCCACCTGGCCGTCGCGGTCTCCGGTGGCGCCGACTCCCTCGCGCTCGCCGCGGCCACCGCGCAGCTCGCCGATCGCCGCGGCCTCACCCTGCACGGCCTCGTCGTCGACCACCGGCTGCAGGCCGACTCCGCCGAC
The DNA here is from genome assembly GCF_036402745.1 of Actinophytocola sp. Lineage (GTDB taxonomy): Bacteria > Actinomycetota > Actinomycetes > Mycobacteriales > Pseudonocardiaceae > Actinophytocola. Next base: position 27,760 of record NZ_DASWSJ010000086.1, on the reverse strand, counting down.
GTCGCCGCGCGGGCCGCGAAACAGTTGCACGGCTTGGGTTTCGCCGAGGTGCGGGTGCTCGAGGTGGACGTCCGCGGTCCTGGCGGTCCGGAGGCCGCGGCCCGCAAGGCCCGCTATGCCGCGCTGCGTGCCGCCGTGCCGGCGCCGGACGCGCTCGTCCTGTTGGGCCACACCCGCGACGACCAGGCCGAGACCGTGTTGCTCGGGCTCGGTCGCGGTTCCGGGCCGCGGTCGATCGCCGGGATGCGCCGGCTGGACCCGCCGTGGGGCCGCCCGCTGCTGGACGTGCCGCGGTCGGTCACCGCCGCCGCGTGCGTCGAGCTCGGGCTGGATCCGTGGCAGGACCCGCACAACGCCGACCCCGCGTACGCGCGGGTGCGGCTGCGGCGGGAGGTGTTGCCACTGCTGGAGGGCGTGCTGCAGGGCGGGGTGGCGGCGGCGCTCGCGCGGACCGCGGCGCAGCTGCGGGAGGACGCCGAGGCTCTCGACGTGCTCGCCGACCGGGTCCTCGCGCGGGCCCGCAGCGGTGCCGCGCTGGAGGTGCCGGAGCTGTCCGCCGAGCCGCCGGCGGTGCGTCGCCGGGTGCTGCGCCGGTGGCTGCTGGGCGCGGGTGTGGCAGAACTCACCGACGCGCATTTGCGGGCGGCCGACGCGCTGATCGGTGAATGGCGTGGCCAGGGCGGTGTGTGGCTGCCCGGCGGCTTGGAGGTCAGCCGGGCGCGTGGCAGGCTCACGGTGTCCGGGTGAGTGGGGAGAGGGGACCGCGTGTACGGCGACGACATCGCCTCCGTGCTGATCACTGAGCAACAGATCAACGAGAAGATCGGGGAGCTCGCCAAACAGGTCTCCGACGACTACCCCGAACGCGGCGACCGGGACGACCTGGTGCTGGTGGGTGTGCTCAAGGGCGCGGTCATGTTCATGACCGACCTCGCGCGGGCGCTGACCGTGCCGGTGCAGATGGAGTTCATGGCGGTGAGCTCGTACGGCTCGGCGACGTCGTCGTCGGGGGTCGTGCGCATCCTCAAGGACCTCGACCGGGACGTCGCCGGCCGGCACGTGCTGATCGTCGAGGACATCATCGACTCGGGCCTGACCCTGTCCTGGCTGCTGAAGAACCTGCAGTCGCGCAGCCCGGCGTCGCTCGAGGTGTGCACGCTGCTGCGCAAGCCGGACGCGGTGAAGGTCGAGGTGCCGGTGCGTTACGTCGGCTTCGAGATCCCCAACGAGTTCGTGGTCGGCTACGGGCTGGACTTCGCCGAGCGGTACCGGGACCTGCCCTACATCGGCACGCTCGACCCGGCGGTGTACTCCTCTTGACCGCTTTCCTCTCCCCGCTGACGCTCGACTTCCTCTGGGAGTCCCTCGACGCGGGGGAGCCGCCGTACCCGCTGGCCGTCCAGTCCCACGGCGCCACCCTCGACGAGCGCCGGGCCCTGCGCGAGCAGGTGTTCGGCGAGCTGCGCACCCAGCCGTCGATCGAGGACTGGCTGGGCCTGCTGGCGAGGGCCGACCGCAGCGTCGACTCGGTGTTCCAGCCGGCCGAGGGCCCGGCGGTCTCGGCCATCGCGGTGTCGGCGGGCTCGCGAGCCCTGCTGGCGACGCAGACTCCCGAGGGCCTGTGGCTACGTCCGATCGACGCCGGCGCCCTGGCGTCCTCGGTGGTCGGCCTGCTCCCGCCGGCGCCGCGCGGCACCGAGCCGTCGATCACGGTGGCGGCGGAGGACCTGCCGCACGGCCGGTCGCCCGCGGATCGCCAGGTGCTGGCCCATTTCGCGGCGCAACGCAACCACAGGGCCGGCCAGCTGGCGGTGAACGCCCGCAAGCCCACGGGCGGCCGGTCCCGATCCCCGATCCTGTCCTGGTTCGACACCGACACGGGCCGCTACCTGACCTACAAGAACCGAGCCCGGGACGGCCACGAGTGGATCACCATCGCACCCGCGGACCCACCAACCCTGCGAGCCCGCCTGACGGAGCTCCTGACGACGGTGACCAGCAACCGCCGGTGACCGTCGCAGGTCCTGAAGGTGTCACGTTGTGCTGATTCCGTCGTCGGGTGTCGTGGTGGTGCGTTAATCTCAACCAGGCAACGCGCCGCGCCTGGGGCGGCGCGGCCGGTCACACCAGGGGAGCATCGGGGTGTACGAGGCAATCGGTAGCGCGGTTGGCGCTTTCAGCAACGCGGCCGCGAGCGGCCAGGTCTCCATCGAGGCCGCCGCCGCGGAGGACGCACTTACCAAGATCAGCAACGTCAAGAACGAGCTCACCACCTTGCTGCAGCAGTCCACCCAAGGCGCGACCGACGTACAGCTCGGCGCGAACCCCGTGGGCGTCGCGATGGCTCGCAAGTCGATGGGTCGCTACGACGGCGGCGACTCGTTCATGGCCTCACTCCGGTTGTTGCTCGAGCAGACGGACAAGGCCGAGCGTGCGCTCAAGCAGTGCATCGACAACTACGTCGACACCGACACCGGGCACGCGGCGCACTACGGGCAGCAGGCGTGATTCGTGTCGTGAGGAGAACGGCGGCAGTCGCACTGTGCGCCGTGACCCTTTCGGTGCTCGCCGGATGTGGAAGCTCGACGGCGGGGGAGGCGAAGGCGACAGATTCGCCGAGTCCCACCGAGCCGTCGGCGCAAGAATCTTCATCCGAGAACAAGGCGCCGGGCTACTCGCTCGCCCGGCTTTGTGGGCTGCTTTCCTCCGGTGAGTCCCGGCGACTCGGTGGCTCGGCCGAAGGGGAACAGGGCAACAGCGTGTCGGACGGGCACGCCCAGTGCACGTGGAGCGGCGACACGTCCCTGGTCGTCGGCGTGCAGCCAGGGCTGAAGACCACGAACGTCCGCACGGGGCCCGGGATCACCAACACGCCCACTACCGTCCATGGGCTGACCGCGGTCCAGTCGAAAGAAACCGATCCGATCGTCGTCTGCCAGGTGCTGATCGACCTGCCCAGCGGCAATCTTTTCGGCACCAGCGCAGCCCTGCTCAGTGGCGGCGAGGGCAAATACGATCCGTGCACCTTGGCGAACGAGATGGCGAACATCATCGTGCCGAGAGTCAAAGACCGATGAAGGCGACGCAGCAGTAGGGGGAGTCATGGCGCCCAACAACGAGCATTACAACACCCAGGAATACGCGGGTGACCGGGCCACCCGCACGCATCGCACGATGCAGCACATGCCCGACGAGGACCGGTCGACGCGAGTAGACATCCAGGACACGATCACGGGCAGTCAGGCCGCGGAGCTCGCCCCTGACGTTCGGATGGGCGACGACCGGGCGATTGGCGACACGCCCAATTGGGACGGCTTCGACAGCAAGGCCCTCTACAACTTCGCCACCCAGAACAACAGCCCTACGACGGCCGACGACCTCGGGCGGACGTTCAACACGGGTGGCAACGGCTTGGCCGACGCCGCCAACGGGTTGCTCGACGCCGTCACCCAGCTCGACGGGGCCTGGAGTGGCGTCGCCGCTGACTCGGCTCGGGCCGCGCTCGCTCCGCTTGCCCAGGCGGCCGGGCGGGCGGGGCAGACCGCGCAGATGATGGGCGTCCAGATGTCGCGCCAGTCGGTGGCGGCCACGGAGGTTCGCAAGCTGCCGCCGCCGCAGGACTTCGACCAGCAGCAGTCGCTCAACGCGATGCTCGCCGGGGGCCCAGCCGCCATGCAGGCCGACCTCAAGGCACAGAAGGACGCCTCCGACGCGGTCAAGCGCGAGCAGATCTCCTACCTCAACACCTACACCCAGGCCATGAACTCCGTCGACTCGCAGACGCCCAGCTTCGTCCCGCCGCCTGCCGGGCAGATCAAGCCCGGCAGCGGCGGCGATGCCCGCATCACCGGCAGCGCCGTGCCCTACTCGGGCAGCCACGGAACCGTCAGCCACCTCGCCGGCTCCGGCGACACGTCCGGCACCACCACCGGCGTCGGCCCGCGGGGCACCGGCTCGAACACAGGCACGGGCACCGGCATAGGCGTCGGCGACACCTTCCCCGGCGCGGGCCAGAACACGGGCACCAGCGCCGCCGGCTACACGCCCCCGGCACCCGTCTCGACCACCCCGACCACCGCCACAGCGCCGGGCGCACCCGGATCCGGCGCACCACAGCAGGGCGGCTTCGGCGCCGGTTTCAGCGGCTTCGGCGGCGCGGGAGGCGCAGGCGCGGGAGGCGCGGAAGGAACAGGCCGGGGCGGCCTCGGCACCAACACCGGCGCACGCGGCCCGGTCCCCACGGGCGTCGGCGGCCAAGGCGTCGCGGGCCAGGGCGCGGCCGGCCGCGGTGCGGGTGGCATGGGCGCCGGCGGCGGCCGGCGCAACGGGGAGGACGACGACGAGCACGAGCGGCCGGCGTTCCTGGTCGAGGGCGACCCGGAGGGCACCTTCGGCAGCGACCAGCTCACCGCGCCCTCGGTCATCGGCGGGGACGAGGACCACTGACGTGCCCGAACGCCACATCGGCCCGCTCGCGCTCGACTTCCTCTGGGAGGCCCTCGACGCGGGCGAGCCGCCCTACCCGCTCGAGGTCCGCTCGCACGGCGCCACCATGGACGAGCGCGCCGCCCTGCGCCGGCGGGTCCGCGAGGACCTCGTCGCGGGCGGCCTCATCGACCACGCCGGCCGGCTGGACCCCGAGCTCGAGGCCTGGCTCGGCACGCTGGCTCACGCCGACCTGAGCATCGACTCGGTGTTCCTCCCCGAGGCGGACGCGCCGCCGGTGCTCGCGCTGGCCGCGTCGGGCCGGGGCGGCGCCGTGCTCGCCATCCAGCAGCCGGACGGCCTGCGCCTGCGCGCGATCCCGCGGGACGGCCTGGTCTCCGCCATCGTCGGCCTGCTGCCGGGCGCCCAGCGCGGGTCGGAGCAGTCGATCTCCGTCCCGGCCGAGGAGCTGAGGCAGAAGGTCCCGGCCGGCGCCGCGCGCACCAGCACGATGGAGACCCGCAAGGCCCTGGCCAAGCTCACCGCGCTGGCCAACCGCCGCGGCGGCCAGATCGGCGTCAACAGCCGCAGCGACATGCGCGGCCGCCGCCGCTCCCCGGTCCTCGCGTGGTTCGACAACGACACCGGCCGCTACCTCACCCAGAGCCGCCAGGACTGGGTCACCGTCGCCCCGGCCGACGCCGCGGCGCTGCGCCACCGCATCGGCGAGCTGGTCACCGAGGTCACGGGCACCCGCCCGCTGTGACGATGGTCAACCCGGGCTCGACCCGGGGTCGACGGCCGCGGCGACCCGGAGGAGCCCCCTGACCTGCACGACCAGCCCGGGGAACCGATTCCGTCCCGCGGCCGTTGACCTGGGGTGAGCACACCGCGGGTACTTCGCAGCGTGGGTGCTCCACTGCGGGCGGTACGCTGGGTGGACCGGAGTGCCTTGTCCGGCCGGGTAATGGGCGACGGAGACGAAACGCTGCCCTACGTGCAAGTCAGGGAGGGTCGGGCCGCACCGCGGCCGTAAGTTGATGGACCGCAAGCGCCTGTTGCGCAACCCGCTGGTATGGATCTTGGTGGTGTTGCTGCTCTACTTCTTGATCAGCATGCTGTTCGACGACACGCGCGGCTACACGGAGGTGCCAACCTCCAAGGCCGTGTCGCAGATAACCAGCGGCAACGTCGAGAAGGCCGACCTCGAGGACAAGGAACAGCGACTCAAGCTGACCCTGCGTAACCCGATCACGCAGGACGGCCAGCGGGTCACCCAGGTCATCACGCAGTTCCCCTCGGCTGCCACCGGTGACATCTACCGTGCCCTCCAGGCACAAGCGAGCAAGACCGAGTTCAACACCACGGTCACCCAGGAGTCCTTCCTCACCCAGATCCTGATCTTCCTCATCCCGCTGGGCCTGCTCCTCATCCTGCTGATGTGGATGATGAACAACGTCCAGGGCGGCGGAAACCGGGTGATGAACTTCGGCAAGTCCCGGGCCAAGCAGCTGCCCAAGGACATGCCCAAGACCACCTTCGACGACGTCGCCGGTGTCGACGAGGCGGTCGAGGAGCTCTACGAGATCAAGGACTTCCTCCAGAACCCCGCCCGCTACCAGGCGCTCGGCGCCAAGATCCCCAAGGGCGTGCTGCTCTACGGCCCGCCGGGCACCGGCAAGACGCTGCTGGCCCGCGCGGTCGCCGGCGAGGCCGGGGTGCCGTTCTACTCGATCTCCGGCTCCGACTTCGTCGAGATGTTCGTCGGTGTCGGCGCCTCCCGGGTGCGTGACCTGTTCGAGCAGGCCAAGCAGAACGCGCCGTGCATCATCTTCGTCGACGAGATCGACGCGGTCGGCCGCCAGCGCGGCGCCGGCCTCGGCGGCGGTCACGACGAGCGCGAGCAGACCCTCAACCAGCTCCTGGTCGAGATGGACGGCTTCGACGCGCGCGGCGGCATCATCCTCATCGCGGCCACCAACCGGCCGGACATCCTCGACCCGGCGCTGCTGCGCCCGGGCCGTTTCGACCGGCAGATCCCGGTGTCCGCGCCCGACCTCACGGGCCGCAAGAAGATCCTCCTGGTCCACTCCAAGGGCAAGCCGTTCGACCCGGAGGCCGATCTCGACGGGCTGGCCAAGCGCACCGTCGGCATGTCCGGCGCCGACCTGGCCAACGTCATCAACGAGGCGGCGCTGCTCACCGCCCGGCAGAACGGCACCATGATCGACAGTGCCGCGCTGGAGGAGTCGGTCGACCGCGTCGTCGGCGGCCCGGCCCGCAAGAGCCGGATCATCTCCGAGAAGGAGAAGAAGATCACCGCCTACCACGAGGGCGGGCACGCGCTCGCCGCGTGGGCGATGCCGGACCTCGAGCCGGTCTACAAGCTGACGATCCTGCCGCGCGGTCGCACCGGTGGGCACGCGCTGGTCGTCCCCGAGGACGACAAGCAGCTCATGACCCGCTCGGAGATGATCGCCCGGCTGGTGTTCGCGCTGGGTGGCCGCTCCGCGGAGGAGCTGGTCTTCCACGAGCCCACCACGGGCGCGTCGAGCGACATCGAGCAGGCCACCAAGATCGCCAAGGCCATGGTCACCGAGTACGGCATGTCCGCCCGCCTCGGCGCGGTCAAGTACGGCCAGGACCAGGGCGACCCGTTCCTCGGCCGCTCGATGGGCCACGCGCCGGACTACTCGCTCGAGGTCGCGCACGAGATCGACGAAGAGGTCCGCAAGCTCATCGAGGCCGCGCACACCGAGGCCTGGGACGTGCTCAACACCTACCGGGACGTCCTCGACAACCTGGTCATCGAGCTCCTGGACAAGGAGACGTTGCACCGCAAGGACCTCCAGCGGATCTTCTCCAAGGTCGAGAAGCGCCCGCGGATCACCGCGTTCAACGAGTTCGGCGGCCGCACGCCCTCGGACAAGCCGCCCATCAAGACGCCGGGCGAGCTGGCCAAGGAGCGCGGCGAGCCGTGGCCGCCGGTCCAGCCCGAGCCCACGCCGGTACGCACCGCGCCGGGTGCCGGCGAGCTGCCCGGGGGCCCGCCGCGGCCCAACCCGCAGCCGCCCGGTGGTGGCAACGGCGCCGGCCCCAACGGCCTGCCGCAGCCCGGTCCGTACGGCGGCCAGCCCGGTCCCGGCGGTCCCGGTGGTCCCGGTGGTCCCTACGGCCAGCCGTACCCGGGCACGCCCCGGCAGCCCGGCCGCAGCGACGGCCCGCCCAACTACGGCGCCCCGCCGGGGTGGACCCCGGCCACCACGCCGTCCGGTCATCCCAACAACCAGTGGCGGCCGTCGTGGGATCCGCAGCCCGGCCAGGATGACCGCCGTCGAGACCAGCAAGGACCTGCCGACCCGGACGACCGCCGCCCCGGCTCAGAATGGGATAGTGGCCGCTGAGTCGCGGAGGCACTTTTGACGGCTGACAGCTCCGGCAACGGGTCGAGAGGCCCGCTGTACACCACCGGTGGACCCGTGCCGGTGTTCGACCAGGCCCGCGCTGAGAAGGCGGTCCGGGAACTGCTGCTCGCGTGCGGCGAGGACCCGGACCGCGAGGGCCTGCTGGACACCCCGGCGCGGGTCGCCCGTGCGTACCTGGAGATGTTCGCCGGCCTCTACACCGACCCCGACTCGGTGCTGGACAAGACGTTCGACGAGTGCCACGACGAGCTGGTGCTGGTCACGGACATCCCGATGTACTCGACGTGCGTGCCCAGCCGCCAGCCGGTCGACGCGATCGGCGGGCCGCTCGCGGCGGCGGACGTGCGGGTCGGCGACCAGCTGTGGACGCTGGCCGACGGCCGGGTCGAGCCCACCACGGTCACCCGCATCGACGCCCGGCCCACCCGCCAGCTCGTCGAGGTCGTCACGGCCGCCGGCAGCTTCGTCGTCACCCCCGACCACCCGCTCGCCACGCCCGAGGGCTGGGCCGAGGCGCGGGACGTGGGCGGCACGTCGGTCGAGTGGACAGAGCCCGCCCGGCTCGCGGCCCGGCCGATGTCGTTCGCGACGCTGCGGCGCCGGCCCGACCGGTCCGGCGACGACGGCACCGGCTGGTGGCGGCGGCACGGGTTCGCCCAGCAGTCGCACCGCACGTCGCTCACCGAGTCGCAGTGGGTGCCGGTCCAGACGGTCCGCCCGGTCGAGGCGGCCGCCACGGAGCCGTTCACCGTCTACAGCTTCACCTGCGACCCGCACCCCACGTTCATCGTCGACGGACACCTGACGCACAACTGCGAGCACCACCTGGTGCCCTTCCACGGCGTCACCCACGTCGGCTACATCCCCAACGAGCAGGGCAAGGTCACGGGCCTGTCGAAGCTCGCCCGGCTCGTCGACCTCTACGCCAAGCGCCCGCAGGTGCAGGAGCGGCTCACGTCCCAGATCGCCGACGCGATGGTGCGCAAGCTCGACCCGCGCGGCGTCATCGTCGTGGTCGAGGCCGAGCACCTGTGCATGGCGATGCGCGGCGTCCGCAAGCCGGGCGCGCGCACGACCACGTCGGCGGTGCGCGGGCTGCTGCGCACCTCGGCGTCGTCGCGGGCGGAGGCGCTCGAGCTCATCCGCGGGCGGAGCCGGTGAGGAGCGCGCATCCGGCGCTGCCGCAGCCCGGTCGCTGCGCGGTGATGGGGGTCCTCAACGTCACGCCGGACTCGTTCTCCGACGGCGGCCGCTACCTCGGCCTCGACGACGCGCTGGCGCACGGCATCGCGATGTGGGAGGCGGGCGCGGACCTGGTCGACGTCGGCGGCGAGTCCACCCGTCCCGGGGCGGCCCGGGTCGACGCCGAGACCGAGATCGCCCGCGTGCTGCCGGTCGTCTCCGGCCTGGCGTCGGCCGGCGTCGCGGTGAGCGTCGACACCACCCGCGCGCGGGTCGCGGAGGCGGCGCTGGGCGCGGGTGCGCGGGTGGTCAACGACGTGTCCGGCGGCCTCGCCGATCCGGCGATGGCCCGGTTCGTCGCGTCGGCGGACGTGCCGTGGATCCTCATGCACTGGCGCGGGCACAGCGACAACATGGACTCCCTCGCCACCTACACCGATGTCGTGGCCGACGTCCGCGACGAGCTGAGCGCGCGCGTCGACGCGGCGGTGGCCGCCGGTGTCGATCCCTCGGCGCTGGTGCTCGACCCCGGGCTGGGGTTCGCCAAGCGCGGCGAGCACAACTGGGCGCTGCTGCGCCGGCTGGACGTGTTGCGGGACCTGGGTTTCCCGGTGCTGGTGGGCGCGTCCCGCAAACGGTTTCTCGGCACGTTGCTGGCGGCCAAGGACGGCACGCCCCGCCCGCCGGCCGGCCGTGAGGAGGCCACGGCGGCGATCTCCGCGCTGGTGGCCCTGGCCGGCGCCTGGGGCGTGCGGGTTCATGACGTCACCCGGTCGCTCGACGCCGTCGAGGTGGCCGTGGCATGGGAGGGCCCGGGCGATGACTGATCGCATCACGCTCACCGGCCTGCGGGTCCGCGGCCACCACGGCGTGCTGGAGCAGGAGCGGCGGGACGGCCAGGACTTCCTCGTCGACGTCACCGTCTGGGTCGACCTGGTCAAGGCGGGGGACACCGACGACATCGACGAGACCGTCCACTACGGCGACCTCGCCGTTCGGGTGGCCGAGATCGTCGGCGGCGAGCCGCGCGACCTCATCGAGACCGTGGGCGCCGAGGTGGCCACGGACGTGATGCGGGACGAGCGGATCCACGCCGTCGAGGTCACGATCCACAAGCCGCACGCCCCGATCCCGCTCGAGTTCGCCGATGTCGCGGTCACCATCCGCCGCTCGCGCCGGACCCGCGACACGTGACCCGCGCGGTCCTGTCCCTCGGCTCCAACCTCGGCGACCGGCTGGCCCACCTCCGGGTGGCCGTCGACGGCTTCGCGGACGTCCTGGTGGCCGCGTCCCCGGTCTACGAGACCGAGCCGTGGGGTGTCGAGGACCAGCCGGACTTCCTCAACGCGGTGCTGATCGTCGAGGACCCCGAGGCCGACGAGTGGGCGTGGCTGCGGCGCGGCCAGGCGCTGGAGCAGAAGGCGGGCCGGGTCCGCGAGCAGCGCTGGGGTCCCAGGACGCTGGACGTGGACGTGGTGACGGTCGACGCCGTCACCAGCGACCACCCCGACCTGCTGCTCCCGCACCCCGGCACCGCGGACCGGGCCACCGTGCTGATCCCGTGGCTGGCCGTCGACCCGGCGGCCACCCTGCCCGGCCGCGGTCCCGTGCGCGCGCTGCTGTCCGCGCTCCCCGGGCCGGACCGGGCAGGCGTGCGCCTGCGTCCGGACCTGCGGCTCTGAGGCCGGTCAGCCCGCGGCGGCCCGCAGCGCGGCGATGATCCACTCCGCCCGCGGCGTCTGGGCCGGCACCTGTGGCCAGCCGTTGATCGTGGCCATCAGCTGCCAGTACCGCTCCGCTCGCGGGTCCGTTCCCGTCGCGAGCTGGTCCGCCGCCGCCTCCGGGGAGACGCCCATCGCCGACGCGACCGTGGCGGCCACGGCCTGCCCCGCCGGCGAGGACGGCGCGTGCCCCGCCTCCATCGCCGAGGCCGCGGCGGCGGTCCACTCGAACCACTCCTGTCCCGAGGACGGCGCACTCATCGGCTCGCCGGCATCGCGGGCCGCGGAGTGCGACTCGCCCATCTCGCGGATCCGCCGCCGGAAGTCCTTGTCCCGCACCAGCTCCGCCAGCTCGATCCACGCCTGCAGCTGCTCCGGCGTCGGGTCGTCGGGCAGCTCCGGCTTGGCCGAGCGCATCTTCGCGTCGAAGTCCGGGTTGATGTCGAGCCCCGCGGTCACCTCGTCCCAGAACTCGTCGATCAGCTGCCGGCGCTCCTCGTCGGACATCGCGGCCAGGTTCTTCATCAACGTCACCTCGTTCAGGTCGGATTCATTCTTGGCGACCGCCCGCAGCACCGCCCGCCGCAGCCGCAGCACCCGGATCTGCTCGTCCAGCAGCTCCACGTGCCGCCGCGCGAGGTCGGCGACGCTCGACCGGCCGGCCAGCGCCTCGCCCGCGTCGGTCAGGCCCAGGCCGAGCTCGCGTAACGTGCGTAGCAGCTCCAGCCGGGCCAGCGACGCCGAGTCGTAGAGCCGGTAGCCGGCGTACGTGCGGTCGGCGGGCGGCAGCAGCCCTTCGTCCGAGTAGAACCGGATCGTCCGGGTGGTCAGCCCGGTCCGGCGAGCCAGCTCGCCGATCGTGAACACCCCGCTGTCGCCCATGGCCGCCATGCTCAACCTTCCAGTCACTGGAGAGTCAAGTGTCGCCGGTAGCCTGGGGGCATGCATTTCACCCGGGCCCGCGACCTGGTCGTGGCCGGTCTGGTGGCCGCCGGGATCGTCTACCTGACCGTTCGGGTGGCCTACAGCAGCCTGCCGCCGCTGCCCACGTTCGCCGGCGTCACGCTCCTCGTGCTCGCCGTCATCGAGGGCGCGCTCGGTGGCTCGCTGCGCGCACGCATCCGCCGGACGAAGGGCGGCAGGCCCGTCCAGCCGCTCACCGCGGCTCGCGCGGTGGCGCTCGCGAAGGCGTCGTCGTTACTCGGAGCGATCATGCTCGGCGCCTGGCTCGGCATGCTCGGCTACCTGTTCCCCCGCCGCGCCCAGGTGGCCGCGGCGGCCGACGATGTGCCCAGCACGGTGGTCGGCATCGGGTGTGCGGCGGTTCTGATCGCCGCCGCGCTCTTTCTCGAGTGGTGCTGCCGCACCCCGGATGACCAGGAGAATCAGCCGCCGGAGTACCGATCCGACGCCTCGGGCTGAGGGAAAGTTTCACTCCAGCTTGGTCTCGTCCTGGTAACGGACCGGTACGGTGTGTGCCATGAACGTCCGCCGCGACTCGTCCGACGAGCCCGCGCACGGTTCGTTCGGCGGCAGGCTGTTACTCACAGCGGCCATCTTGTTCGCCGTGGCTGCGACCGGTGTGCTGGTGCTGAGCGACGACCTCAAGTGGATGCGGCTGGGCATCGTCGCCGGGCTGTGGGCGGCGTTGGTCGGTGCGTTCGTCGCCGCCAGGTACCGCCGGCAGGTCGCCGAGCGGGAGGAAGACGCGGTCGAACGGCAGGAGCGCTACGAGCTCGAGCTGGAGCGTGAGATCGCCGCCCGCCGCGAGTACGAGCTAGAGGTCGCGGCCGAGGCCAAGCGCGAGGCCGAGGAGGAAGCCCGCGACGACATGGCCGCACTGCGCCAGGAGCTGCACAACCTCCGGCACACGCTGCAAAGCCTGGTCGGCGGTGAGTTCATGGTCGAGCGCTTCGCCCTGCGCGCCGAGTCGACCCGCATGCGTTCGCTGCCCGAGAGCCATCCGTTGGCGCGCGAGAACCAGCTCAAGCGACTGCCGCCGGCCCGGTCCACCGAGGACGATGTCGTCATCCCGCCGGTGGTGCAGGAGGCGCAGACCGACCTGATCGAGCGCGTGCACGAGGTGCACCACGCCAAGCGAACGGTCGAGCCGCTGCCCCGGCGCGCGGACCGGCCGTCGCGGACCGAGTTCCCGCTGCCCGAGCCGGTGCAGCAGATCAAGCTGGAGCACGAGCCGCACCCGGCGGAGATGTCGGACCGCTGGTTCGTGCCGGGCGCGCTGGATGGTCAGGGCAGGCCCGCCGCGCAGTGGGCCAACGGGACCGTCGAGGAGATCGACTCGGACTGGACGCCGTCATGGGAGTCGTCGTCCTCGGGCGCCGGGTCCCGGGAGCAGCAGCCGTACGCGGCGCGGCAGTACGTGCAGAAGCAGAACCACGACTCTCGACGCGTGGCCGCCGACTCCTCCGGCTACCCGGACCCCCGCGCCGATGCCGAGCAAACCGCGATCAGGCCGACCGAGTCGCCGAGTCGTGCGAACTCTCGCGCGAGCCGGGCGGAGGCTTCCGGCTACACCGACTCCCGCGCGGCGCCCAGCCGTGCCGAGGCTTCCGGCTACCCGAACCCGCGCACCGAGACGGGCACCCTGGCCGATGCCTCCGGCTACACCGACCCGCGTGCTGCGGCGGGCGGCCGGGCTGATGCGTCCGGCTACCCGGACCCGCGCGCCGAGGCGGTGGGCCAGGCGACCGTCGGCCGGGCGGACGCCTCCGGCTACCCGAGCCCTCGTGCGGAGGCTTCTGGCTACACCAGCCCGCGCGCCGATGCGGCGCGTTCCGCCCCCAGCCGTGCCGAGGCTTCTGGCTACCCGAACTCGCGTGCCGATGCGGCGCGTTCGGCACCCAGCCGTGCCGAGGCTTCTGGTTACACCGATTCGCGTGCCGATGCGGCGCGTTCCCCGCTCAGCCGTGCGGAGGCGTCCGGTTACACCGACTCGCGTGCGGAGGCATCCGGATATGCCAGTTCGCGGGGCGAGTCGGGCGATGCCGCGGCGGGGCGGGCCGCACACAGCCATGCCGCGGAGGCGTCCGGGTATGTGACGCCGGTCGGGCGGCGGGCGGCGGAGTCCGGGTACATGGAGCCGGTGCAGCGGGGCGGGCACGCGGCGGAGGCCTCGGGATACGTGCCTTCCGTCGGGCGGCGGGCCGCGGAGTCGGGATACATGGAGCCGGTGCGGGCCAGCCGGCACACCGCCGAGCCGACCGCCGAGTCAGGCCACGGCACCGAGGACGGCGGCGGTCGCCGGCGCCGGGCCGAGGGCCAGCCGACCTGGCAGGAGACCGCCGCCCTGCAGCAGAACGGCGCCCGCAACGGCAGCCACGCGAGGCCCGAGCCCGAGCCGGAGTCCCCGAGCGGCTCCCACGCCGCCGGCCGCTCGGTGAACGAGCTCCTCGCCTCCCACGGCGGCGGCACAACGACCCCCCGCCGCCGCCGACGCCGCGAAGACTGACCGGCGGCGCTGCAACCACTTCCCGCCACGGCGAGGGCCAGCAGGGCCACGCCTCGCCGCCGATGCGAGGACCGCGACGGCGACTCCACCGCGACCCCCACCGTCGCGCTGCCGCCGCACCACACCGCCACCGCCCATCGTCACCGCCCCCACGGGCGCACGCTGCGCGGCGCCGCCGCTGGCGCTGCGCGGCCGGGGCTCCACTCGCCCCGGCGGCGGCGCGGCTGGGCTGCGCGGGCCGGGCTCCACCCGCCCTGCGCCGTCGTTGGCGACGCGTCGGCCGGGCAGGCGGCGATGCGACAAAACCTCGACCCCCCGACCCGTAGGGTTGCCCCGTGAACACGGGCCCTCTGCCGCACCGGCACAGTCCGCGGAGGCGGACCGTGCTGCTTCCGGTCGCCGCGCTTGTCGCCCTCGCCGGGTGTGGGCTCGCTCTTCTCGCGCTCAGTACCGCCCGCGTGGGGCTCGTCGCCGAGCTGGTGGGCATCGTCGCGGCGCTCGTTCCCGTCGGGTCGATCGTGGCCGCCCTGCTCTGGATCGACCGGTGGGAGCCCGAGCCCGCCCGGCTGCTCTGGCTCGCCTTCGGGTGGGGCGCCAGCGTCGCCGCGATCACGGCGCTCCTCATCAACAACACCGCCGAGGCCGTCGGCGACACGCTCCTCGGTCACGGCCGGGGCGACACCCTCAGCGCGATCGTGAGCGCGCCCCTCTTCGAGGAAGCCGTCAAGGGCGCGTTCGTCGTCGGGATCATGCTCTGGCTGCGCAACGAGTTCGACGGCGTCATCGACGGCGTCGTCTACGCCGGGTTCGTCGCCGCCGGCTTCGCGTTCACCGAGAACATCTACTACTTCGGCCGCGCGTTCGCCGAGCACGGCTTCGGTGACACCAGCACCTCCGGCGTCGTCACCGCGTTCATCCTCCGCGGCGTCCTCGCCCCGTTCTGCCACCCGCTCTTCACCGCGATGATCGGCATCGGCGTCGGCATCTCCGTGCGCACGCCCAGCCGCACCGTCCGCACGCTCGCCCCGGTCGGCGGCTACCTCGCCGCGGTCACCCTGCACGCCATGTGGAACGCCGCCGCCACCCTCGGCACGGCACAGACCTTCCTCAACGTCTACTTCCTCGTCATGGTCCCGATCTTCATCGCCGGCGTGCTGTTCGTCAGCTGGCACCGCCGCCGCGAGCAGAAGATCGTCGCCATCGCGCTGCCGGAGATGGTCCAGCGCGGCTGGGTCGACCCCGCCGACGTCCGTCGCCTGACCAACCTCACCGCCCGCCGCACGTGGCGCGCCAGGACCGCCAGACGCGCCGGCAAGGAGGCCGCCCGCGACCTCGGCGGCTACCAGGCCGCCGTCACCGAGCTCGCCTTCCTCTGGCACAGCCGCCGCCTCGGCCTCGCCGGCGCCGACACGGTCGACCGGGAGGCGCACCTCATCGGCGCGCTGCACACCGCCAAGGCCCGCCTGCCCAGACGGGCCGACCAGTCGCGGTGAACCGGGTCACCCACCGCGCGGTGTGGTGTTTCGCGGTGGTTACGCTCATTTTCGACAACAGGGAGGCGGGATGAACCGACCGGCGCGACTGGCCGTCGGCGTGGTCTCCGCCGGCCGGGTCGGTGCGGTGCTGGGCGCCGCCCTGGCCAGGGCCGGCCACACGGTCGTGGCCGCGTCCGGCGTGTCCCGCGAGTCCGTCCAACGCGCCGAGGACCTGCTGCCCGGCGTCCCCCTCCTGCCCCCCGACGAGGTCGTGAGCAGGGCGGACCTCGTGCTCCTCGCACTGCCGGACGACGCGCTCGCCGGCATGGTCCGCGGCCTCGCCGCCGCCGGTGCGCTGCGGGCCGGCCAGATCGTCGTGCACACCTGTGGCGCGCACGGCGTCGACGTCCTCCAGCCGGCCGTCGATCACGGTGCCCTGCCGCTGGCCCTGCACCCGGTGATGACCTTCACCGGCCGCGCCGAGGACCTCGAACGCATCGCCACCTGCAGCTTCGGCGTCACCGCGGCCGACGACGACGAGGCGGCCTGGAGCGTCGGCGAGGCGCTCGTCGTCGAGATGGGTGCCGAGCCCGCCCGGGTCCCCGAGTCGGCCCGCCCGCTCTACCACACGGCCCTCGCCCACGGCTCCAACCACCTGATCACGCTCGTCGCCGAGGCCGCCGACCTGCTGCGGGCCGCCGGCGTCGGCGACCCGCAGCGCATGCTCGGCCCGCTGCTGTCCGCCGCCCTCGACAACGCCCTGCGCCACGGCGACCGCGCGCTCACCGGCCCGGTCGCCCGCGGCGACGCCGGCACGGTGCTCGCGCACCTGCGGGTCCTCGGCGAGCACGCGCCGGACATGCTGCCCGCCTACCGCGCGCTCGCCGCCCGCACCGCCGCCCGCGCCGAGCAGGCGGGTCTGCTGCGTGCCGACCTCGCGCCCGACGTCATCGCCGCCATCGAGCGCGGCCCCGGTGAGGAGCATCCATGACGGCCCCGAGGTTCACCCCCGGCCAGCTGCATGTCCACAGTGGACTCGACGACGTCGTGCGGATCACCAGGGCGCTGCGCGGGGTCGGCCGCAAGATCGCGCTCGTGCCGACCATGGGCGCGCTGCACGACGGTCACCGCCAGCTCCTGCGCACCGCGCGGCGGCTGCCCAACGCCGTGCTCGCCACGTCGATCTTCGTCAACCCGCTGCAGTTCGGCCAGGGCGAGGACTTCGAGCGCTACCCGCGCCCCCTGGAGGCCGACCTCGACGTGTGCCGCGAGGAGCGCGTCGAGCTCGTGTTCACGCCGGAGAAGGAGGCCCTCTACCCGCCGGGCGCGCAGGTCACCGTCCACCCGGGACCGCTCGGCGACGAGCTCGAGGGCGCCGCGCGGCCGGGGCACTTCGCGGGCGTGCTCACCGTCGTGGCGAAGCTGTTCAACATCGTCCGCCCCGACTACGCGCTGTTCGGCGAGAAGGACTACCAGCAGCTCGTGCTCATCAAGCGGATGGTCCGCGACCTCAACCTCGAGGTCAACGTCATCGGCGTGCCGATCGTGCGGGAGGCCGACGGCCTCGCCCGCTCGTCGCGCAACGTCTACCTCGACGCCGAGCAGCGTGCCGCCGCGGTGGCGCTGTCGGCCGCACTCCAGGCCGGCGCCCGGGTCAGCGCCGGCGGTCCCGGGGTGGTGCTGGACTCCGCGCGCGCGGTGCTCGACAAGGAGCCGGGGGTCGACGTCGACTACCTCGAGCTGCGCGATCCCGACCTCGGCCCCGCCCCCGACCGCGGTGCGGCGCGGTTGCTGGTGGCCGCGCGCGTCGGGTCCACGCGCTTGATCGACAATGTCGCCGTGCTCCTCGGCGAACCGCGGTAGGGGGAAGGTCTGCGATGTTTCGCACGATGCTCAAGTCCAAGATCCACCGGGCCACGGTCACCCAGGCCGACCTGCACTACGTCGGCTCGGTCACCGTCGACCCCGTGCTGCTGGAGGCCGCCGACCTGCTGGCCGGCGAGCAGGTCTCGATCGTCGACGTCACCAACGGCGCGCGCCTGGAGACCTACGTCATCGAGGGCGAGCGGGGCAGCGGTGTGGTCGGCATCAACGGCGCCGCCGCGCACCTGGTGCACCCCGGCGACACCGTCATCCTCATCGCCTACGGGCTGATGGACTCCGCGCAGGCCGCCGTGTTCCGGCCGAAGGTCGTGTTCGTCGACGAGGCCAACCGGATCGTCGAGGCGGGCGCCGACCCGGCGCACGCGCCCGCGGACTCCGGGCTGGTGGGCGGGTCCGAGCCGGCCGCCGAGCCGCCTGCCGAGACCGCCGAGGCCGCACTGCTCGACGCGCTGCTCCAGCCGGAGAGCTGACGCCGGTGCTGCTCGCGATCGACGTCGGCAACACCAACATCGCGCTCGGCCTGTACCAGGGCAAGGACCTGGTCCAGGACTGGCGGATGCGCACCGACGCCCGGATGACCGCCGACGAGCTGGCGCTCACCATGCGCGGCCTGCTCGGCGAGCACGCCGACGAGATCACCGGCGTCTCCGCGCTGTCGACCGTGCCGGCCGTGCTGCGGGAGCTGCGGGTGATGCTCGGCCGCTACTACCGCGCGGTGCCGAGGGTCATCGTCGAGCCCGGTGTGCGCACCGGCGTGCCGCTGCTCGTCGACAACCCCAAGGAGGTCGGCGCCGACCGGGTGGTCAACACGCTCGCGGCGCACCACCTGCACGAGACCGCGTGCGTGGTCGTCGACTTCGGCACGTCCACCAACATCGACGTGATCTCCGCGAAGGGCGAGTTCCTCGGCGGCGTGTTCGCGCCGGGCATCGAGATCTCCGTCGACGCGCTCGCCGCCCGCGCCGCCGCGCTGCGCAAGGTCGAGCTGGTCCGGCCGCGGTCGGTGATCGGGAAGAACACCGTGGAGTGCCTGCAGTCCGGCATCATCTACGGCTTCACCGGCCAGGTCGACGGCCTCGTGCGGCGCATCGTCGACGAGCTGAACCGCACCACCCACGCCGGCGAGGTCACGGTCATCGCGACCGGTGGCCTGGCGCCGCTGGTGGTGGACGAGTCGGCCACCATCGTCGACCACCGGCCGGACCTCACGCTGCTGGGCCTGCGCCTGGTGTTCGAACGCAACACGAGATGACCCGCCGGCACCGGCTGCCGGGCTAGGTGCGCCGGGCGCGGATCACGGTCGTCACCAGGGGCAGGTCGAACTCGCCGCGGGAGGTCTCCGGGCGGGACTCCAGGAACGACAGGATCCGGCCCAGCACCCGGTCCCGCTCCTCGGCGCTGACGACCAGCGTGTGCGACTGGGTGCCGATCGTGGCCACCAGCGACTCGGCCGTGCGGCGGTGGAGGTGCGGGAACTGGGCCTGCTCGGCCGCCTCGTACCCCTCCGTGTCGAACGACGGGTGGGGGACCTCCCACCCGCGGGTGACGCTCGAGCTCGACACCCTGCCCAGCTCGACGACCCACTCGACGTCGGTGTCCTCCCTGTTCCACAGCGCCGCCAGCGCGCCGCCCGGCCGCAGCACCCGGGCGATCTCGGCCAGCGCGGCGTCCGTGTCGAACCAGTGGAACGCCTGCCCCACGACGACCGCGTCCACCGACGCGTCCGGCAGTGGGATGCGCTCCGCCGACCCGACGAGCGCCCGCGCGGTCGGGAACCGGGCGGCCAGCTCCGCCAGCATGTCCGCGTCCGGCTCCACCGCGGTGACCTCGAGCCCGAGCGCGACCAGGCTCGCGGTGAGCTTGCCGGTGCCGGCCGCCAGGTCGACGACCTGCCTGACCTCGTGCGTTGCCGCCGCCAGCCCCCAGCGGACGCCGTCGGCGGGGTAGTCGGGCCGGTGCTCGGCATAGGCGGCCGCGTTGGACCCGAACGAGCGGGCCCGGCGGCGGATCAGGTCGGCGTCGTACATGGCCCCCAAGGTAACCCGATCGTCTGAGCACGGACGTTCTCCGTACCCTGTTCGACGTGACCGACGAATCGCCTCAGCCGCCCGCCGACGACCTTCCGGAGCAGCTGCGGATCCGTCGGGAGAAGCGGGCTCGGCTGCTTGCCGAGGGCGTCGATCCCTATCCGGTCGAGCTGCCGAGGACCCACTCTCTCGCCGAGATCCGCGACGCGTATTCCGATTTGCCCGTCGACACCTCCACCGGTGACGTGGTCGGTGTCACCGGCCGGGTCATGTTCATGCGCAATACCGGCAAGCTCTGTTTCGCCACCCTCGTCGAGGGCGACGGCACCGAACTGCAGGCGATGCTGAGCCTGAACAAGGTCGGCGAGGACCGCCTTTCCGCCTGGAAGACCGATGTCGACCTCGGCGATCACGTATTCGTCCACGGCGAGGTAATCACCTCGCGGCGCGGCGAGCTGTCCGTACTGGCCGACGAGTGGCGAATGGCGGCCAAGTCGCTGCGCCCGCTGCCGGTCGCGCACAAGCAGCTCGGTGAGGAAACGCGTATTCGGCAGCGGTATGTCGACCTGATCCTCCGTCCGCAGGCACGCGATAACGTCCGGATGCGCGCCGGGGTGACGCGAGCATTGCGAGAGAGTTTCAATCGGCGCGGATTCGTCGAGGTCGAGACCCCGATGCTCCAGACCATCCACGGGGGTGCCACCGCCCGCCCGTTTGTCACACACTCCAACGCGATGGACATGGATCTGTACCTGCGGATCGCGCCGGAGCTGTTCCTCAAGCGCTGCGTGGTCGGCGGAATCGAGAAGGTCTTCGAGATCAATCGCAACTTCCGCAACGAGGGCAGCGACTCATCGCATTCGCCCGAGTTCGCCATGCTCGAGTTCTACGAGGCCTACGGCACCTACGACACGATGGCCGTCCTCACCCGCGAGCTGGTGCAGGAGGCGGCCCAGGCGGTGTTCGGCGGCCACGAGGTCACCCTCGCCGACGGCAGCCCCTACGACCTGTCCGGCGAGTGGACCACGCTGACGATGTACGGCTCGGTGTCCGAGGCGCTGGGCGAGGAGATCACCCCGCAGACCCCCGCTGAGCTGCTGCACAAGCACGCGCGGCAGGCCGGGCTCGAGGTCGATCCCAAGCTCGGTCACGGAAAGCTGGTCGAGGAGCTGTTCGAGCACCTCGTCGGCGACCACCTGGTGGCGCCGACCTTCGTGCGCGACTTCCCGGTGGAGACCTCCCCGCTCACCCGCCAGCACCGCAGCCAGCCGGGCATCGCCGAGAAATGGGACCTCTACGTCCGCGGGTTCGAGCTGGCCACCGGCTACTCGGAGCTGGTGGACGCGGTCGTCGAGCGCGAGCGGCTCACCGAGCAGGCGGGCCTGCGGGCCACCGGCGACGACGAGGCGATGCGACTCGACGAGGACTTCTTGCGCGCACTGGAGTACGGAATGCCGCCGAGTGGCGGTGTCGGAATGGGCGTCGACCGCTTGCTGATGGCACTCACGGGCCTCGGCATACGGGAGACGATCCTGTTTCCGCTCGTGCGCCCTGAATGAGCAAGTTGCAACACGAGCGTCACTGAAATCGGACCACGATTTGCGTTAACCTCCTTAGTGGGAGTATTTGTATCGGTGCTGACGCATGCACGTTCGGCCTCGAGTTTCTTACCAAGGAGGGCGCAGATGGCGCAGAAGGTCATGGTTACCCTGGTCGACGACCTCGACGGTTCCGAGGCCGGGGAGACCGTCGAGTTCGGTTTGGATGGCGCGTTCTACGAGATCGACCTCTCCGAGGACAATGCCGAGCGGTTGCGCGAAGCGCTCTCCGAATACGTGGAGCATGCCCGTCGCCAGGCCGGTGCCCGTAAGCGGGCCGCCGGACGTGCGGGTGCGGGCCGTGCGCCGCGTACCGCCTCCGCCGATCGGGAACAGAACCAGGCAATTCGCGAGTGGGCGCGCAAGCAGGGCATGAACGTCTCCGATCGGGGCCGAATCCCGAAGGAGGTCACTGACGCGTACAACGCGCAGGCGTGACCATTCCGTGCGACAAACGCCGGTTCCGTCACCGCGAATCCGCGGTCGACCGGGAACCGGCGTTTTCGCATTGTGAAACAGTTTCGGTGTCACTCACCCGAATCCACACCGCGGTCAGCACGGTCGCCACGCCGCCGAGCGCCATCGTGACCCCGACCGGCACCACCTCGGTGGCCAGCCCGAACAGCGCCGGCCCGACCCCCTGCAGCGTCATCAGCCCGGTGGACATCAGCCCGAACGCCTGACCTCGGCTTTCGTGCGGGATCGCGTCCCGGAACGGCCGCTGCACGCCCAGCCCGTAGCCGAAGCCGAACCCCGCGACCGTCAGCAGGGCACCCAGCGCCACCACGCCCAGCGGGAACGCGAACCCGAGCAGCGGCACGCCCAGCACCACCACCAGCACCGGCACCAGCCGCTCCCGCGCGGCGGCCGAGAGCAGCCGGGCCACCACGAAGTTGCCGAGCATCATCCCCACCGGCACGCACGCGAGCAGGTATCCCGCCGAGCCGGCCGGGAAGCCGCGCACCGCCGCGAACGGGACCAGCAGGCTGTCCGCCCCGGTGACGAACGCCGCCGGCAGCCACATCACCAGCAGCAGCCGGCGCACGGTCGGGTCGCCCAGCAGCGCCCGGTTGACCCGCCAGCTCCGCCCGACCAGCGACTGCTCGGCCGTTCGGCCGGGCGCGGGCAGGTCCGGCAGCAGCAGCCGGGCACCCAGCGCGGAGACGAGGTGGCAGCCAGCGGCGACGAGCAGCGCGTGCTGCGCGCCGACCGTCGCGACCGCCACCCCGCCGGCGGCGAGGCCGAGCACCTGCGCGGCCGAGATCGCCAGCTGGAAGAGGCTGCGGCCGAGGACGAACGCGTCGCCGGAGAGCGAGTCGGCGGTGAGCCTGCCCGCGGTGCCGTTGAACACCGGCGCGAGGCAGCCGATCGCGGCGACCAGCAGCAGGCTCGCCCACACCGGCAGGTCGACCAGGCCCAGCGTGGTCGCGCCGCAGGCCTCGAGCGCGTAGCCGGTGACGATCAGCACCCGCGGCCGCACGATGTCGGGCAGCGCGCCGATCACCACGCCGCCGATCACCTGCGGAAGGAACGAGATGCCGAAGGTGAGCGCGCCCAGGAACGCCGAGCCGGTCACGGTGAACACGAGCACCGACAGCGCCACCGTGCGCAGCGTGTCGGCGCCGATCGCGAGCGCCCGGGTCCAGAACAGCACCCGGAACACCGGCTCGGCCAGCACCTGCCGGAACGTCGTCCGGCCCGTCGCGTCGGTCACGCCGTCGAGCCTCGCCCCCGCCCGTGGCCCACGACCAGGGATTCGTTCCACCGCGTAAGGTCAGCGGTGTGCTGCGACTGACCGTCCACCGCGACGACGTCCTGAACAGCAGGTTCGCCGTCTCACCACTGTTCGAGCTGGACAACCTGCTGCGCACCCTGTCCGGGCTGGCCGGTGACCGGCTGCCGGCGGCGTGGGAGGCCCGGCTGCGGCCGGTGTTCCGCCGGCTGCGGGCCACGACGTCGCTCGACGCGGTGCTGGCGCTGCAGACCCGCAGGTACGGCGCGGGGTTCATCGCCCCGCCGCCGGCGAGCCTGGCCCAGACGATCGCGGACGACCTGGCGGTGGTCCGCGCGACGCCGCTGGAGCTCGCCCGGCACGAGATCGCCGAGTGCCTGAGCCGCCAGCCGGCCACCGACGAGCGGGTGGTCGGGATCCTGGGTGACCCGGCGGTGGTCGAGATCGTCGCGGACACCCTCGAGACGGTCTGGCCCGAGCTGATCGGCGGTGACTGGCCGGCGATGCGCGCGGTCTGCGAGCGCGACGTCGTCCATCGCGCCGGCCTGCTGAGCCGGGCCGGCTGGACCGCGGCTCTCGCCGGCCTGCACCGCCGGGTGAGCTGGCGCGACGGCGAGATCGTGGTCGCGAACTTCGCCGACCAGGAGGTCGACCTGGGTGGGCGGGGGCTGCTGCTGGTGCCGTCGGTGTTCGTGTGGCCGAAGGTGGCCGTCCACGCCGACCCGCCGTGGCCGCACACGCTGATCTACCCGGCCCGGGGGACGGCGGCCCTGCTCGAGCCCGACCACGTCACGCCGCCGGGCGCGCTGGCCGACCTGCTGGGCCGCTCCCGGGCCCGGCTGCTGACCTCGCTGGCCGATCCGGCGAGCACGACCCAGCTCGCGAAGGGCCTGCGGCTGGCCCCGGGTGCGGTCGGCGACCACCTGGCCGTCCTGCGCCGCGCGGGGCTGGTGAGCCGAGCCCGCGCCGGCCGCTCGGTCCTCTACCGGCGAACCCCGCTGGGCGACGCCCTGGCCGGCACCCCCGAGGACTGAGCTACTTCGGCAGCACTCGCGGGCACGTCGAGCACGGGCCCTTGCCGGACTCGAGCAGGTAGTGGAAGCAGCAGCTCTCCCGCCGCCGCGTCCACCGGTCGAGCTCGGCCGGCCGGGTGGTGGAGGCGGAGGTCAGCGGGGGCAGGTGGGCCGGCAGCAGCAGGGCCGCGTCGTCCACCCCGGCGCCCTCGTCCCCGCCGTAGCGGCCGGCGAGCAGCATCGAGTCGTCGAGCGCGTCGGTGGCCGCGGCCCACAGAGTGTGCCGGCCGAACCGCACCGACGGCGAGAACGCGGCGATGAACCGGGCCGCGTGCGCGGTGAACCGGCCGCGCAGCACCGCCGCGAGCGCCCGCTCGTCCGGCACCACGGTGGCCTCCGGGGTGCCCGCGGCGGGGTCGTCGGGCAGGCAGACGAAGCGCGGATCCAGCACCGCGATCGAGTCGGGGTGGGGTCGTGGTCGAGCGGTGCGGAACGCGAGGTGCTCCGGACGCAGCGACGGGACCCGGCGCTCGTGGTGGAACAGCAGCGCCGCGACGTAGCCGGGCACGCCCAGGTACCAGGTCATGATGTAGCCGGCGGTGGTCCGTTCGGGTGCGTCGCCGTACCGCTCGAGGAGCCAGTCGGCCAGTCCGGTACGCCACGCGGCGAAGCCGGCGGTGTCGGAGAGTAGTTGTCCACAATTCACCCAGCCGGTCGAGTCGGCGGGCAGACCCATCCGCAGCTGGGTCCTGGCCTGGCGGGACCCGGCACGGGCCACCGACCCGGCGAGGTGATCCCGCCTGGTGTCGGTTACGAGCTGTAGGCTCGTGGTGGTCCGCATGAGCGATCTCCGCTGCGCCGAACGATGGTAGGTATGGCTTACCTTACCGGCCAACCTTGATCATCGCGAGCCTGTGTGACCACCCGGACAGCCCGTGTTCGCGCTTAGCGGACAGCGATGCGAACCGGAATCCTTACCGATTCCCGCACGTTGTGCCCGATGACGACGATCTAACGATGATTACGTCGAGTACGACGGCCACACTTAGCCGCAAGTGGTACTGAGAGCAACAGGCTGGGCGACTACAGTGGTCTTCACGGTGCTGGACCACCGCAACGGGTAAGCGGTGGGCAAGGGCCGCCGGCGCAGCAGTCAGGAGTGCAGATGTTTGAGAGGTTCACCGACCGCGCGAGGCGGGTGGTTGTGCTGGCCCAAGAAGAGGCCAGGATGCTCAACCACAACTACATCGGCACCGAGCACATCCTCCTGGGCTTGATCCACGAGGGTGAGGGTGTCGCCGCCAAGGCGTTGGAGTCTTTGGGGATCGCCCTCGAAGGCGTGCGGCAGCAGGTCGAGGAGATCATCGGCCAGGGCCAGCACGCCCCGAGCGGGCACATCCCCTTCACCCCACGGGCCAAGAAGGTCCTCGAGCTGTCGTTGCGGGAGGCGCTTCAGCTCGGCCACAACTACATCGGTACCGAGCACATCCTTCTCGGCCTGATCCGGGAGGGCGAAGGCGTCGCCGCACAGGTGCTCGTCAAGCTCGGCGCCGACCTCAACCGTGTCCGCCAGCAGGTGTTGCAGCTGCTGTCGGGCTACCAGGGCAAGGAGCCCGCCGAGACCGGCGGCCGTGGCGAGGGCACCCCGTCCTCCTCGCTGGTGCTCGACCAGTTCGGCCGCAACCTCACGTCGTCCGCGCGTGAGGGCAAGCTCGACCCGGTCATCGGGCGGGCCAAGGAGATCGAGCGGGTCATGCAGGTGCTGTCCCGCCGCACCAAGAACAACCCGGTGCTCATCGGCGAGCCGGGCGTCGGCAAGACGGCCGTCGTCGAGGGGCTCGCGCAGATGGTCGTCAAGGGCGAGGTCCCCGAGACACTGAAGGACAAGCAGCTCTACACGCTTGACCTCGGCTCCCTCGTGGCCGGCTCGCGTTACCGCGGTGACTTCGAGGAGCGCCTCAAGAAGGTGCTCAAGGAGATCCGCACCCGCGGCGACATCATCCTGTTCATCGACGAGATCCACACGCTCGTCGGTGCGGGTGCCGCGGAGGGCGCGATCGACGCGGCGTCCATTCTCAAGCCGATGCTCGCCCGTGGTGAGCTGCAGACCATCGGTGCCACCACGCTCGACGAGTACCGCAAGTACGTCGAGAAGGACCCCGCGCTGGAGCGCCGTTTCCAGCCGATCCAGGTGGGCGAGCCGACGCTCGAGCACACCATCGAGATCCTCAAGGGCCTGCGCGACAGGTACGAGGCGCACCACCGGGTCACCATCACCGACCCGGCGCTGGTGGCCGCGGCCACCCTGGCCGACCGGTACATCAACGACCGCTTCCTGCCGGACAAGGCGATCGACCTGATCGACGAGGCCGGTGCCCGGATGCGGATCCGTCGCATGACCGCGCCGCCGGACCTGCGCGAGTTCGACGAGAAGATCGCCGACGTGCGCCGTGAGAAGGAGAGCGCGATAGACGCGCAGGACTTCGAGCGGGCCGCGAAGCTGCGGGACTCCGAGAAGCAGCTGCTCGGCCAGAAGGCGGAGCGGGAGAAGCAGTGGAAGGACGGTGACCTGGACGTCGTCGCGGAGGTCGACGACGAGCAGATCGCCGAGGTGCTGGCCAACTGGACCGGGATCCCCGTGTTCAAGCTCACCGAGGAGGAGACCACGCGTCTGCTCCGCATGGAGGACGAGCTGCACAAGCGGATCATCGGCCAGGAGGACGCGGTCAGGGCCGTGTCGCAGGCCATCCGCCGTACCCGCGCCGGGCTGAAGGACCCGAAGCGCCCGTCCGGCTCGTTCATCTTCGCCGGCCCGTCCGGTGTCGGTAAGACCGAGCTGTCCAAGGCGCTCGCGAACTTCCTGTTCGGCGAGGACGACGCGCTCATCCAGATCGACATGGGTGAGTTCCACGACCGGTACACCGCCTCGCGGCTCTTCGGTGCCCCTCCCGGGTACGTGGGCTACGAGGAGGGCGGCCAGCTCACCGAGAAGGTCCGGCGCAAGCCGTTCTCGGTGGTGCTGTTCGACGAGATCGAGAAGGCGCACCAGGAGGTCTACAACACCCTCCTGCAGGTGCTCGAGGATGGCCGGCTCACCGATGGTCAGGGCCGCACCGTGGACTTCAAGAACACGGTGATCATCTTCACCTCGAACCTCGGTACCCAGGACATCTCCAAGGCGGTGAGTCTCGGCTTCACCTCCGGCGGCGGTGAGCAGAGCTACGACCGGATGAAGCAGAAGGTCGACGACGAGCTCAAGAAGCACTTCCGGCCCGAGTTCCTCAACCGGATCGACGACATCATCGTGTTCCACCAGCTCACCGAAGAGCAGATCGTGAAGATGGTGGACCTGATGATCACGCGCGTCGAGACGCAGCTGAAGAACAAGGACATGGCGCTGGAGCTCACGCCGGCGGCCAAGAAGCTGCTCGCCACCCGCGGGTTCGACAAGGTGCTGGGTGCCCGGCCGCTGCGCCGCACCATTCAGCGCGAGATCGAGGACCAGCTGTCGGAGAAGATCCTGTTCGGCGAGCTTCAGCCGGGCCAGATCATCATCTGCGACGTCGAGGGCTGGGACGGCGAGGAAGGCACGGCCACCGACAAGGCGACCTTCACCTTCCGCGGCGAGACCAAGCCGGGCAGCGTGCCCGACTCCCCGCCGGTGGACATGGCAGCCTCCAGCGGCGGCGACGCCGACGAGGCAGCAGCCTCCGGCGAGTAAGCACGACGAGCCACGAAGGCGGGTCCGGTTTCGACCGGGCCCGCCTTCGTCGTCCCCCAGTCCTTCCCGTTGCTGCTGCGACCCTGCC
>NZ_DASWSJ010000085.1:0-45570 GCF_036402745.1 Actinophytocola sp. | reverse complement strand
GTGCCGGCGGCGCTGGCTGTATGGGTCGCGACCATGCTCGGGCTCGTGCTGGGCTGGTGGTGGGTCGCGATCGGCGGCGTCCTCACCATCGCCTGCGGGACGGCTGTGCTGCGGGCCGCTCGGGGACGGCCGCCGGTGGTGCGGTGTTGGCGCCTCGGGGTCGGCTGGGCGCTGGTGATCTGCGGGCTCCTGGTGGCGGCGGGTAACACCGGTCGCCTGCGCGACGCCGCCGAGGACCCGTTGCGGGCGCACGCCACCGAGGGTGCGTCGGGCGTGTTCCGGGTGACGGTCACCGAGCGGCCGCGGCCGGTGTTCTCCGCAGGGTTCGGCGGGCAACAGGGCGGGGTGCGCGCGGTCGTGGTGCCGGCACGCGTGCGTGATGCGACGGTCGGCCGGGCCCCGGTGGCCACCACCGGCCGGGTGGTGCTGATCGCGCCGGTGGACGGGTGGTCCACGCTGCTTCCCGGGCAGGACGTCACCGCCACCGCACAGCTCGCGCCCGCGCGGACAGGCGAGCTCACGGTGGCCGTGCTTCGGGTCCGTGGTCCGCCGGACCAGGTCACCGACGCGGCGGTCTGGCAGCGCGTCGCGCAGGAGCTGCGGTCCGGGCTGCGGGATGCCGCGGCAGTGCTCGACCCGGAGCCCGCCGGACTCCTGCCTGGGCTGGTGGTGGGCGACACCGACCGGTTACCCCGGCAGGTCGAGGAGGAGTTCCAGACCGCGGGCCTGGCGCACCTGCTGGCCGTGAGCGGCGCCAACCTCGCCATCGTGTGCGTGGCGGTGCTGTTGCTGCTGCGGGCGATGCGGGTCGGGCCTCGGGGTGCGGCGGCGGGCGCGATGGCGGCGTTGGTCGGCTTCGTGGTGCTGGCGGGGCCGGAGCCGAGCGTCCTGCGGGCCGGCGTCATGGGTGCCGTCGGGCTGCTGGCCCTGGCCATCGGGCGGGAACGGGCGGCGCTGCCGGCGCTCGGCACCGCGGTGGTGCTGCTGGTGCTGTGGGACCCGGCGATGGCGATCAGCTTCGGGTTCGCGCTGTCGGTGCTCGCCACGGCCGGGCTGGTGCTGCTCGCGCCGCGGTGGGCCGACCGGCTGGCCGCGCGGGGTGTGCCGCGCGGGCTCGCCGAGGCGCTCGCGGTGCCGGCCGCGGCGCACCTGGTCACCGCGCCCGTGGTGGCCGGGATGGCTGGACAGGTCAGCCTCGTGGCGGTGCTGGCGAACCTGCTGGCGGCGCCGGTCGTCGCGCCGGCCACGGTGCTGGGTGTGCTGGCGGCTCCGGTCGCGCCGGTGCTGCCGTGGCTTGCCGAGCTGCTGGTTCGGCTCGCCGGCCCGGAGGCCGACTGGCTCATCCTGGTCGGCCGGCACGCGTCCCGGGTCCCCGGCGCCGCCATCGACTGGCCGGACGGGTGGTGGGGCGGCCTGCTGCTGGTGGCGTGCGTGCTGTTGCTGGTGGCGGCGCTGCGACACCGGCGGCTGCGGGTGCTGGTCGGTGCGGCGTTCACCGGTCTGCTGGTCGTGGTCATCCCGGTGCGGGTGATCGCTCCCGGGTGGCCGCCGGCGGGGTGGGCGATGGTCGCCTGCGATGTCGGCCAGGGCGACGCGGTCGTACTGGCCACGGCTGAGCCGGGGCGAGCGGTGGTGGTGGACACCGGGCCGGAGCCGGGCCCGCTGGCCGCGTGCCTGGACCGGCTGGACGTGTCGCGGGTGCCGCTGGTGGTGCTCACCCACCTGCACGCCGACCACGTCGGCGGGCTCGACGCGGTGCTGCACGACAGGGCGGTGGGCGCGGTGGGGGTGGGTCCGGCGCGGGCGCCGGACTGGGCATGGAAGGAGGTGCGGACGAAAGCCGCCACGGCGGGTGTGCCGATCGTCCAGCTCGACGCGGGGCGGCGGCTGGACTGGCCGGGGCTGACGCTCGAAGTGTTGGCACCAGGAGGAAGGGAGGTGATGCCGGCGGCCGAGGCCGACGGCACGGAGATCAACAACGCGTCGGTGGTCATGCGGGCCGCGACGCCGGCGGGCCGGATCCTGCTCAGCGGTGACGTCGAGCTGGCCGCCCAGGCCCACCTGCTGAGCTCGCGGGCCGACCTGTCCGCGGAGGTGATCAAGGTTCCCCATCACGGCAGCCGCTACACGACGCCGGAGCTGTTCGCGGCGATCAGGCCACGGATCGCGGTGGTGAGCGTGGGCGCCGGCAACCGGTACGGCCACCCCAGCCCGATCACCCTGCGAGCGTTGGGGCGGTCCGGGACGCTGGTCGTCCGCACCGACACCGCCGGCGACGCGGCCATAGTGCCGGGCGACTCCGGCCCACGCGCGATCACCCGCGGCGCGGCCAGAGGCCCACCGACGGCCGGAGCCGAGGCTCGGCGACGGGTTCAGGCTGCCGTGCAATCGCTTGCCTTGCCGTGACCCGTGTCCGCCGCGGCTGCCGTGCCCGGACCGAAGGCCTGGACATTCCTCGGTGTGTTCACCCGTGTCGGTTGGACCGATCGGCGGCGAGCCGTTACCGTGCCCGCCCGTGTTCGACAGGTTGCGCAAGACGATGGTCGGCGCCGACATCCCGACCGAGCCCGTGATCATCCAGCTGCCCGACCAGCGGTTCGGGGTGTTCACGGTGACCGGCCAGTGGGACCCACGGGTGGTGACGGTCACCGGGCCGTGGCGAGCCACGCTGACGTTGAGTGCCGTCCTCTCGTTGCCGGAGGTGCTCAAGCGGCGGCTGATCTGGAACCTCCCGCCGCCGCGGATCACGCCGATGACCCGCGACGCCGTGCGGCTGGAGGTCGACGGTCAGCCCGCACCGCTGGACTGCGGGCGCCGGGCCATGCGGCGCGCGACCTACAACGTGCGGGCCACCGTGGCCGGCCGGGAGTACCTGCTGCGCCACGAAGGTCGCTGGCGAGCCCGTCTGGAGCGCGACGGTCAGCCTGTGGCGCGACTGTCCACACCGGACCAAGGGCGGACGATGTCGGCGGTGTACCAGCCGGCCGCGGACGCCGCTGACGCCAGCGTCGGCGTGGCCCTGGGCATGGTGCTGGGCATCGGCGCGCCCGGGTTCATGCGCAACCTGCTGGCCAACCTGCCCTGACGGCCGCGACGCCGCGGACAGCGCGCGGGGTGGCGCCGAAAGACGTCCGTCGGGCGGCAGCAGCGAGGACTGACGGGCAGCTGGGTTGGCGTCGGGCGTGCACACGCGACCGCCGCGGGCGCGTGCGGCGCTCGCGGCGGTGCTGAGTGTCTGGTTAGGACTCGAGGGCTTCGCGGACCGCGGCGGTCGTCGGGGGCACGGTGGCCTTGGGGCCGATCTTGTCCTGGACCGCGTCGAGAGTCTTCAGGCCGTCGCCGGTGATCAGGAGCACCGTCTCGGCCTCAGGGTCCAGCTGGCCGGTCTCGACCAGCTTCTTGGCTGTCGCCACGGTGACGCCGCCCGCGGTCTCGGCGAAGATGCCTTCGGTCCTCGCCAGGAGACGGATGCCGTCGACGACCTCCTCGTCCGAGACGTCCTCGACGGCCCCGTTGGTCCGGCGGACGACGTCGAGCACGTACGGGCCGTCCGCGGGGGCGCCGATGGCCAGCGAGCGGGCGATCGTGTCGGGCTTCACCGGGCGGACCACGTCGTGGCCGGCCTTGAACGCGGCCGACACCGGGGAGCAGCCCGTGGCCTGGGCGCCGAACACGCGGTAGGGCTTGCCGTCGACGAGACCGAGCTCGGTGAACTCGCGGAAACCCTTGTCCACCTTGGTGAGCTGCGCGCCGGAGGCGACCGGGACCACGATCTGGTCGGGCAAGCGCCAGCCGAGCTGCTCGGCCACCTCGTACCCCAGCGTCTTCGAGCCCTCGGCGTAGTACGGCCGCACGTTGACGTTGACGAATGCCCAGTCCTCGTGCTCGGCCGCGAGCTCGGTGGCGAGCCGGTTGACGTCGTCGTAGTTGCCGTCCACCGCGATGAGCGCGCCGTCGTACACGGCCGTGGTCAGGACCTTGGCCCGCTCGAGAGAGGACGGGATCAGCACCACCGAGTTCCAGCCGGCGCGCGCTGCCGCGGCGGCGACGGCGTTGGCCAGGTTGCCGGTGGACGGGCAGGCCAGCACGGTGAAGCCGAGCTCGCGGGCGGCGGCGAGCGCGACGGCGACGACGCGGTCCTTGAAGGAGTGTGTCGGGTTGCCGGTGTCGTCCTTGACCCACAACGACTTCACGCCCAGGGCCGCACCCAGCCGGTCGGCCTTCACCAGCCGGGTGAGGCCGGGCTCGGTGTTGGCGTACCTGTCCACATCGGACGGGATGGGCAGCAGGCGGCGGTAGCGCCAGATCGACTTGGGGCCGGACTCGATCTCCGCCCGGGTGACGTCGCCGAACTCGTAGGCGACCTCGAGCGGGCCGAAACACTCGGCGCACGCGAACTCGGCGGCAAGTGGTACCTGGTTTCCACACTCCCGGCAGGTCAGGGCGCGTGCGGGCCCGAGGTCGAGCGTGGTGCCGGCGGCAGTAATAGTCATCGCGAGGTATCTCCTCATCTGTCCCGCGTGCGGGTCGGAATTGGCACCGTGGTCGTAGCCGTCCTCGCGGAAAGCGAAATGGCTGACGCCGGTTGCCGGGGCTTCTTCGGGCCGATCCCTCTGCCCCTCTGGATGAGCTGTATTCAGTTGTCTGTAGAACACGTTACGGCACGACCCGGCGGCTCGGCCAATGTGAGGTCCATCATTCGAGAGAAGCCTCAGCCGGGTCATGTCGATCATGGAAGCGGCGGCGACACGGACCCCCGCCAGGCTTCGGGGCGACCGCGGTGGTGCGAGGATGGCGGCGTGAAGTCGCCCGTCGTGACGCCGCCGACTCTGCAGCTCGTGCTCGGTGAGGAGGAGCTGCTGGTCGAGCGCGCGGTCCGGGCCGCGATCGATTCCGCGCGGCTCGCTGACCCGACCGCCGAGCTGACCCGGGTGAAGGTGTCGGACCTGACGTCGCCCGAGCTGGCCGAGCTCGTGAGCCCCTCGCTGTTCGCGGAGCGGCGGGTGATCGTCCTCGAGGGCGCGCACGACGCCGGCAAGGACATCGCCGCCGCGATCACCTCCTACGTGCGCGAGCCCGCGGAGAGCGTGCAGCTCGTCGTGCTGCACACCGGCGGCGGACGCAAGCCGGCCAAGGACCTGATCACCACGCTGCGCTCGGCGGACGCGCAGGTCGTGGACTGCCCCAGGATCACCAAGCCGGCGGACCGCGAGGCGTTCGTGCGCAACGAGATCCGCCGGGCCGGGGGCAAGACCGATGCGGACGCGGTGGCCGCGCTGATCGACTCGGTCGGCTCGGACCTGCGTGAGCTGGCGTCGGCCGCCGCGCAGCTCGTGGCCGACACCGGTGGGCAGGTCACCGCCGACGAGGTGCGTCGCTACCACCGCGGCCGGGCGGACGTCACGGGGTTCGCGGTGGCCGAGAAGGCGGTCACCGGCGACGTGGCCGGCGCGCTGGAGATGCTGCGCTGGGCGATGCAGCTCGGCGTGCCGCACGTGCTGGTGGCCGACGCGCTGGCCGACGCGGTGCGGACGGTGGCGCGGGTCTCCGGCGCGGGCCGCGCCGACCCGTACCGGCTGTCGACCGAGCTCGGCATGCCGACGTGGAAGGTACGCAAGGCGCTGTCCCAGTCCCGCGGCTGGCACCCGGCCGGCCTGGTGGTGGCGATGCAGGTGGTGGCCGACGTGAACGCGGACGTGAAGGGCGTCGCGGTGGACGCGGACTACGCCCTGCAGCGTGCGGTGCTCCGCCTCGTCGAGGCCCGCCGCCGCAGCTGACCGGGACTGGAGGTCGGCGTCGGCTGGACAGACAGTCGGCTGGACAGACAACAGTGCCGGCCACCCCGGGAGGGATGACCGGCACCGTCGGTACGAAGCTCAGATCTCGTTGGCGCGCTTCGCCATGGCGGACTTCTTGTTCGCCGCCTGGTTGGCGTGGATCACGCCCTTGCCGGCCGCCTTGTCGAGCTTGCGGCTGGCGTCCTGGAGGAGCTCGGTCGCCTTGTCCTTGTCGCCGGCGTCGGCGGCCTCGCGGAACTTGCGAATCGCGGTCTTCACCGAGGACTTGACGGACTTGTTGCGCTGCCGCGCCTTCTCGTTCGTCTTGATCCGCTTGATCTGGGACTTGATGTTCGCCACGCGTGTGCTCCTCGATGTCGATCACGGAAGTCTGTGCCGCGTTCAGGTGGCCCCACCGAAGCCGAGACGAACACCGGTGAGCTTCCTCCATGACGGAATGCCACACGGCACGAGAAATGAGGATAACAGCGGGTCACGACGCCCCGGTCAGCGGCTACCCAGCATGCTGCGGGTGAGCGCCTGCTGCTGGGACATGAGCTCGTCGAGGGCGGTCCGCAGGCACGGCTCGTCCAGGGCGCCGTCGTTGTCCACCGCGTGGAGGACCGCGCGCCGAACCCACTCCTTGACGAACGACGCGGTCACGCCCTCGGTGGCCGCGACCAGCGGCTCGGCGTCCGGGAGGTGCAGCGCCGCACCGGCGTAGAGGCGCAGGAGGCGTTCGCGGCACTGGGCGTCCGGGCGAGGAACCTCCACCGCCAGGTCGATCCGGCCGGGGCGTTGCGCCAGCGCCTCCTCGAGCGCCTCCACGCGGTTGGTCGTGAGGACGAACGTCACGTCCGCCTCCGAGCCGATGCCGTCCATCACGTCCAGCAGCTCGAACAGCACCGGGTTGCCCGTGGGCGACATCGACCGGTCCTGGGCGATCAGGTCGACGTCCTCGACCACGACAACCGACGGCTCGAGGCGCCTGGCCAGGGCGGCCGTCGCGCGCAGCCAGCGGATCAGCGCGATGCCGGTGAGCAGGAAGACCGTGCACTCCGGCAGCCGTGAGAGCAGGTAGCGGACCGTGTGTGTCTTGCCGGTGCCGGGCGGCCCGTACAGCAGCAGGCCGCGCTTGAGATGCTGGCCATGGTCACGCAGTGCCGAGGTCTGCGCGGCGGAGCGCACGACGTGCCGCTCGATCGAGGTGAGGACGCCGTCGGGCAGCACCACCTGGTCCGCGCGCAGCGACGGGCGGGGCATGAACGACAGCAGCTTGTTGCCCCGGTGCTCGCTCATGCCGAACGACAGCACCTGACCACGGAAGACGTCCTGCTCGCGAGCGTGTTCCAGCACCTCCTCGCGCACCGCCGAGCCCGTGTGCCGGTCGGCGGCGAGGACCTGCAGGTGGCAGCGGTCCTCGCCGCGGTCCTCCTCCGCGCCCTGGACGGCGAGCACCACCGGCGAGCCGTCCGGCGCGACCGTGCACACCAGGCCCAGCTGCACCGCCTCGGTGGCCGTGGCCGGGCCGGTCGCCACGGTCGTGTAGTCGACCGCGCCGAGCCGGTAGGACTGGCTCGTGTCCGCCGAGGCGAGCATGTCGATGACGGATGTGAAGTGCCGGGCGCCGGCGATGCCGAACCAGGCCGCGTCCGGCGAGTTTCGGGCCAGGTAGGCGTCGATGCCGCGCTGCAGGTTGGCGTGTTCCCAGCTCGGTAGGTGCTCGGCCACGTTCGGGATCTCGGCCAGCGGGCAGCCGACGTGCTCGGTGATCCGGGTGATCAGCGGCGAGCCGGACTCCGCGAGCGACTGCTGGCCGGCGTTGAGCAGGTCGGTCAGGGCACGGGCGAGCCCACGGGCGTCCTCGGTCGGCAGGTTCACCACACCAACGTGCCAGAACTCGCTACTCGGCGTCGGGCTGGGAACGGGACGACGCGGCGGGTCGGAAAAGCTTGGGGCTACGAGGGCTCGGAAGGGTTGGAGGGTTCGGTCGACGCGAGCGACGCGGGCGACGCGGCGGGGTCGGAGGGCAGCTCGGGTTCGGAGGGAGGGTCGGGTTCGGAGGGCTCGGGAGACTCGTCTCTTGGGGGGCGGCCGCGGCGGGGGAGGTGGCCTGCGTTGTCTGGTAGGCGGCCGGACTGGGACAGGGCTCGGCGCAGGAGGAACTCGATCTGTGCGTTCGTGCTGCGCAGCTCGTCGCCCGCCCACCTGGCGACCGCGTCGTGGATCGCCGGGTCCAGGCGCAGCAGCAGCTTCTTTCGTTCGGCCACGAGGACTCAGTGGTAGAGGGAACCGGTGTTGACGACGGGCTGGGTGTCGCGGTCGCCGCAGAGCACCACCAGCAGGTTGCTCACCATCGTGGCCTCGCGCTCCTCGTCGAGGTCCACGACCTCCCGCTCGGCCAGCTTCTCCAGCGCCATCTGGACCATGCCGACGGCCCCCTCGACGATCCGCGTCCTGGCCGCGACGATCGCGCCCGCCTGCTGGCGGCGCAGCATCGCGCCGGCGATCTCCTGCGCGTAGGCAAGGTGCGTGAGCCTCGACTCGATCACCTCGACACCGGCCGCCTCGACGCGGGCGCCGATCTCCGCGGACAGCTGGTCGGTGATCTCCGTCGTGTTGAGCCGGAGCGAGAGCTGCTCGTCGCCGTGGGCGTCGTAGGGGTAGGTGGTGGCTATGTGGCGAACGGCGGTTTCGGTCTGGGTGTTGACGAACTGGTGGTAGTCGTCGACCTCGAACATCGCGCGCGCCGTGTCGGTGACCCGCCAGACCACCACCGCGGCGATCTCGATCGGGCTGCCGTCCGCGTCGTTGACCTTGGTGACCGCGGTCTCGTGGTTGCGGATCCGGGTGGAGATCTTGCGCCGCATCGTGAACGGGTTGGTCCAGCGCAGCCCGTCCTCCCGCACGGTGCCGACGTAGCGGCCGAGGAACTGGATGACCCGCGCCTCGCCGGGCGCCACCATCATCAGCCCGCCGCCGAGGATGGCCGCGGCCAGCGTCACGAGGCTGCCGACGACCACCAGCACGATCATTCCCGTCGTGCCGGGGTGCAGAGCCAGCCGAAGGATCCCGACCAGCAGCATCGCCGCGCCGGCTAAACCCAGCACCACCGCGACGGCGAGCACGGGCAGCCCGCCGGCGCCGAACGCGGCCCGCTCCCGGAGGTGGGGTTCCGGCATCGGCGACTCGACTGTCTCGGCCATGGCGATTCCTTCGGCTCGAAGTGTCTATCAAAGTGATATCACTTTATAGTAGTCTGGCGCCATGAGCGAGGCTTTGAGGTTGTCCAGGTTGTTCAAACGGTTCGGCCGGACGATCGCGGTCGATCACGTCGACCTCGCGGTGCCGGCCGGCTCCTTCTTCGGGCTCGTCGGCCCGAACGGCGCCGGCAAGACCACGTCGCTGTCGATGGCCGTGGGCCTGCTGCGCCCGGACGGCGGCACCGCCACCATCTTCGGCGTCGACGTGTGGGCGGATCCCTTGCGCGCCAAGGCGTTGATCGGCGTGCTACCCGACGGACTGTCGCTGCCGGAGCGGCTGACCGGCGCGGAGCTCCTCACCTACATGGGCCTGCTGCGCGGCCTCCCGAAGGAGACCGTGGCCCAGCGGGTCGACGAGCTGCTCGCCGTGCTGGAGCTCGACGACGCGCGCAACCGCCTGGTCATCGACTACTCCGCGGGCATGCGCAAGAAGATCGGGCTCGCGACGGCGCTGCTGCACGCGCCCCGGCTGCTCGTGCTCGACGAGCCGTTCGAGGCGGTCGACCCGGTGTCCGCCGCGACGATCCGCACGATCCTGCGGCGGTTCGTCGCCTCGGGCGGCGCGGTCGTGCTGTCCAGCCACGTGATGGCCCTGGTCGAGCAGCTCTGCACGCACGTCGCCGTGATCACCCGCGGCCGGGTGGTGGCCGCCGGGCCGGTGGCCGAGGTGCGCGGCGGCACGAGCCTGGAGGAGGCGTTCGTGCACATCGTGGGCGGGCGGACCGGCGGCACGGAGGGCTTGTCGTGGTTGGCGTCCTGATCCGGATGAAGTGGCGGGTGCTGCGGCACTCGTTGCGTGGCAAGCAGGCCGTGCTCACGGCGGCCGGCGCGGTGGTCGGGCTGCTGGCGGCGCTCGGGACCATCGCGGTGGCCACGGCCGACTTCGACCACCCTGGCGTCGCGGTCGACGTCCTTGCCGCGGCCTACCTGCTGTGGACGGTCGGCTGGCTGGTCGGGCCGGTGCTCACCGGCGGCGGGGACGAGACGCTGCGCCCGGAGCACTTCGCGTTGCTGCCGATCGCGCCGCGCCGGCTGGCCGGCGGGCTGCTCGGCGCCGCGTTCCTCGGCGTGCCGGCGATCGTCACGTTCCTCGCGTTCTGCGGGCTGGTGCTGCACGCGGCGGGTCCCGGCGCGGTGGTCGTCGCCGTGCTCGCCGTGCCGTTGCAGCTGGCGCTGGTCGTGGTGCTGTCCCGGGTGGTGATGGCCGCGCTCGGCGCCGCGCTGCAGTCCCGCCGCGGTCGCGACCTCGGCGTGCTGCTCGCCGCACTCGTCGGGCTCTCCGGGTTCGTGATCCAGGCGGTGGGCCGGACGGTCGGGCCGGTGCTGCTGGAGGGTGGGTCGGCGACGCTGTCCACCGTGCTGCGGGCGCTGCCGCCCGGCTGGGGAATCGTGGCCGTCGACGCCGCCGGGAACGGCGACTGGCTCCTCGCGGTCGGCGGCCTCGCCGGGCTCGCGGCGGCGACCGGTGGGCTGCTCGCGGTGTGGGGGGCGCTGCTGGTCCGGCGCACCACCCGGGTCCAGGCCAGCGGCGGGCCGAGCGAGCGGCGAGCCGGCCGGGCGCGGATCGGCGACCTGCTCCCCGCGACACCCGTCGGCGCGGTGGTGGGCAAGGAGCTGCGCACGTGGGTCCGCGACGCCCGCCGCCGGGTCGCGCTGCTGTCGACGGCGATGGCCGCGGCGATCGTCGCGGTGGCACCGGCGCTGAACGGCGGCGGCACCGGGTCCATCCCCGTCGCCGGCCTGGTCGTGGTGTCGCTCGGCTGCGTGCTCGCCGGCAACCTGTACGGCATGGACGGCAGCGCGCTGTGGCACACGCTGGTCGTCCCCGGCGGGGTGGCGGCCGACGTGCGCGGGCGGCAGGTGGCGTGGCTGCTGGTGGTCGGACCGGTGGCGTTGGTACTCGCCATCGTGCTGCCCGCGGTGGCCGGTCCCGACGTCTACCCGTGGGTGCTGGGGCTCACGCCCGCGCTGCTCGGCGGCGGCGCGGGGCTCGTGGTGCTGCTGTCGGTGTTCGCCGGGTACGCGATGCCCGAGCAGCGCGCCAACCCGTTCTCCGCCGGCAACAACCCGGGGATCCTGCGGGCCCTGCTCCAGCTCGCCATCTCCCTGCTGCTGGGGGTCGTGGCGACGCCGGTGGCGGCGATCCTGTGGTTCGCGCCCGAGGTCCGCTGGCTCGGCGTGCCGGTCGGGATCGCCGTCGGCGTGCTGTGCTGGTGGTGGTGGGGCCGGATCGCGCAGCAGCGGCTCGAGCGGCGCGGGCCGGAGCTGCTCGCCCAGGTCGGCAAGCCGGTGTGAGATGACGTCACGGGTGGTCGTCCTCGCGCTCGTCCTCGCCGTCGCCGTGCTCGTGGTGCTGAGCCTCGGCCTGCCGGTGGGGCTCGGTGGCGGGGCCCGGCAGGGGATGGACTGGCTCGGCACCTGGGGGTCGGCGCT
Organism: Actinophytocola sp.; assembly: GCF_036402745.1. Classification (GTDB taxonomy): domain Bacteria; phylum Actinomycetota; class Actinomycetes; order Mycobacteriales; family Pseudonocardiaceae; genus Actinophytocola. The sequence continues at coordinate 34,097 of NZ_DASWSJ010000085.1, read as the reverse complement.
GCTGGCAGTGCTCGTGAGCAGGCCCGACCGGCGCGGGGCCGCGGTCTGACAGGGTGACGGCATGAACCCCGCCGCCGTCGCGCTCGTGGCCGGGGCCGCGGTGGCGCACGCCGGGTGGAACCTGTGTGCCAAGCGGGTGCCGGCCGGCGGCGCGCTGTTCGTGTGGCTCGCGGCGGTGTTCTCGGCGCTGTTCCAGCTGCCGCTCGCCGTCGGCACGGTCGTGGCGGACAGTGGCTCGGTGCCGGGGACGTGGTGGCTCGCCGTGCTCGTCAGCGGCGTGATCCACACCGGCTACTTCGTGATCCTGCAACGGGGTTACGCGGTCGGCGACCTGTCCGTGGTGTACCCGCTCGCCCGCGGCACCGCGCCCATGCTGTCGGTCGTCGCCGCGATCTGGCTGCTCGGCGAGCGACCCGGGCCCGCCGCGCTCGCCGGCACCGCGGCCGTCGTGCTCGGCGTCTGGGTGATCGGCGGGCTCGGCTCGTCCGGGAGCAGCTCGTGGGCGGCCGGCGTGGGCTACGGGCTCCTCTGCGGCACGACGATCGCCGCCTACACGCTGTGGGACGCGCACGCGGTCACCGCGCTCGCGGTGCCGCCGCTGATCCTGATGGCCGGCTCCTCGATCACGGAGACCGTGCTGCTCGGCCCGTACGCGCTTGCCCACCGGGTCGAGGTCAGGGACCTGTGGCGGCGGCACAGGACGCCGATCCTGGCAGTCGCCGTGCTCTCGCCGCTCGCCTACCTGCTCGTGCTGTTCGCGCTGCGGCACGCGCCGGTGAGCCTGGTCGCGCCGGCCCGGGAGCTCTCCATCGTGATCGGCGGCGTGGGCGCGTGGCTGCTGCTGGGCGAGCCCAACCCGGCACGCCGGCTGACCGGGGCGGCGATCGTCCTCGCGGGAGTCGTCGCCATCGCGGCCGGCTGAGCGGGGTTACCCGTTGTTGATGTTCTCGATAGTGCGCCCGGGCGGGGTCGTGGGCGAAGATGCGCAGATGGAGCGATCAGCAACGTCGGCCCGATCGTCGGCACGCGCCAGGACAGCGAGCCGGGACGGCGAGCTGTTCGACGGCTACCTCGATCCCAAGCGGCCCTACGCGGGCGCCTACGACGAGATGTTCGCGCCCGACAGCTCGCTGCGGCAGGCCTACCGGCGGCTGTACGAGTCCCTCGCCCCGTCCGCGCCGGCCGAGCTGGGCGCCCGGGCCGAGGCGCTGGACCGGGCACTGGTCGACCAGGGCATCACGTTCTCCCTGTCGGGCCAGGAGCGGCCGTTCCCGCTCGACCTGATCCCGCGGGTGATCACCGCCGCGGAGTGGTCGCGGCTCGAGCGGGGCATCGTCCAGCGGGTCCGCGCGCTGGAGGCGTTCCTCGCCGACGTCTACGGCGACCAGCAGATCATCCGCGACGGCGTGCTGCCGAAGCGCCTGATCACCTCCTGCGCCCACTTCCACCGGCAGGCCGCGCGGCTGATGCCACCCAACGGCGTGCGGGTGCACGTCGCCGGCATCGACGTGGTGCGGGACGAGGACGGCGTGTTCCGGGTGCTGGAGGACAACCTGCGCAGCCCGTCCGGGGTGAGCTACGTGATGGAGAACCGGCGCACGATGGCCCGCGTGTTCCCGGACCTGTTCGCCAAGCACCGGGTGCGCGCGGTCGGCGACTACGCGGTGCACCTGCTGCGGGCCCTGCGCGCGGCCGCCGCGGCGAACGTGCCGGACCCCAACGTCGTCGTGCTCACCCCGGGCGTGCACAACTCCGCCTACTTCGAGCACTCGCTCCTCGCCCGGCTGATGGGCGTCGAGCTCGTCGAGGGCCGCGACCTGTTCTGCCGCGACAACGCGGTCTACATGCGCACCACCCAGGGCGAGCGCGCCGTGGACGTGATCTACCGCCGGATCGACGACGAGTTCCTCGATCCGGTCCATTTCGAGCCCACGTCGGTGCTGGGGGTGGCGGGGCTGCTCAACGCGGCCCGGGCGGGCAACGTGGTGATCGCCAACGCGGTGGGCAACGGCGTCGCCGACGACAAGCTCGTCTACACCTACCTGCCGGAGATCCTGAAGTACTACCTCGGCGAGTCGCCGCTGCTGCCCAATGTGGACACCTTCCGCTGCTGGCTGCCCGACGAGCAGGCGCAGGTGCTCGACCGGCTCGACGAGCTGGTGGTCAAGCCGGTCGAGGGCTCCGGCGGCTACGGCATCGTGTTCGGCCCGTCCGCCGGCCAGCGCGAGCTCGCGGTGCTGCGCCGGCGGATCCGCAACAACCCGCGCGGCTGGATCGCCCAGCCGGTGGTGCAACTCTCGACCGTGCCGACCAAGGTGGGCCACCGGCTCAAGCCCCGGCACGTCGACCTGCGGCCGTTCGCGGTGAACGACGGCAAGTCGGTGTTCGTGCTTCCCGGCGGGCTCACCCGGGTGGCGTTGCCCGAGGGCAGCCTGATCGTGAACTCCTCGCAGGGCGGCGGGTCCAAGGACACCTGGGTGCTCGCCGCCCGCTCGTCCACCGCCGACGCCGAGCTCGCCGGCCGGGGCCTCGCCGGCCGCGCCGGGCAGGGCATGGAGGACATCGCCCCCGAGCGCGGCCCGGAGCTGACCGTGGGCCAGCAACAACAGCAGCAGCAACAACAGCAGCAACAACAGCAGCGTCAGGAGGTGCTCGATGCTGGCGCGTAACGCCGAGTCGCTGTACTGGATCGGCCGCTACGTCGAGCGGGCCGACGACACCGCGCGGATCCTCGACGTGTCGGTGCACCACCTGCTCGAGGACGCCACCGTCGACCCGGACGCCAGCAGCCGCCAGCTGCTCGGTGTCCTCGGCATCACCCCGCCGAAGGGCGAGTCGCTCGACGTGCGGCCGCTCACCGACCTCGTCGCGTTCTCCGGTGAGCACGCCGGCTCGATCGTGTCGTCGATCTCCAGCGCCCGGGAGAACGCCCGGGTGGCCCGCGAGGTCGTCTCGACCGAGCTGTGGGAGTGCATCAACGCGATGTGGAACGCCGTGCCGGACCGGCAGCGGGCGGCGAAACGCCTTGGCCCGCACGAGTTCTTCTCCTTCGTCGAGGAGCGGGCGGCGATGTTCGCCGGGCTCGCCGACTCCACGATGAGCCGCGACGACGGCTGGCGGTTCCTCGTGCTTGGCCGGTCGGTCGAGCGGGTGGACATGGTGGTGCGGCTGCTGATGTCGCGGGCCGGGGACAAGCCGTCCTCGCCCGGCTGGGTCACCGTGCTCCGCTCGGCCGGCGCGCACGACACGTACCTGCGTACCTACCGCGGCGCGCTGGACTCGGGCCGGGTGGTGCAGTTCCTGTTGCTGGACCGGCTGTTCCCGCGCTCGGTGTTCTACGCGCTGCGCCAGGCCGAGGCGGTGCTGGAGCAGCTGGACCTGCGGCCGACCGTGCGGGTGGGCGCGAAGGGCGAGGCGATCCGGCTGCTCGGCAAGGCCCGCAGCGACCTGGAGTTCCTGCGCGACGACGAGCTGCTCGACGACCTCACCACCCGGCTCGCCGGGTTGCAGAAGACCGTCCGGGACGTCGGCGAAGCCGTTGCGCTGCAATACTTCCACGCGGTGCCATGGGTGGCGTGGACGAACGCGGGGGTGTCGTTGTGAGCGGAGCTTGCGGAGCGAACCATCAAGCACAGGGCGGAGCTTGCGGAGCGAACCATCAAGCACAGTGCGGAGCTTGCCGAGCGAACCAGGGGGCGTCGTGAACTGGCGGGTGCGGGTGGTGCATACGACCGGGTACCGCTATGCCGCGCCGGTGACCCAGTCCTACAACGAGGCCAGGCTGACCCCGCGCAGCGACCGCCGGCAGAACCTCGTGGTCAGCCGGGTCGAGACCACGCCGGCCACCAGGTCCTACCGGTACACCGACTACTGGGACACCGAGGTCACCGCGTTCGACCTGCACGCCCCGCACACCGAGCTGAAGATCGTCTCCTCGTCGGTGGTCGAGACCGGCGACGTGGTCAGCCCGGTGGACAGCGCCGCCTGGGCGGACCTGCGTGCGCCGGAGGTCGTCGACCGGTACGCGGAGTTCCTCGAGTGGACCGACTACGTGCCCAGGCACCGCGAGCTCGGCGCGATCGCCCGCGACCTGCGCAAGGGCCGGCGGCCGGCGGATGCGGTGCTCGCGGTGTCGGAGTGGGTGCACGACAAGCTCACCTACCAGCGCGGCACCACCGGCGTGCACTCCTCGGCGGTCGACGCGTGGCAGGCGCGCGAGGGCGTGTGCCAGGACTACGCGCACCTGACCCTGGCGCTGCTGCGCTCGATCGGCATCCCCGCGCGGTACGTCTCGGGATACCTGCACACCAAGCCGAACGCGAGCATCGGGGAGACGGTCAACGGCGAGAGCCACGCGTGGATCGAGACGTGGACCGGCGGCTGGTGGGGCTTCGACCCGACCAACGACGTGGAGATCGGGCCGCGGCACATCTGGGTGGCGCTCGGCCGGGACTACACGGACGTGTCGCCGCTCAAGGGCACGTACTCCGGCGGCGCGGCGACGGCGATCGAGGTGTCGGTGGACGTGACCCGGCTGGCCTGATACTCCCCGGGGAGTAGTCCCGGCCCGACTGGGTACCGCCCCGCGCGTAGCCCAGGTCCAGTCGCCGGTGCGACGTTTTCCGGCGCGGTTGTCGCGACCATTGGTGTCACCGATACCGATGGGAGCAAACGATGAACGACAGTCCTACCCCCAAGCGCAGGCTGGGATGGCGAGTCGGCGTGGGTGTGGCGGTGGTCGGCCTCGCGAGCGCCGGGGCGATCGGCATCGCGGCGGCCACGTCCGGGCAGCCCTCCTCCGAGCCCGCGCCGCCCGCCCAGGAGCACGACGGCCCGCCGTGGGCCGGCGGTGACTGGGGTGGCCACTCGGGTGGCGGCGGCCCGTTCGGCCTGTTCCAGGCGTTCGGCGACCTGAACATCGCCGACATCTCGCACGCCGAGGTGGTGCTGGCCAAGAAGGGCGGCGGCTCCGAGACCCTGGTCGTGCAGAAGGGCGCGGTGACCTCCGTCAACGGCGGCGCGATCGCGCTGAAGAGCGCCGACGGCTACACGAAGACCTACACGGTGAACGCGGACACCAAGGTCAACGGCGACCAGAAGATCGCCTCGGTGGCCAAGGACGAGCAGGTCGTGGTGGTCGCCAAGGCGGGCGGCGACAAGCCGGCCGCGACGATCGTCGTCGACATCACCGATCTGGGCTGGAAGTAACCCCTACCGGACCGCCCCGGACGGCGCGCAGGCACCCGCGCCGTCCGGGGCTCAGCCTTTGGACGGCGCCGATGGACCACGACGACGGGGCGGACGAGCGGCTCTACGAGCTGAGCCGCGTGCTGGACAGCCGGGCGCGGCTCGCTGTGCTGCGCATCCTCGTGACCGGCGAGGTGCCGGTGGCCGAGCTGGTCCTGCGGATCGGCGGCAGCGTGGTCGAGGACCTCGCGGTGCTGCGGGCGGCAGGGCTGGTCGACATCGCGCCCGCGGGCCGGGTGCGGCTCGCGTCGCTGCATGTCGTGGCGCTGCTGTCGGCGCTCGGCGCGGTGGCGTCGGTGCGGCGCCAGCCTTCGGCCGGTCAGCCCTCGGGCTGACCGGTGCCGCGACGTACCATCGGGTTCTGATGAACTTCAGCGAAACCCACGCCGGTCAGCCCTGAATGAGGTGGACGGACCGGGTCGGGTGGCTCGGCGGCGCGGTCTACGACTTCGGCGTCGAGCGGGAGTGGCTCGCCCGGCCCACCGGCTGGGCACTCTGGGGTACCGACGTCTCCCTGCTGTACCGCGAGATCCGCGCGCTCGGTGACCTGCCCGACGGCGCCGCGGTGCTCGACGTCCCGTGCGGTGGCGGGGTCACGCTGCGCGGGATGCGTCCCGGCGTCCGGTACGTCGCCGCGGACCTCTCACCGGCGATGCTCGGCCGGACCCGCCGGCGCGCCGCGCGGCTCGGGCGGCGGATCGAGGCCGTCGAGGCGGACATCGTGCGGCTGCCGTTCCCCGACGCGGAGTTCGACGTCTGCCTGTGCTTCAACGGCCTGCACTGCCTGCCCGACCCGGCGGCCGCCGTCCACGAGCTGGCCCGCTGCCTCAAGCCGGGCGGGCGGCTCGTCGGTGACACGATCGTGCGGCAGGCGGGGCCGCGCCAGGACGTCGCGATCTCGCTGTTCCGGCGGGCCGGCCTGTTCGGTGCCGGTGGCACGGTCGCCGGGCTCGAGCGGTGGCTCGAGGACGCGGGCCTTCGGGTCGACCGGCTCGAGGTCTCCGGCGCGGTCGCGCACTTCACCGCCACCCGGTGAGCCGTCACCGGCCGGTCGGGCGGATGTTCTGGTTGAGGTGGAACACGTTGTCCGGGTCGTAGACGTCCTTGACCGTCCGCAGCCGGGCGAGCTTGGCCGCCGGGTAGGCCCGCCGCACGCCCTCGGCACCCTCGTCGGCCAGCGCGTTGACGTACACGCCGCTGGCGTACGGCGCGAGCGTGGCCGCGGCCGCGCGGGACGCCGCCATCCGCGCCGCGTCCTCGCCCGCGTCGGTCCACCGCATGCCGGTGCCCCACTCGAACACCGTGCCGCGGTGGCTGAACGCGGCGTCGGCGTCGGGCACCTCGTCGATCGCGCCGCCGTAGGCCTGCAGGCCGGCGTTCGGCGCGTAGGAGCCGTGGCCGCTCTCGGTGCCACGCAACAGGAACGCCTCGATGGCCGCGTCCGGGAGCGTGCGCAGGTAGTGGCCCTTGGAGTAGCGGCGGTAGGTGTGGCCCTGCACCGAGTCCTCGCGCGTCTGCAGCGCCACGTACGACGGCTCGGTGACCCGCGCGGCCACCGGCCGGCCCAGCGCACGCAGCGCCGGCAGGTAGGCCCGGGCCGCCGCCGGGTCGCCGACCCAGACGAAGCCGAGCGTGGTGAGCCCGTTGCGGCCGACCGACGCGGTGAACGTCGCCCGCCGCGGTGCCTCGGCGTTCAGGTCCCGCCAGGCCCGCAGCGCCGCGGCCGCCCGCTCGAGCGGGAAGTCGTACTCGGCGACCAGGGTCCGGGTGCCGGTGTCGTGCAGCCGGAACTCGAACTCGGTGACGATGCCGAAGTTCCCGCCGCCGCCACGCAGACCCCAGAACAGGTCCGGGTGCTCGTCGCGGCTCGCCCGGACGACCTCGCCGGCGGCCGTGACGACCTGGTAGGACTCGACGTTGTCGCAGGCAAGCCCGTACTGGCGGGCGAGCCAGCCCATCCCGCCGCCGAGCGTGAGGCCGCCGACGCCGGTGTGCGAGACGTTGCCGGCGGTGGTCGCGAGCCCGTGCGCCTGCGCGGCGCGGTCGAGCGCACCCAGGAGCGCACCACCCCGCACGATCGCCCGCCGCCGGACCGGGTCGACGCTGACGTCGTTCAGGGGCGTCAGGTCGATCATCAGGCCGCCGTCCGGCACGGCGAGCCCGGTGCCGCTGTGCCCGCCGCAGCGGACGCCGATCTCGAGGTCCAGCTCGCGGGCCGTGCGCACGGCGGTGACCACGTCGGCCACGCTCGCGCAGCGCGCGATCAGCCGCGGCCGCCGGTCCACCATCGCGTTCCAGACCGCGCGGGCCTGGTCGTAGTCGTCGTCGCCCGGCAGGAGGAGCTGGCCGTCGAGGTTCATCGTCGCTGCCTTCGTCGCTGTCGTCATGAGAAGAACGGTGACAGGAATCGGTCTCCGGATTAAGGTCCGATTCCATGACGGTTGCCAGTACCAATTCGCCGGTCGCCGAGCTGCTGATCGAGCTGCGGCGCGACGGCGTGGTCCCGCTGCACCGGCAGATCGAGGCGGCCATCCGGGACGGCATCCGCGCCGGCCGGCTGAGCCGGGGCAGCGCGCTGCCGCCGACCAGGGCCATCGCCGCCGCCCTCGGGGTGTCGCGGGGAGTGGTGGTCGAGGCGTACCAGCAGCTGGTCGCCGAGGGGTACCTGACGAGCCGGACCGGCGGGTACACGCAGGTCGCGATGGGCGCGCTCGCCGCGGCCGCGCCGGCGCCGGCCGTTGTCCGCAAGCCGCGGATCGACTTCGGCTACGGGCGCGCGGACGTGACGCACTTCCCGCGGGCGGCGTGGCTGCGCTCGATCCGGACCGTGCTGACCGACGCGCCGAGCGAGCGGTTCGGCTACCTGTCCGGGCACGGGATGCCGGAGCTGCGCGAGGCGCTCGCCGAGTACCTGAACCGGGTGCGCGGGACCTCGGCGCGGCCGGAGAACGTGGTGATCTGCAACGGGTACGCGCAGGGGAGCGCGCTGCTCATCCAGGTGCTGGCGGCGGCCGGGGCGCGGCGGCTGGGGGTGGAGGACCCGTCGGCGGGCGACGACGCGCGGCCGGTCGCCGAGGGGCTGGGGCTCGAGGTGGTCGGCGTGCCGGTCGACGCGGACGGCATCGAGGTGCCGGCGCTGGAGCGCTCCGGTGTCGACGCGGTGATCCTCACGCCGTCGCACCAGTGGCCGACCGGTGGGGTGCTGTCGGCGGAGGCGCGGGTGGCGGTGCTGCGCTGGGCGGCGCGGACCGGCGCGCTGGTGATCGAGGACGACTACGACGCGGAGTTCCGCTACGACCGCACGCCGGTCGGCGCGATGCAGGGGCTGGTGCCGGACGTGGTCGCGTACGCGGGGTCGGCGAGCAAGACGCTGGCGCCGGGGCTGCGGATCGGCTGGCTGGTGGTGCCCGCCCACCTGTCCGACGCGGTGGCCGCGGCGAAGGTGGCGGCGGACCGCGGCTCGCCCGCGATCGACCAGCTGGCGTTCGCGGACTTCGTGCGCCGCGGCGAGTTCGACCGGCACCTGCGCCGGATGCGCCCGCTGTACCGTCGCCGGCGCGACGCGTTGCTGGCCGCGCTGTCCCGGCGGCTGCCCGACTTCGAGCCGGCCGGGCGCGCGGCGGGGCAGCACCTGGTGGCGTGGCTGCCACCGGACCTGTCGGAGGCGTCGGTGGTCGCCGCCGCGGCCGCGCGGGACGTCGGGGTGTACGGGGTGTCGCCGTACCGGCTGTCCTCGCGGGGCCGGGACGGGTTGATCTTCGGGTACGCGTCGCTGAGCGAGCGCACGATCGCCGAGGGGATCGACGTCCTGGCCGAGGTGGTCGCCGCACTGCGCCGGTGAGTCGGCAGGTCGCGGTTGCCCACCCGCGACGCCGGTCGGATCCGTACCCACTTCCCCACCGTGGACCTGCTCACACCGGCGTGATCGGGGCGCATGGGACCATGTGTCGTATCCGTATGACATCGCGAGGAACCTGAGTGACTACGTTCGCCGACACGACGTTCACAGATCCTGAGCTCATCAGGAACTTCTGCATCATCGCGCACATCGACCACGGCAAGTCCACGCTGGCCGATCGCATGCTGCAGCTCACCGGCGTGGTCGAGGAACGGGCCATGCGCGCTCAGTACCTCGACCGGATGGACATCGAGCGCGAGCGTGGCATCACGATCAAGGCGCAGAACGTCCGGCTGCCCTGGCAGGTCGGTGGGCAGGACCACGTCCTGCACATGATCGACACGCCCGGCCACGTCGACTTCACCTACGAGGTGTCCCGCGCGCTCGAGGCCTGCGAGGGCGCGGTCCTGCTGGTCGACGCCGCGCAGGGGATCGAGGCGCAGACGCTCGCGAACCTCTACCTCGCGATGGAGAACGACCTCACGATCATCCCCGTGCTCAACAAGATCGACCTGCCCGCGGCCGACCCGGACAAGTACGCCGCCGAGCTCGCGCACATCGTCGGCTGCGAGCCGGACGACGTGATGCGGGTGTCGGCCAAGACCGGCAAGGGCGTGCGGGAGCTGCTGAACGAGATCGTGCGGCTCATCCCGGCGCCGCGGGGCAACTCGGACGCCCCGCCCCGGGCGATGATCTTCGACTCGGTGTACGACACCTACCGCGGCGTCGTCACCTACATCCGGGTGGTGGACGGCAAGATCACCCCGCGGCAGCGGATCAAGATGATGTCCACCGGCGCCACCCACGAGCTGCTCGAGGTCGGCATCATCTCGCCGGAGCCCAAGCCGAGCGCGGGTCTGGGCATCGGCGAGGTCGGCTACCTCATCACCGGCGTGAAGGACGTGCGCCAGTCCAAGGTCGGTGACACGGTCACCAGCGAGCGGCACGGCGCCACCTCGCCCCTCGCCGGCTACCGCGAGCCGCGCCCGATGGTCTACTCGGGGCTGTACCCGGTGGACGGCTCGGACTACGCGGACCTGCGGGAGGCGCTGGACAAGCTGCGGCTCAACGACGCCGCGCTGAGCTTCGAGCCGGAGACCTCGGCCGCGCTCGGGTTCGGCTTCCGGTGCGGGTTCCTGGGTCTGCTGCACCTGGAGATCGTGCGCGAGCGGCTGGAGCGCGAGGCCGGCCTCGACCTGATCTCCACCGCGCCCAACGTCGTCTACCGGGTCGACCTGGACGACGGCGGCGAGGTCGTCGTCACCAACCCGTCGGACTGGCCGGAGGGCAAGGTCGGCCAGGTGTTCGAGCCGGTGGTGAAGTGCACGGTGATCGCGCCGAGCGACTACATCGGCGCGATCATGGAGCTGTGCCAGAGCCGGCGCGGCGTGCTCGGCGGCATGGACTACCTGTCCACCGACCGCGTCGAGCTGCGCTACACGATGCCGCTCGGCGAGATCATCTTCGACTTCTTCGACATCCTGAAGTCCCGCACCCGCGGCTACGCGTCGCTGGACTACGAGCCCGCCGGTGAGCTGGCCGCCGACCTGGTGAAGGTCGACATCCTGCTGCAGGGCGAGCCGGTGGACGCGTTCTCCGCGATCGTGCACCGCGAGTCGGCGTACGCCTACGGCACGCGGATGGCCGCGAAGCTGCGCACGCTGATCCCGCGCCAGCAGTTCGAGGTCCCGATCCAGGCGGCGATCGGCGCCCGGGTCATCGCCCGCGAGACCGTGCGCGCGATACGCAAGGACGTGCTGGCCAAGTGCTACGGCGGTGACATCACCCGCAAGCGCAAGCTGCTGGAGAAGCAGAAGGAAGGCAAGAAGCGGATGAAGATGGTGGGCCGGGTCGAGGTGCCGCAGGAGGCCTTCGTCGCGGCGCTGTCCACCGACGAGTCCCCGGACAAGACCAAGGCGAGGAAGTAGCCCTCCGTACATTGTCGGTGACCCGTGGTTGAGTTGGGTCATGGACGGTTTTGGGATTGAGTTCGCGGGTGGGTCACCCTTCACGGTGGCCGATCTGGCGAACACACCTCACGACGGCAGGCACTACGAGCTGATCGACGGAACCCTCGTGGTGAGCCCCGTGCCGGGGGTGGTTCATCAACGGATGGTGTACTCGCTCGCGGTCGCACTGGACGCGGCATGTCCGCCGGGTCTGGATGTACTGCCCGGCCCGTACGCGGTCCGGCTGTCCGACATCACCGAGCTGCTGCCCGACGTCGTGGTCGCGCAGGACGAGGACTTCACCGAGGAGTGCTTGCCGGTCGCACCGTTACTCGTCGTGGAGGTGTTCATGCCGAGTACCAGGCTCACCGATCTGAACAACAAAAGGGCGATCTACCAACGGTTCGGCGTGCCGAGCTACTGGGTGATCGATCCGGAGGACCGGGCGCTGACCGTGTTCGAGCTCGATGCAGCCGGGGTCTACGAGCAGGTGGCCGAGGTCAAGGGTGCCGACGCGTTCGAGGCGCGGCGGCCGTTCCCCGTGCGGGTCGTGCCGCTGGAGCTGCTCGGCAAGCTAGCCCGGAAATAGCCAGGCCAGGGAGGCGCGGCACTTCTCGACGTACGCGTGCTGGTTCGTGGCTATGCCGTGTTCCATGTCCTCGAACACCGTGCATCTCGCGTAGAACGCGGCTCGCTCCGCGATGCCCGCCGGGTCGCCGCGGCGGTAGTGGCGCAACGCCGTTATCAGCGCGGTCGGGCCCAGGTCGCGGTGGAGCTTGCCGAAGTCGAAGGCCGGGTCGACGATCGCGGCGTCGGTCCAGTCGATCACGCCTGTCAGGTGCCAGGTCGACGGGTCCACCAGCACGTGCTCGATGCCCAGGTCGTTGTGCGAGAACACCGGCTCGAAGTCCGCCGCCGGCGGCTCGGCGGCCAGGAACCGCAGCACAGCCTCACGCCGGGTCGACGGCACCTGGTCGGCCAGCATCGCGTGGTAGGACGCCGCCTCGTGGAGCCACTCGCGCAGGGGCACCTGGTCCGGGTCGACCAGCCGCGCCATCCGGTCCAGCGGCAGCTCGTGCAGCACCGACAGGAACCCGCCGAGCGTGCCCGCCAGTTCCTCGGCATGCGGGGCCACCGCCGCCGGCTCGAGGTCGAGCAGCGGCGTGCCGGGCAGCTTGTCGTAGGCGATGCATCCCGCCTCGGCGTCGACGAACCGGGGCACCGGCACGGGCACCGGCGACACCGACGCGACCACCTCCAGCAACTCGCCCTCCCGCGAGACCACGGCGGCCCGCAGGGCGCGATCCTGCTCGGTGCTGAACCGCACGACCAGCGTGCCGTTCACCTCGTAGGCCGCGTTGTCCCGGCCGGCGCCGAGCGCGTCGATGGTCTCGACCGGGAGGTCGGGCAGGTGGTGCCGGACCACGTCACGCACGACGCCGTCCCAATCGCTCCCCATGTCCGGCATCCTAAGTTCGCCGGGTCAACGCTCGGCGGAGCGTGACTACAGAGCGTTCACATCCGTCCAAGCCGGCGCCGCCGCGAGCGCCTAAGGTGCCCAGACATGGCAGACGATCCCTTGTCACGGCTGCGTGCCCTGTGCCTCGCGCTCCCCGAGGTCACCGAGAAGCTCAGCCACGGCGAGCCGACGTGGTTCGTGCGCAGGACATTCGTCATGTACGCCGAACACCACCACGACGACCGGCTCGGGTTCTGGTGCGCGGCGCCGCCGGGGGTGCAGGAGGAGCTCGTGGCCGCGGAGCCCGCGCGGTTCTTCCGGCCACCGTACGTGGGCCACCGCGGCTGGCTCGGCGTGTACCTCGACGTGCCGGTCGACTGGACCGAGCTCGCCGAGATCGTCCAGGACGCCTACCGCACGGTGGCGCCCCGCAAGCTCCTCGCCCAACTGGATGGCTAAGGCCTGTCTCGTAGATCATCGTATGAAGTCCTGCGCCGACCACCGGAACCTCAGGGGACCGTGACGGCACCCAGCCACCACCCACCCCGATACCCACACCATTCGCCGGAACGCAACGCACACTTTAAATCCCGGGGAGGCGGACTAGACCGTGACGGCACCCAGCCACATCCCACCTCGATACCCGCACTATTCGCCGGGACACAACACGCACTTTTAATCCCGGGGAGGCGGACTAGCTGCCCAGCTGACGCAGCGCCGCCTCGTACTTCGCGCGCAGCCGCTCCTGGGTGGCCGTGTCGAGGCGGCCCATGCGGTCCTCGGACATGTTGTCCGCGATGTCCGCCCGCTTCACGACCAACGCCATCGGGTTGGCCATCACCCGGCTGAGGTAGTCGGCCTGGGACTCGTCGGGATGTCTGCTGATGGCCGCCACCGCCGCCAGCACCTCGGGCGGGCAGCCGACCGCGGTGAGGTCGTCGAGCGTGACCTCGGTGTCCTCGACCACGTCGTGCAGCACGGCGGTCATCCGTTCGTGCTCACCCTTGAGCGAGCCCATCACGCGCAGCGGATGCGCGATGTAAGGCCGGCCCGACTTGTCCAGCTGACCCTCGTGGGCTCGGCGGGCGAGCTGGATGGCCTCATCCAGCGTGAACGTTCGCGGCATGGGACCTCATCGAGTGAAGACGATCTTGCCGGCGGTCTCGCCGGCAAGCATCTGGCCGAACCCGTCGGCCGCATCGGTCATCGGCAGCTCGGCGCCGATCTGCGGCCGGACGCCGGCGAGCTGGCAGAACTCGAGCAGACCGGCCAGCTCGTCGCGGGTGCCCATCATCGAGCCGAGCACCCGCACCTGCATGAAGAACAGTCGCTGTAGGTCGGCGCTGGGGTCCGGGCCGCTGGTGGCGCCGGACACGACGATCGTCCCGCCGGGCCGGACCGACTTCATGGAGTGCGCCCAGGTGGCCTTGCCGACGGTCTCGAACACCGCGTCCACCCGCTCGGGCAGCCGCGCGCCGGACTCGAACGTGGCGTGCGCGCCGAGCTGGGTCGCGAGCGCCCGCTTCTCCTCGGTCCGCCCGGTGACCCACACCCGCATGCCGGCCGCCTTGCCGAGCGCGACCAGCGCCGTCGACACGCCACCGGAGGCGCCCTGCACGAGCATCGTCTGCCCTGGTCGCAGGCCCGACTTGGTGAACAGCATGCGGTACGCGGTGAGCCACGCGGTGCCCATGCAGGCGGCCTCGCTGAACGACAGCCCGGCCGGCTTGGGCAGGACGTTGCGCGCCGGGACGATGACCGTGTCGGCGAACGTGCCCTGGTACTTCTCGGTGAGCAGCGTGCGCTTCGGGTCGAGCGTCTCGTCGCCGTAGACCGACGCGTCGCCGAGGACGCCGTGCACGACCACCTCGGAGCCGTCGGCCAGCACGCCGGCACCGTCGCAGCCCAGGATCATCGGGAACTGCTCGGGCTTGATGCCGACGCCGCGCAGCGTCCACAGGTCGTGCATGTTCAGGCTCCCGGCCCGCACGGAGACCGCCACCCAGCCGTCGGGCACCTCGGGATGTGGTCGTTCGCCCACCCGCAGCGCGTCGAGCGGCTTGTCGGGGTTGGGCTCGGCGGCATACACGGCGAACATGCTTCGCAACTTACCCACGTTCGCCATCCGGCGAACCGTCGGAGTGGTGTAGGTCTACTCTCGAGGTCATGCTGTCGGACTGGTGGAACGGCGTCGAGCTGTGGGTGCTCGGCCTCGCCTTCCCGCTCCAGTTCGCGCTCGTGATGGCCGTGCTGGCGCCCGTGTGCCTGGTCGTGGCCTGGGCGATCGACCGGATCGTGGACCACACCTCGGCGCTGTTCGGCCCGTCGAGCTGCGAGGAGCCGCCGATCGGCACCACGCTGCCGGCCGACGGGGAAGCCCCTCAGGACACGGAAGCCGCTCAGCACCCGGAAGCCGCTGAGGACACGGAAGCCGAACCGGCGCCCCCGGAGCCGCCGGCGCACGACGAGCGGGTGCCCGCCGAGTCCAGCGGCCGCTGAGTTCCTAGGCTGGTCCGGTGGGTTCGTCACGTCGTATCACGGTCGCCCTGGTCGGGCTCGTCGTTCTCGTGCTCGCCGGCTGGTTCGTCCGCGGCCTGGCGAGCGGGGACGACACCGCGACGCCGCCCGGCGCGGACTCCGGCCTGCCGGTCCGCGCGCTGTCCGACCTCCCGCACGAGGCCGACGGCACCTGGCGGCTGATCAAGGAGGGCGGCCCGTTCCCGCACGAGCAGGACGGCACGGTCTTCGGCAACCGCGAGCGGCTGCTGCCGCCGGAGACGGCCGGCTACTACCACGAGTACACAGTGGACAGCCCCGGCAGCGACGACCGCGGCCCGCGCCGGATGGTCACCGGCTCGGCCGGCGAGCTGTACTACACGGCCGACCACTACGTGTCCTTCGTCGTCGTCGACCCGGGCCGGTGAGCGCCATGGAGCACGTGCTGGACGGCACGGCGATCCGCAGCAAGGACGAGTTCCTCGACGCGGTCGCCGCCGCGCTGTCCTTTCCCGACTGGTTCGGCCACAACCTCGACGCGCTGTACGACTCCCTGCGCGACCTGTCCTGGCTGCCGCCGGGCGAGCACGTGCTGGTCTGGTCCGCGCCCGAGGTGCTCGAGCGGGCCGATCCCGGTGCCTACGACGCGATCCTCGACGTGCTGCGGGACGCGAGCGAGCCGGGTGTGCTGAGCTACGTGCTCAGGCCTCGCTGACCGGCACCCACGCGGGCGGACGCTTCTGCGCGAACGCCGCGATGCCCTCCTGGCCCTCCGCGCCGGCGAAGAACCCGGCGGAGAGCTCGAGCATGTCGGCGAAGTCGTCGGCGAGCTCGGCCGCGCGGGCCCGGCGCAGCATCTCCTTGGTGGCCGCGAGCGCGGTCGGGCCGCCGAGCGCGAGCATGCCGGTGTAGCGCTCGACCTCGGCGTCGAGCCGGTCGGCCGGCACGGCGGCGTTGAGCAGGCCGATCTCGACCGCACGGGCCGCGTCGAACTTCTCGCCGGTGAGGAACAGCTCGTGTGCGGCGCGGGGCAGCAGGCGCGGCAGGACGGTGACCGAGATGACCGCCGGCACGAGGCCCAGCCGGACCTCGGTGAACGCGAACGTGGCGGTGTCGACCGCGACCGCGATGTCGGCGGCCGCGACGATGCCGACGCCTCCCGCGCGGGCCGGCCCGGCGAGCTTGGCGACGACGGGCTTCTCGCTGGTCCAGATCCGGGTGAGGATCTCGGGGAACTCGTTGACGCCGTCGGTGCTGGAGCCGGCGCTGCCGGCCTCCTTGAGGTCCATGCCGGCGCAGAAGACCGGGCCGGTGTGGTCGAGGACGATCACCCGGACCGCGTCGTCGGCGGCCGCGGCGGCCAGGTGGTCGCGCAGCTCGCGGCGCAGCTGCGCGGACAGCGCGTTGCGGTTGTGCGGGGAGTCCAGCGTGATCGTCGCGACGCCCTCGTCGGTCGAGTAGTGCACCAGCTCAGCCATGTTTCGACCCTAGTGCGCCGTGCCGCCGGCCGGCGGTTGACCTGGAGTTCGGTCCAGCACCTAGGGTTCGGGCACCGGTCTCGGAAAGGACTCGCACATGCGGTATCGCACGCTCGGCGGCACGGGCATCGAGGTGAGCGTCCACTGCCTGGGCGCGATGATGTTCGGCTCGGTCGGCAACCCCGACCACGATGACTGCGTCCGGATCATCCACACGGCACTGGACGAGGGGATCAACTTCGTCGACACGGCCGACATGTACTCCGCCGGCGAGTCCGAGGAGATCGTCGGCAAGGCGCTGGCCGGGCAGCGGGACGACGTCGTGCTCGCGACCAAGGTGCACTTCCCGATCGGCGACGGGCCCAACACCGGCGGGAACTCGCGGCGCTGGATCGTCCGCGAGGTCGAGGAGAGCCTGCGGCGGCTGCGGACGGACTGGATCGACCTGTACCAGATCCACCGGCCCGACCACACGACCGACATCGAGGAGACGCTCTCGGCGCTGACGGACCTGGTGCGGGCGGGGAAGATCCGGGCGTTCGGCTGCTCGACGTTCCCGGCCGAGGACGTCGTCGAGGCGTACCACGTGTCCACGGCGCGTGGGCTGTACCGGTTCCGGACCGAGCAGCCGCCGTACTCGTTGCTGGCGCGGGGAATCGAGCGGAGCGTGCTGCCGACGTGCCAGCGGCTGGGGATGGGTGTGCTGGTGTGGAGCCCGCTCGCGTCGGGCTTCCTGTCCGGCAAGGTCCGCCGCGGCCAGCCGGTCGACCTGTCCGCCGGCCGGGCCGGCCTGAACCCGGGCCGGTTCGACGAGTCGATCCCGGGCAACGCGGCGAAGTTCGACGCGCTCGAGAAGCTCGTGGCGCTGGCGGCGGACCTCGGCTGCACGCTGCCGGAGCTGGCGGTGGCGTTCAGCGCCGCGCATCCGGGGGTGACGTCGGTGATCGTGGGCCCGCGGACGATGGACCAGCTGACCGCGACGCTGAAGGGCGCGTCCCTGACGCTGGACGACGCCGTGCTCGATCGGATCGACGAGATCGTCGCGCCGGGCGAGGACCTCTACCGCGCGGACGGCGCCTGGCTGCCGCCGTCGCTGGCCGACGTGTCCCGCAGGCGGCGGCCGGCGACGGAGCGCTCGGCCGCCTGACGGCCGTTGGCCTCCGGCCCCGGTATCCAGCTTACGGGGCGGCACCGACGGTTTCGGCCGAGCGGACCGGCGCTTGTGGACAACCGGGCCGGGGGCCGGCAGGCGTGGCCTCCGGCCCCCGGTATCCAGTCTACGGGGCGGCACCGACGGTTTTTGGCTGCTGCCAACGGGTCTGTGGACAACCCGGTCTTGTCCACAGGCTCCGTTGTCAGCGGGCGAAACTGTCGGTGGTCGTCCGTAGAATTGGTACCGGGGGCCGGAGGCCACATCCGGTCAGGTACGTCCGGTCAGGTCACCCGATGGTTGTCGATGTCAGGACCGGGTTCGGGTTGGGGAAGCACGACGTCGGGGCGGAGACGTTGCCCAGGAACGTCGACACGACGGCCGTGAAGGACAGGCCGGCGTCACTGTAGCTCGTGCCGTACAGCGTCGAGGCGATCGTGCCCGACGTGCCCGCGGTCAGGTGTGCGGTCACGGTCGGCAGCTCGAACGTCGCGCCACCGGCGATCGGGCCCTCGAAGGTCACGGTCACGATCCCGCCGGCCGCCGACCATTGCGGCGGGGTCGGGCCGAGGCCGGAGCCGCCGGTCAGCTCGACGCCCGAGAGCGTCGCGTTGCTCGGCACCGGGACCTTCAGCGAGAACGAGCGGACTTCCTTGACGTTGTAGCCGGCCGCCTGGGACGGCACCTGGTTGGGCCCTGGATCCACCACCACGTCCAGCGCCCCGCCGGGCGCCACGGTGGCCGGCGCGGTCGCGTCGACCGCCTGGTTCAGGGTCAGGTACTGGGCGCCGAGCGGGGTGTTCGCCTGGCAGTCGTACACGATGTCGAACGCGGCGGCCGACGCAGGCGGGGCGAACACGGCCGCCAGCGCGGCCGCAGCGAGCACGCCGGTAGCGGCGCGCAGGGTGAACTTCATTGTCCTCACCTCAAGTTTGCTTGCAGGGCAAGAGGTTCCGGAACCGGTAACACCGCGGTCCTTCTGTTCCTACTCCCGAGTAGCCAACGCGTCAAGCATTCCCGGTTGCCGCAGGGTGACGTTGGGTTACTTTCCCACGAACGGCCGATCAGAGTGACGCCACGTGATCGTTCAGGCGTAACGAACACTCGAGGGGACCATCGCCGCCTCGGCGTAACGGTCGAGCACCAGCGAGGCGAGCTCCGGCGACGGGCCGAGCGGGTCGGCCACGATCGCGGCCGGGTCGGCGGCCAGCGCCAGCGACGTGACCCGGTCCGGCAACCGGCCCGGCGCGAGGAACCACGACGCCACCGCCAGCCGGCGGGCGCCCCGGGCCCGCAACAGGGCCGCCGCGGCCGGCACGTCCGGCCGCGCCGTGCTCGCGAACGCCGCCACAACCCCGGCCCAGCCGAGGGAGCGCGCCCACGACGAGGCCACAGTGGACACCGCGGCATTGGCCGGCGCGTGCGAGGAACCCGCGCCGGTGAGGATCACGCCGAGCCCCGGGTCACCGGCCCGGGCTCCCGCCTCCCGCAGCCGGCGCAGGGCCAGCGCCGGCAGCCGGGGGTCCGGGCCGAGCACGCCGGACACCGACACGGACAGCCGGGGCAGCCGCGCGGTGGACTCGGCGACCATCGAGGGCAGGTCGACCCGCGCGTGGAAGGCGTTGCCCAGCAACAAGGGTACGACCACGACGTCGCGGTGGCCGGCGCCGTGCAACGCGGTGAGCACGTCGGGCAGCCGGGGCGCGGACAGGTCCAGGAACGCCGTCCGCACGTCCAGCGCCGGCTCGGCGGCACGCACGACATCGACCAGCGCGGTGACCGTCGCGGCACTGCGCGGGTCCCGGCTGCCGTGCGCGACGACGACGAGGGGCGGCGCCATCAGCGCCCCAGCAACGGGAGCGGGGCGCCGACCAGCCCGGCGGCGAGCGTCGTGCCGTCGCCCGGGTCGATCACCAGGAACGCGCCCGTCTTGCCGTGCGTGCGGTAGTCGTCGACGGGCACCGGTTCCGCCGTGCGCAGCGACACCTGGCCGATCTCGTTGAGCGACAACGACTCCGGAGCATCCACTGTGGACAGCTTCTGCTCGTCGAACCGGGTGCGCAGCTCGCCGACGATCGCCTGCACGGTGCGCGCGCCGTGCTTCACCAGCACCCGCGCGCCCGGCCGCAGCGGCTTGTCCGCCAGCCACGCGAGCGTCGCGTCCAGCTCGTCGGTGATCACCGGCGGGTCGACCGCGCCGGCCACCAGGTCGCCGCGGGAGATGTCGAGGTCGTCGGCCAGCAGCAGCGTGACCGAGTGGCCCGCGGTCGCCTCGGCCAGCTCGCCATCCGGTGTGTCGATCCGCTCGACCCGGGTGTGGACGCCGGCCGGCAGCACGACCACCTCGTCGCCCGGCCGCACGCTGCCCGCGGCGATCTGCCCCGCGTAGCCCCGGTAGTCCGGATGCGACTCTGTCCGCGGCCGGATCACGTACTGCACCGGGAACCGGAACGGCGCCTCGTGCGGATCGGGCTCGACC
This sequence comes from Actinophytocola sp., assembly GCF_036402745.1. GTDB lineage: Bacteria > Actinomycetota > Actinomycetes > Mycobacteriales > Pseudonocardiaceae > Actinophytocola. Next base: position 13,941 of record NZ_DASWSJ010000085.1, on the reverse strand, counting down.
GGCACCGTCTCCAGGTGCTCGAGCAGCGTGGGCCCCGCGTACCACGGCGTGCTCGCCGACGGGTCCACCACGTTGTCGCCCCGCAGCGCCGACACGGGGATCGTCAGCACCGAGCCGTCGGGGTAGCCGAGCGCGGCCGCGTGCGTGCCGAACTCCTTGGCGATGACCTCGAACGTCTCCTGGTCGTAGTCCACCAGGTCGATCTTGTTCACCGCGAGCACGAGCCGCGGCACGCCCAGCAGCGCGAGCACGGCCGCGTGCCGCCGGGTCTGCTCGATCACGCCCTTGCGCGCGTCCACCAGCAGGATCGCGAGCTGCGCGGTGGACGCGCCGGTGACGGTGTTGCGGGTGTACTGCACGTGCCCCGGGGTGTCCGCGAGCACGAAGCTGCGCCTGGGCGTGGCGAAGTAGCGGTAGGCCACGTCGATCGTGATGCCCTGCTCGCGCTCCGAGCGCAGCCCGTCCACCAGCAGCGAGAGGTCTGGAGTGGACAGTCCCTTGTCGACACTGGCCCGGTGGACCGCGTCGAGCTGGTCGGCCAGCACCGACTTCGTGTCGTACAGCAACCGGCCCACGAGCGTGGACTTGCCGTCGTCGACCGACCCGGCCGTCGCGAGCCGGAGAAGATCCGTCATCAGAAGTAGCCCTCGCGCTTGCGATCCTCCATGGCGGCCTCGGACAGCCGGTCGTCCGCGCGGGTGGCGCCGCGCTCCGTGAGCCGGCTGGCGGCCACCTCGGCGATCACCTCGTCCAGTGTGGACGCCACGGACTCGACGGCACCGGTGCAGGAGCCGTCGCCGACCGTGCGGTAGCGGACCGTCTTGCGCAGCACGGTCTCGCCGGTCCGCGGCCCGCCCCACGGGCCCTCGGTGAGCCACATCCCGTCGCGGGTGTACACGTCGCGCTCGTGCGCGTAGTAGATCGACGGCAGCTCGATGCCCTCGCGCGCGATGTAGCGCCACACGTCCAGCTCGGTCCAGTTGGACAGCGGGAACACCCGCACGTGCTCACCCGGCCGGTGCCGGCCGTTGTAGAGGTTCCACAGCTCCGGGCGCTGCCGGCGTGGCTCCCACTGGCCGAAGCTGTTGCGCAGGCTGAAGATCCGCTCCTTGGCCCGGGCCCGCTCCTCGTCGCGCCGGCCGCCGCCGAACACCGCGTCGAACCGGTGCTCGGTGATCGTGTCCAGCAGCGGCACGGTCTGCAGCGGGTTGCGGGTGCCGTCGCCGCGCTCGGCCAGCCGGCCGTCGTCGATCCAGTCCTGCACGTGCGCGACCACCAGCCGCAGCCCGTACCGCTGCACCATCCGGTCGCGGAACTCGATGACCTCGTCGAAGTTGTGCCCGGTGTCCACGTGCAGCAGCGGGAACGGCACCGGCGCCGGCCAGAACGCCTTCACCGCCAGGTGCAGCAGCAGGGTCGAGTCCTTGCCGCCGGAGAACAGGATCACCGGCCGGTCGAACTCGCCGGCCACCTCGCGCATGATGTGGACGGCCTCGGACTCGAGGCGGCCCAACGCGTCCAGGGTCGTGGTCGGGGCATCAGCGGTGACGGTCATCCGTGCAACCCACATTCGGTCTTGGCCTGGCCGGCCCAGCGGCCACTGCGCGGGTCGGCGCCCGGCAGCGGCTTCGCGGTGCACGGCGCACAGCCGATCGACAGGTAGCCCTCGCTCACCAGCGGGTTCTCGAGGATCCCGTTGGCCACGACGTAGTCGTGGAACTCCTCGTCGGTCCAGGGCGCGATCGGGTTGACCTTCACCAGCCCGTTGCGCTCGTCCCACTGCACGATCGGCGTGCTCGCCCGGGTGGGCGCGTCGACCCGGCGCACCCCGGTGACCCAGGCCTCGTAGTTGCCGAGCGTCCGCTGCAGCGGCACCACCTTGCGCAGGAAGCAGCAGCGGTCCGGCGCGGTCTTGTTCAGCAGCCCGAACTCCGCCTCCTGGTCGGCGACCGACTGCTCGGCCTCGGCGTTGACGATCCGGATCTCCGGGTAGGTCAGCGCGACCGCGTCCCGCGTCCCGATGGTCTCGGCGAAGTGGTAGCCGGTCTCGAGGAACAGCACGTCGATCTCCGGCTTGGCGCGCACCGCGAGGTCGATCAGCACCGCGTCCTGCATGTTGGACGCGACGATCCAGGACGCGCCGAACTCCTGCGCGGTCCACGCGAGCGCCTCGGCGGCGGTGGCGTCGGCCAGTTCCACCGCCGCGCTCCGCGCGAGCGCCTTGAGCTCCTCGTCGGTACGGGTCGTGGTGGTCACTTGCTCGCCTCCGCGTGCTCGGTTACAGGCGAATCCAGAACATCGGCGTCGTCGTCGGGCTCCGGGTGGGCCGGCGGGGTGGTGTGCACGGCGCCGCCTCCTGACTGTGCGTGGAGGTTGAGGCCCACGAACTTGACGGTGAACACGCGCCGGCAGCCGGTGCACAGCCAGGCCGCGTGCGGCTCCTCCTGCGGCCGCAGGTCCTCGTCGCCGCAGTAGGGGCAGTAGAACGGGGTGGCGCGCTCAGTCATCGCGGCCTCCGCGGCGACGGGTACGCCGGCTGGCGGTCACTTCAGGTCACCCTCGTCCGCGCGGCCGACCCACTGGGCGAACCGCTCCTCGGGCTCGCGCTGGGCGACGAAGTTGCGCACGACGCGCTCGACATAGCCGGTGAGCTCGGCGCTGGTGACCTTGTGGCCACGCAGCTTGCGGCCGAACCCGGCGTCCAGGCCCAGCCCGCCGCCCAGGTGCACCTGGAAGCCCTCGACCTGGTTGCCGTCGGCGTCGGTGACGATCTGGCCCTTGAGCCCGATGTCCGCGGTCTGGATCCGGGCGCAGGAGTTGGGGCAGCCGTTGATGTGCACGCTGATCGGCGCGCTGATCTCGCCGGTGATGTCGGCGAGCCGCTCCTCCAGCGTGGTCACCAGCTCGGCCGCCCGGGCCTTGGTCTCGACGATCGCGAGCTTGCAGAACTCGATGCCGGTGCAGGCCATCACGCCGCGCCGCCACGGCGACGGGTCGGTGTGCAGGCCGAGCTTCGTCAGCTCCGACCGCAGGCCGTCGACCTCGGACTTGGGCACGTCGAGCACGACCAGCTTCTGCTGCGGGGTGAACCGGACCCGGTTGGACCCGACCCGCTCGGCCGCCTTCGCGAGGGCGACCAGGGCCGAGCCGGACACCCGCCCGGCGATCGGCGCGGCGCCGACGTAGAACTTGCCGTCCCGCTGCGGGTACACACCCACGTGGTCGCGCGGCTGGGCGGGCACCTCCGGCGCCGGGCCGTCGAGCAGCGGGCGCTCGAGGTACTCGGTCTCGAGCACCTCACGGAACTTGGCCGCGCCCCAGTCCTTGACGAGGAACTTGATCCGCGCGCGGTGGCGCAGCCGGCGGTAGCCGTAGTCGCGGAACACGCTGATGACGCCGGCCCAGACGTCCGGCACGTCGTCGCGCGGGATCCAGGTGCCGAGGCGCTGGCCGATCATCGGGTTGGTGGACAGGCCGCCGCCGACCCACAGGTCGAAGCCGGGCCCGTGCTCGGGGTGGTCGACCCCGACGAACGCGATGTCGTGCACCTCGTGCGCCACGTCCGGCAGGCCCGAGACGGCCGACTTGAACTTGCGCGGCAGGTTCGAGAACCGCGGGTCGCCGACGAAGCGGCGCTTGATCTCCTCGATCGCCGGGGTGCCGTCGATGACCTCGTCCTCGGCGATGCCGGCCACCGGCGAGCCGAGGATCACCCGCGGGCTGTCGCCGCAGGCCTCCATCGTGGTGAGGCCGGCGCCCTCGAGCTTGGCCCAGATCGCGGGCATGTCCTCGACGCGGATCCAGTGGTACTGGATGTTCTGCCGGTCGGTGATGTCGGCGGTGTCGCGCGCGTAGGTTTGCGACACCTCGCCGATCACCGTGAGCTGCTCGGTCGTGACGGCGCCGCCGTCGATGCGGATGCGCAGCATGAAGAACTCGTCGTCGAGCTCCTCCGGCTCGAGCGTGGCCGTGCGGCCGCCGTCGATGCCGGGCTTGCGCTGGGTGTAGAGGCCGTACCAGCGGAAGCGGCCGCGCAGGTCGGCCGGGTCGATCGAGTCGAAGCCGCCGTGGGCGTAGATGTTCTCGATACGGTCGCGGACGTTGAGCGGGTTGTCGTCCTTCTTGCTCTGCTCGTTCTTGTTCAGGGGCTCGCGGTAGCCGAGCGCCCATTGCCCCTCACCGCGCCGTGCGTGCGCCCGCTTGGCCGCCGCGGCTGGGGCAGTGCGCGAGGTGGTGGGAGATGACACTCGTCAGTCCTCCGAGGGTCCGAGGCGTTGGCGCGCGCCGGGGCGGTCCCTGGGAACTGAGGGAGTCGGCCGGCGCACCCGGCGCCGGCTGATACGTCAATGCACGCGGCGGCGGGTTACCCGACGTGCCGGCACATGGCGCTGGAGACACGAACGAAGTCCACGTGGCGTCGGGCCACGAGGAGGACTTCGGTCGCTGCTGCCATGTCATTCAGCGTGCCACGAGTCCACCTGATGGTCCACCGCCATCCGCATGCTGGGATGGGGTGACGGGGGTCATAGCGCCGCCGCGGCGGCGCTCTACCGGGACGGGTCGCGGACCGCCCCCGAGGAGGCGTCCGTCGCCATCCGCGCGTAGGCGCGCAGGGCCGCCGTCACCGGGCGCTGGCGGTCCTTGGGCTGCCACGGGCGCTCGCTCGAGTCCACCTTCGCCCGGCGGTCGGCCAGGACGTCGGGGTCGACCAGCAGCTCGAGGCGCCGCTCGTGCACGTCGATGAGGATGCGGTCGCCGTTCTCGACCAGGCCGATCGTGCCGCCGCCGGCCGCCTCCGGGGAGATGTGGCCGACCGACAGGCCCGACGACCCGCCGGAGAACCGGCCGTCGGTGATCAGCGCGCACTTCTTGCCCAGGCCGGCGCCCTTGAGGAACGCGGTCGGGTGCAGCATCTCCTGCATGCCCGGCCCGCCCGCGGGCCCCTCGTACCGCACGACCAGCACCTCACCGGGCTGGATCTCCCGGGACAGGATCACCGAGACGGCCTGCTCCTGGCTCTCGACCACCCGCGCGGGGCCCTCGAAGCGGAACAGCTCCTCGTCGATCCCGGCGGCCTTGATGACCGAGCCGTCCTCGGCCAGGTTGCCGTGCAGCACGGCCAGCCCGCCCTCGGCGGTGTAGGCGTGCTCGACGTCGCGGATGCAGCCGCCGGCCGCGTCCGTGTCCAGCGAGGACCACCGGTTGTCCGTGGAGAACGCCTGCGTGGTCCGCACCCCGCCGGGTGCCGCGTGGTACAGCTCCACCGCCGCCTCCGAGGGCGACGCCGCGCGGATGTCCCACTCGCCGAGCCACTGCTCGATCGACGGGCTGTGCACCGTGTGCACGTCCTCCCGCAGCAGCCCGCCGCGCCACAGCTCACCGAGGATCGCGGGGATTCCGCCGGCCCGGTGCACGTCCTCCATGTGGTACATGGAGTTCGGCGACACCTTTGACAGGCACGGCACCCGCCGGCTGATCGCGTCGATGTCGGCGAGGGTGAACTCGACCTCGCCCTCGCGGGCCGCGGCGAGGATGTGCAGCACGGTGTTGGTGGACCCGCCCATGGCCATGTCCAGCGCCATCGCGTTGACGAAAGCGTCGCGGGTGGCGATCGAGCGGGGCAGGACCGAGGCGTCGTCGGCGCCGTACCAGCGGCGGCACAGCTCCATCACCGTGGTGCCGGCGCGGGAGAACAGGTCCCGCCGCGCGGCGTGGGTGGCGAGCGTGGAGCCGTTGCCCGGCAGCGCCAGCCCCAGCGCCTCGGTGAGGCAGTTCATCGAGTTCGCCGTGAACATCCCGGAGCACGAGCCGCACGTCGGGCAGGCGGACTGCTCGATCGCGGTCAGCCCGGCCTCGTCCACGTTGTCGTTGGCGGACGCGGAGATCGTGGTGATGAGGTCGGACGAGGCGTGCGCGACGCCGTCGAGCACGACCGCCTTGCCGGCCTCCATCGGGCCGCCCGAGACGAACACCGTGGGCAGGTTGAGCCGCATCGCGGCGTTGAGCATGCCCGGGGTGATCTTGTCGCAGTTCGAGATGCACACGAGCGCGTCGGCCGCGTGCCCGTTGACCATGTACTCCACGGCGTCCGCGATGAGCTCGCGCGAGGGCAGCGAGTAGAGCATGCCGCCGTGGCCCATCGCGATGCCGTCGTCGACGGCGATCGTGTGGAACTCCCGCGCGATGCCGCCGGCCGCGCCGATGGCCTCGGCCACGATGTCGCCGAGGTCGCGCAGGTGGACGTGGCCCGGCACGAACTGCGTGTAGGAGTTGGCGATGGCCACGATCGGCTTGCCGAAGTCGCCGTCGGTCATGCCGGTGGCCCGCCACAGCGAGCGGGCGCCCGCCGCGTTGCGGCCGTGGGTGGTGATGCGGGAACGGAGCTCAGGCACGGCTCCTCCAGTCAGTCTTGGCCTGCGGTGTCTTCGACCTCGGCGTCGGGTTCCACGGACTCCACGGGCGCCGCGGGCGCGGGTGCCTCGCTGGGGTCGTCCAGCCGGCCGCCGCTGATCAGCGCGAGCGCGGGCAGGTGTCGCGTGCGGACGGTCGGCAGGGTCTGCTCCTTGCCGTCGTCGAGCACCGCGCGCACCCAGGACCGCTCCGACACCCGCAGCGCCCGGATCCTGGTCCAGGCCAGCTCGTGGTGGCCGAACACGGTCCGCGCCACCAGGCCGTCGGCGTCGGCGGTGGTGCGCAGCCGCAGCACCGTCACGATGGCGCCGATGGGCACCAGGTACACCAGGAACAGCCAGGGCGCCGCGAACGCGAACGGGGTCGCGGTCACGATCAGCAGCAGCGCGCCGAGCACCGCGGTCGCCGGTGTGCGGAACACGAGGCGGCTGGGCAGCTGCTGCTGGGTGGTGGTCACCTGGCCAATGGTGCCACGTCCACGATCCGGGATCACAATCCCGCAGAGTTGACGTCAATACTGCAAAAGCACTAGCGTCCTCAGCGTGCCCAAGCAGACCGGTCTCGTACTTCCCAGGCGCGTTCGACGCTGAGGAAGCCAGGCTGCGTCGAACGCGCGACCCTCGTACGGCCCATTGGTCGGCGGGGGTTTTTTCATGCGTGAGAGCCTGAACAGAGCCACTGCGACAACACCGACCACACACCAGAGGCTGAAGCCGATGACCAGTGCCACACAGCGGCCCAACCCGGTCGCCGCGACTCCGGGGCCGGTGCGGTCCCATGGAGGCAGACCAAAGCCAGCGCCGCCGACCGGTACCCCCGTCCGGGTGACCGGCGCCCAGTCGCTCGTCCGGTCGCTCGAGGCGGTAGGCGTCGAGGTGGTGTTCGGCATTCCCGGCGGCACGATCCTGCCCGCCTACGACCCGCTGCTCGACTCGACCAAGGTCCGGCACGTCCTGGTCCGCCACGAGCAGGGCGCGGGGCACGCGGCCACCGGCTACGCGCAGGCCACCGGCAAGGTCGGCGTCTGCATGGCCACCTCCGGCCCCGGCGCGACCAACCTGGTCACCCCGCTCGCCGACGCCAACATGGACTCCGTGCCGGTCGTCGCGATCACCGGGCAGCAGTCCCGCGCGCTCATCGGCACCGACGCGTTCCAGGAAGCCGACATCTGCGGCATCACGCTCCCGATCACCAAGCACAACTTCCTCGTCACCGACCCCGTGGACATCCCGCGGACCATCGCCGAGGCGTTCCACCTGGCCAGCACCGGCCGGCCCGGTCCCGTGCTGGTCGACATCCCCAAGGACGTGCTCCAGGAGACCACCTCCTTCTCCTGGCCGCCCGAGATGCGGCTGCCCGGCTACAAGCCGACCACCCGGCCGCACGGCAAGCAGGTCCGCGAGGCCGCCAAGCTCGTCACCGCCGCCCGCCGCCCGGTGTTCTACGTCGGCGGCGGCGTGATCAAGGCTGAGGCGTCGGCCGAGCTCGCCACGCTGGTCGAGCTGACCGGGATCCCCGTGGTCACCACGCTGATGGCCCGCGGCGCCTTCCCCGACTCGCACCGCCAGCACCTGGGCATGCCCGGCATGCACGGCACGGTGGCCGCGGTCGCCGCCATGCAGAAGGCCGACCTGCTGATCGCGCTCGGTGCCCGGTTCGACGACCGGGTCACCGGCCAGCTGTCGTCGTTCGCGCCGAACGCGCAGGTCGTGCACGCCGACATCGACCCGGCGGAGATCTCCAAGAACCGCCGCGCCGACGTGCCCATCGTGGGTGACTGCAAGGAGATCATCACCGAGCTCACCGCGGCCGTGCGGGCCGAGTACGGCCCGAGCGGCGGCCCGGCGGACCTGTCGCCGTGGTGGTCGCAGCTGGACTCGCTGCGCGAGACGTTCCCGGCGGGCTACGAGTGGCCGGGCGACGGCGCGTTGTCCCCGCAGTACGTGATCGAGCGGATCGGCCAGATCGCCGGCCCGGAGGCGATCTACACCGCGGGCGTGGGCCAGCACCAGATGTGGGCGGCGCAGTTCATCAAGTACGAGAACCCCGCCACCTGGATCAACTCCGGCGGCCTCGGCACGATGGGCTTCGCCGTGCCGGCCGCGATGGGCGCCAAGTTCGGGCACCCGGACAAGGTCGTGTGGGCGATCGACGGCGACGGCTGCTTCCAGATGACCAACCAGGAGCTCGCCACCTGCGCCATCGAGGGTGCGCCGATCAAGGTCGCGGTCATCAACAACGGCAACCTGGGCATGGTCCGCCAGTGGCAGAACCTCTTCTACTCGGAGCGCTACTCGCAGACCGACCTCGGCACGCACAAGCACCGCATCCCGGACTTCACCCTGCTCGCCGAGGCGCTCGGCTGCGCCGGGCTACGCTGTGAGTCCAAAGAGGACGTCGACCGGGTGATCAACCGGGCGATGGAGATCAACGACCGGCCGGTGGTCATCGACTTCGTGGTCGGCAAGGACGCCCAGGTGTGGCCGATGGTCGCCGCGGGCACCGGCAACGACGAGATCATGGCGGCGCGGGGCATCCGGCCGCTGTTCGACGAGGACTGATCGCGATGACCTCACACACACTGTCGGTTCTCGTCGAGAACAAGCCCGGTGTCCTCGCCCGGGTGGCGGGCCTGTTCTCCCGGCGGGGCTTCAACATCGAGTCGCTCGCGGTCGGCCCGACCGAGCACGTCGACGTGTCCCGGATGACGATCGTGGTCGCGGTCGACGAGCTACCGCTCGAGCAGGTGACCAAGCAGCTCAACAAGCTCGTGAACGTCATCAAGATCGTGGAGCTGGACGCGGGTGTCTCGGTCCAGCGCGAGCTGCTCCTGGTCAAGGTCCGGGCCGACGCCACCGTGCGGACCCAGGTGCTCGAGACCGTGCAGCTGTTCCGCGCCAAGGTGGTCGACGTGTCGCCCGAGGCGCTGACCGTGGAGGCCACCGGCACCGCGGACAAGCTGGAGGCGTTGCTGCGCATGCTCGAGCCCTACGGGGTGCGCGAGATGGTTCAGTCGGGCATGGTCGCCATCGGCCGCGGCCCACGCTCGATCACCGCGACCGGCGTTCGCTAGTCCTACGGGCACTTTCAGGGAACCTCAGGAAGGAAGTACACAGCAGCATGGCAGTCGAGATCTTCTATGACGACGATGCGGACCTCTCGATCATCCAGGACCGCCGCGTCGCGGTGATCGGCTACGGCAGCCAGGGGCACGCGCACGCGCTCTCGCTGCGCGACTCCGGTGTGGACGTTCGGATCGGGCTTCCCGAGTCGTCGAAGTCCCGGGCCAAGGCCGAGGAGGAGGGCCTCACCGTCGGCACCCCGGCCGAGGTCTCGGCGTGGGCCGACCTGATCATGATCCTCGCGCCGGACACCAGGCAGCGGTCGATCTACGCCGAGGACATCGCGCCCAACCTCGACGACGGTGACGCGATCTTCTTCGGGCACGGCTTCAACATCCGCTACGGCCTCATCACCCCGCCGTCCAACGTGGACGTCGCGATGGTCGCACCGAAGGGCCCGGGGCACCTGGTGCGCCGGCAGTTCGTCGACGGTAAGGGCGTGCCCTGCCTGATCGCGGTCGAGCAGGACGCGTCCGGTGCCGCGCAGGCACTCGCGCTGTCCTACGCCAAGGGCATCGGCGGCTCGCGGGCCGGCGTCATCAAGACGACGTTCACCGAGGAGACCGAGACCGACCTGTTCGGTGAGCAGGTGGTGCTCTGCGGCGGCACGACCGCGCTGGTACAGGCCGGCTTCGAGACGCTCGTCAACGCCGGCTACGCGCCGGAGGTGGCGTACTTCGAGTGCCTGCACGAGCTCAAGCTCATCGTCGACCTCATGTACGAGGGCGGCATCGCGCGGATGCGGTACTCGATCTCCGACACCGCCGAGTTCGGCGACCTCACCCGCGGCCCGCGGGTCATCACCGACTCCGTGCGCGGGGAGATGCGCAAGATCCTGGCCGAGATCCAGGACGGCACGTTCGCCAACGAGTGGGTCGCCGAGGACGACGCCGGCCGGCCGAACTTCACCAAGCTGCAGGAGGCCGGCGAGCAGCACCCGATCGAGGAGGTCGGGCGCAAGCTGCGCGGCCTGATGTCCTGGGTCGACCGCCCGATCACCGAGACGGCGTAGCTCGTTGTCCGCCGGGCGACGCCGTGCTGGCTTGGTGCCGCACGGCGTCGCCCGGTATATCTAGTCGCCATGAGCGACGAGACCCGCGCGAACGCCCCGATCTTCGACGACAAGGCACACGTGCGCGGCAAGCTCGACCTGACCCAGGCCGAGTGGCAGCGCGCGGCCGACCCCGACGCCGAACCGGACGGCGAGTACGTGGAGATCGCGTTCGTCCCGCACACGGACGGCAAGACCTACATCGCCATGCGCAACTCCAAGTTCACCGGCCCCAACGACACCGTGCTCGTCTTCACCGAGTCCGAGTGGGACGCCTTCGTGGAGGGCGCGAAGGCCGGCGAGTTCGACGAGCCCTGGTGACCTCGCGGCGGCCGTGAGGGTCGCCACGGTCGGCTCGGTCGCATGGGCGGCCCGGCCCTGGGTACGCCTCGCCGGACCTTGTCCTCGTCCGATGAGGGGGTTGAGCACGTGTCCGGCACGTGGCTACGAGTCCTCACGGTCGCGGCCGTCGCCGTCCTGGCGTTCGCGATCTTCCTCACCGTTGAGTACCTCCTGCGCCGGGCCTTACGCAGGCTCGGCCGCCGCTACCGCCTGCTGGCCGGCCTCGTCGACCACGTCCAACGACCCTTCCGCTGGTTCGGCGCGCTCCTCGTGCTGCAGGTCACCGTCGGGTCCGAGCTGACCGGTCCGTGGCGCGAGCCCGTCACCCACACGGTCACACTCGGGCTCATCGCCACGGGCGCGTGGCTGTTCGCCGGCGTCCTCATCTCCATCGAGCAGGCCGCCCTGTCGAGGCTGCGCATCGGCGAGCGGGACAACCGGCACGCCCGCCGCGTCCACACCCAGCTCACGCTCGTCCGCCGGATCACCGTCGTGGCCGTCGCGGTGGTCGCGCTCGGCGCCATGCTGATGACCTTCCCGGCCGCGCGAGCGGCGGGAACGAGCCTGCTCGCCTCCGCCGGGGTCATCGGCGCCGTGGCCGCGCTCGCCGCGCAGTCCCTGCTCGGCAACGTCATCGCCGGCCTGCAGATCGCGTTCAGCGACGCCATCCGGATCGACGACGTCGTGATCGCCGAGAACGAGTGGGGCCACATCGAGGACATCACGCTCACCTACCTGGTCGTCCGCACCTGGGACGACCGCCGGCTGGTGCTGCCGAACTCCTACTTCATGTCCCAGCCGTTCCAGAACTGGACCCGCCGCGAGACACAGCTGCTCGGCACGGTGGAGTTCGACGTCGACTGGACGATCCCGGTCGAGCGCATGCGCGCCGAGCTTCGCGCCGTCGTCGACGGTTCCGAACTGTGGGACCGCCGGGTCTGCGTGCTGCAGGTCACCGACGCCGTCAACGCGCTCGTCCGGGTGCGTGCGCTGGTGAGCGCGTCGGACGCGCCGACCCTGTGGGACCTGCGGTGTCTCGTCCGCGAGCGCCTCGTGACGTGGGTGTGCGAGACCGAACCGGACGCACTGCCCAAACTCCGGGCGCTGCCGCTGTCGGTTGGCTCACCACGCGATGGAACGGTTCAGCTCACCTCCTAGACTGCCGACAAGTTGGTTACACCGCTGTAACCGCGCCCCCCACAACCGAGCAATCCTGGAGCTCAGGCCGTGACCCAGTCAGCCCGCCCCGTTGTCCTGATCGCCGAGAAGCTCGCCCCCTCGGTCGTTGACGTGTTCGGCGACGAGGTCGAGGTTCGCCATGTCGACGGCACGGACCGTCCCGCGCTGCTGTCCGCCGTGGCGGACGCGGACGCGCTGCTGGTCCGCTCGGCCACCAAGGTCGACGCCGAGGTGTTCGCCGCCACCACCAAGCTCAAGGTCGTCGCCCGGGCCGGGGTCGGCCTGGACAACGTCGAGGTGCCCGCCGCCACCGAGCGCGGTGTCCTCGTCGTGAACGCTCCGACGTCCAACATCGTCTCCGCCGCCGAGCACGCCGTGGCGCTGCTGCTGGCGGTCGCGCGCCGCATCCCGGCCGCCGACCAGAGCCTGCGCGGCGGCGAGTGGAAGCGCAGCTCGTTCTCCGGTGTGGAGCTGCAGGGCAAGATCGTCGGTGTGGTCGGCCTCGGCAAGATCGGCCAGCTGTTCGCGCAGCGCCTCGCCGCGTTCGACACGAAGCTCATCGCGTACGACCCCTACGTCTCGGCCGCGCGCGCCGCGCAGCTGGGCATCGAGCTCGTCACCCTCGACGAGCTGCTGACCCGCGCCGACGCGATCTCCATCCACCTGCCGAAGACCCCGGAGACCAAGGGCCTCATCGACGCCGCGGCGCTGAAGAAGACCAAGCCGGGCGTCATCATCGTGAACGCCGCCCGCGGCGGGCTGATCGTCGAGCAGGACCTGGCCGACGCGCTGCGCTCGGGCCACGTCGGCGGCGCCGGCGTCGACGTCTTCGTCTCCGAGCCGACCACGTCCAGCCCGCTGTTCGAGCTGGAGAACGTCGTCGTGACGCCGCACCTGGGCGCCTCCACCGCCGAAGCGCAGGACCGCGCGGGCACCGACGTCGCGAGGTCGACGCTGCTGGCCCTGCGCGGCGACTTCGTGCCGGACGCGGTGAACGTCTCCGGCGGCGGCACGGTCGGCGAGCACGTCCGCCCGTACCTGTCGCTGGTGCAGAAGCTCGGCCTGCTGCTCACCGCGCTGAACCCGAAGGCGCCGAGCACGGTGGACGTCGTGGTCAAGGGCGAGATCTCCAACGAGGACACCGCTGTGCTGCAGCTGGCCGCGCTGCGCGGCGTGTTCACCGGCGTGGTCGAGGACCAGGTCACCTTCGTCAACGCGCCGCAGCTCGCCGAGAAGCTCGGCGTCCAGGTGAAGCTGACGACCGAGCCGGAGAGCCCCAAGTTCCGCAGCCTGGTCACCGTCCGCGCGGCGTACGCCGACGGCACCGCGCTGACCGTGTCCGGTTCGGTCACCGGCAAGGACGAGGCCGAGAAGCTGGTCGAGGTCAACGGCCGCGGCTTCGACCTGCGGGCCGAGGGCACCGTGCTGCTGGTCGAGTACCCCGACCGCCCGGGCGTCATGGGCCGCGTGGGGACGCTGCTCGGCGAGGCCGGCATCAACATCGAGGCCGCGCAGATCAGCCAGACCACCGACGGATCCGACGCCGTGATGCTGCTGCGCGTCGACCGCCACATCGACGCGCACCTCCTGAACCCGATCGGCGCCTCGGTGGGCGCGCACACGATCCGCGCCGTCGACTTCAGCTGACCGCGTAACGCCGTAAAGGCCCCCTCACCGTTCCCGGTGAGGGGGCCTTTACGCGCAATCACATTCACGTAACGGAGTCCTTTGCCTACGTAAGTAGGTGTTTTGGGGCATTAAGTTCTCCCCGCGAGGTTGAACCACGCGCCGTCGAGGGCACGGCGCGGTCGCCGTGCTTCACCGTCGGGGGAGCTA
>NZ_DASWSJ010000084.1:0-3081 GCF_036402745.1 Actinophytocola sp. | reverse complement strand
CAGCATCCGCGTCGCAGACGTCACACGCGGCCACCGTGACCGTGGCATCGTGCTCGGCCAACTCGTCACACAGACCACCCGGGTCGGTGCCGCCACGGCTGACCAGCACGAGCCGACGGTGGCCGCGGTCCACGACCAGATGCCGCGCGAGGATGGCGCCGAGTCCGCCGGTACCACCGGTGATCAGCACCGTGCCGTCCCGGTCCCACACCGGCGGCATGGTGAACACCAGCTCGCCGCCGTCCTCAGCCTCGCTCATGAACCGGAACGCCTCGACCGCCTTCACCACCGGCCACGACCGCACCGGCAACGGCTCGATCCCCTCCGAAGCGGAACCCACCGGCACCGAAGCCGCGGTCTCGTCCGACCAGCCCTCCGGAACCCGGACGAGCATCCGCTCATCCGGCGCCACAACCACCGACGCCAGCCCACCGGACACAGGTCCCATCACCCGATCCCCCGGGCTCAGGCCACACACGTCCGGACCCACCTCGGCGACCACACCGGCCACCCCGGCATCGAACGCACTTACGTCACCCGCGTCCAGCACATCGCGGAAGCTCACACCGGCCGCCGTGACCCGCACCCGCACCTGAGCACCCGACAACGCGACACCGGCATCCGGGTCCGGCACCAACGCCAGCGCGTCCAAGCTACCGCGAGACACGAGCCGCCAATCGCCGCCAGGCGGCACCAGTTCACCGGTCGACGCGAACCGGGCAAGCCGCGCCGCGTGCGCAGTCCCGTCCCGCACAACCACCTGCGGCTCATCGGCCAGCACAGGAAGCGCGATCGAAACATCACCGTCGGACTCGACGTCGAGCAGGCCGAACCGGCCGGGATGCTCCGACTGCGCCGACCGCACCAAACCCCACACCGCCGAAGCAGCCAGATCGGACGGATCCGGACCGACCGCTCCCCTGGTCACCACCACCAACCGGGACGCAGCGAAACGCTCATCAGCCAACCAGACCTGCACCAACGACAAAGCCCGACCGGTCACCAGACGAACCGCCGCCGGACCCGTGACATCTTCGCCACCCAGCGCCACGAACACATAGTCCGGCACCGAATCCGCCAGAACGTCGAGATCACCCGGAACAGCGGACAGTCCGGCGAGCCCATCACCAAGCACACCGATCGTCCGCTCAGCCGGCGAGACATCCCCCGCGGCCGGAGCCCATCGGTGGACCAGCAACGAGTCCGTGTCCGCCGCGCGCGGGACCTCCACCTCCGACATCGCACGGTCTCGCATCGCCACCACTGAGATCACGGGCCGCCCGGCGGGGTCGGCCGCGTCGATGGCGACCCGGTCGGCGCCGTCGTCGACGAGGCGAACCCGCAAGGCCGAGGCCCCGGCGGCGTGCAGCGACACACCCGCCCACGCGAACTGCGACCGTGGACCGTCCACCGCCGGGCGGGTCAGCAGAAGCGCGTGCAGCGCCGAGTCCAGCAGCGCCGGGTGCAACCCGAACGCGTCCGCACCGGTCACCCGATCCGGCAGCGCCACCTCCGCGAAAATCTCGGCGTCGACACCACTGCCGCGACGCCACACCGCACGCAGACCCCGGAACACCGGACCGCAGGCGAAGCCCACCTCAGCGAACCGCTCGTAGCAGCCGTCCACCTCGACCGCTTCCGCCCCCGGCGGGGGCCAGGCGGCGGCGAACCCCGAGTCCCCGG
Organism: Actinophytocola sp.; assembly: GCF_036402745.1. Classification (GTDB taxonomy): domain Bacteria; phylum Actinomycetota; class Actinomycetes; order Mycobacteriales; family Pseudonocardiaceae; genus Actinophytocola. Next base: position 1,398 of record NZ_DASWSJ010000084.1, on the reverse strand, counting down.
CTCCCGGGTCGGGCATCAGCGTCCCGGTGGCATGAGTGGTCCACGGCGCGTCGGCCACGTTGTCCGGTCGGGAGTGGACGATCACGCCGCGCGCGCCGGACCCGTCCGGTTCCCCGGTCCGCACCTGGACCTGGACACCGCCCCGGTCCGGCAGCACCAACGGCGACACCAGGGTCAGGTCCCCGACCGACCCGCAGCCGACCTCGTCACCAGCCCGCACCGCCAGCTCCAGCAACACCGTCGCGGGAACCAGCACAGTCCCGCCGACCCGGTGGTCGGCCAGCCAGGGCTGCGCCGCCAACGACAACCGACCGGTAAGGAGCACACCGGTCCCGTCGGCGAGAGCGACAGCCGCGCCAAGCAGCGGGTGCGCCGCCGGTGTCAGGCCCAGCCCGGACGGATCGCCGGACGCGCCGCCACCATCCGGCCAGTACCGCTCCCGCTGGAACGGGTACGTCGGCAGATCGACCCGCCGGCCGCCGGAGAGGCACGCCGTCCAGTCCACGGTTGTCCCGGCGACGTGCAGCGTCGCCAGGGCACGCAGGGCGGACTCCTCCTCATCGGTCTCCCGGCGCAGGACCGGGACGGCGGACAGGTCGGGCAGGACGGCGCAGAGGGCGCCGTCGGGGCCGATCTCCAGCACCCGGTCCGGCTGCGCGGCGGTGACGGCGTCGGCGAAGCGGACGGCTTCGCGCACCTGCCGAACCCAGTACGCGGCATCTCCGAATCGACCGCCGCCGTCCACAGTGGACACTATCGGGATGGTCGGGTCGGCCGCCTCGACACCGTCGATCGCGGCGGCGAACTCGGCCAGCATCGGCTCCATCAGAGCCGAGTGGAACGCGTGCGAGGTCCGCAACCGGGTCTTCTTCCCGAACAGGTCGGCGACCGCGAGCACCGCCTCCTCCCTACCGGACAGCACAACACCGTCCGGTGAGTTGACCGCCGCGACCGACACGTCCGGGCCGAGGAACGGCGCGACGTCGGCCTCCGAGGCCCGCACCGCGACCATCGCCCCACCGGGCGGCAAGGCCGCCATCAGCCGCGCCCGGGCCGACACCACCGCACACGCGTCGTCCAGCGACAGCACCCCCGCGACCTGAGCCGCCGCCAGCTCACCGATCGAATGCCCGATGACGACGTCCGGCCGTACGCCGAACGACTCCACCAGACGGAACAACGCCACCTCGACCGCGAACAGCGCAGGCTGCGCCCACCCGGTGTCCGCCAGCCCGTCCGCGTCCTGACCCCACATCACCCCGAGCAGGCCCGGGTCGAGCCGGGACAGCACGTCGTCCAGTGCCGACGCGAAGACGGGGAACCGCTCGTACAGGCCACGCCCCATCCCCAGTCGCTGCGAACCCTGACCCGAGAACACGAACGCCAACCGGCCGGACG
>NZ_DASWSJ010000083.1:0-5459 GCF_036402745.1 Actinophytocola sp. | reverse complement strand
TACCGGCAGAACGGCAGCGCGCCGAGCGTGGCCTCCGGCCGGGTTGCCTACACGTTCGGGTTCGAGGGGCCGGCGGTGACGGTGGACACGGCGTGTTCGTCGTCGCTGGTGGCCCTGCACCTGGCGGCCCAGTCGCTGCGGGCGGGCGAGTGCTCGCTGGCGTTGGCCGGCGGCGTGACCGCGCTGGCCACCACGACACCGTTCCTGGAGTTCTCGCGGTTGCGGGGATTGGCCGCGGATGGTCGGTGCAAGCCCTATGCGGACGCCGCGAACGGCATGGCTTTCGGTGAGGGCGCCGGGATTCTCGTGCTGGAGCGACTGTCGGACGCGCGGCGGCTCGGTCATCGGGTGCTGGCCGTGGTGCGCGGGTCGGCGATCAACCAGGACGGCGCGTCCAACGGGTTGACCGCGCCGAACGGTCCGGCGCAGCAGCGGGTCATCCGGCAGGCCTTGGCGAGCGGTGGGTTGACGCCCGCCGAGGTGGATGTGGTCGAAGGCCACGGGACGGGTACCCGGCTGGGCGATCCGATCGAGGCCCAGGCGTTGCTGGCCACGTACGGGCAGGACCGCGCTCACCCGCTGTTGCTCGGCAGCGTCAAGTCGAACATCGGGCACACCCAGGCCGCCGCCGGGGTCGCCGGAGTGATCAAGACGGTGCTCGCCCTGCGGCACGGGGTGGTGCCGCCCACGTTGCACGTGGACGCGCCGTCGTCGCAGGTGGACTGGACGGCCGGCGCGATCGAGCTGGCCACCGGGCCGGTGGCGTGGCCGGAGGTGGATCGTCCGCGTCGGGCCGGGGTGTCCTCGTTCGGGATCAGCGGCACGAACGCGCACGTGGTGCTGGAGCAGGCACCCACGACCGAGCCCGCCGGGCAACCGGCGGGACGGGTCGCCGGGCTGGTGCCGTGGGTGGTGTCGGCCCGCGACGCCGGCGCGGTGCGGGACCAGGCCGGGCGGCTGGCGGCGCACGTGCGCGGGCTGACGGCGACCGCGCCGGTGGCCGCGGACGTGGCAGTGGCCGATGTCGCGTACTCGCTGGCGGCGACGCGGTCGGCCCTCGAGCATCGCGCGGTGGTGGTGGCGGGGGAGCTGGCCGGGCTGCTGTCCGGTGTGGACGCGCTGGCCGCCGGTTCTCCCGATGAGGAGCTGGGGTCCGGGGTGGTGCGGGGTCGCTGCGTGGGAGGCAGCGGGCCGGTGTTCGTGTTTCCCGGTCAGGGAGCGCAGTGGGCCGGCATGGGTGTGCGTCTGCTGGACGAGTCGCCGGCGTTCGCGGCTCGGCTGGCCGAGTGCGCGGCGGCGTTGGAATCCTATGTGGACTTCTCGGTAGTCGAGGTCCTGCGTCAGGTTCCGGGTGCGCCGTCGTTGGACCGGGTGGACGTGGTTCAGCCGGTGTCGTGGGCCGTGATGGTGTCGCTGGCGGCACTGTGGCGGTCCGCCGGAGTCGAACCGGCCGCGGTGGTGGGGCATTCGCAGGGTGAGATCGCGGCCGCATGTGTGGCGGGTGCGCTGTCGGTGGACGACGCTGCCCGGGTGGTGGCGCTGCGGTCGCGGGCGATCGCCGCCGGGTTGGCCGGCTCGGGTGGGATGGTGTCGGTCGCGCTGACGGCGGAGGCCGCGGCGGAGCGGCTGGCTGTCTTCGGTGAGCGGATCTCGCTGGCCGCGGTGAACGGCCCCTCCTCGGTGGTGGTGTCCGGCGAGGTCGAGGCGCTCGACGAACTGCTCGCGCAGTGCGAACAGGAGGGGGTCTGGGCGAAGAAGATCCCCGTGGACTATGCCTCCCACTCCGCCCAGGTCGATCGGCTCCGTGCAGAACTGCTCACCGTGCTCGCGCCGATCACGCCACACCGGGCCGGCATCCCGTTCTACTCCACGGTCACCGGCGGCCAGCTCGACACCACGCGGCTGGCTGCCGGGTACTGGAGCGACAACCTGCGGCGCACCGTCCACTTCGAACAGGCCACCCGCGCGCTGCTCCGGTCGGATCACCGGTCGTTCATCGAGATCAGCCCGCACCCGGTCCTCACCACCGGGCTGCAGGAGACCATCGACGAGGCCGGGGTCACGGCCGCGGTCACCGCCACCCTCCGCCGCGACGACGGTGGCCAGGACCGGTTCCTGGCTTCCCTCGCGCACGCCTGGGTGCACGGCGTTCCGGTCGACTGGACCAGCTACGCCACCGGTAGCCCGGTCGACCTGCCCACCTACGCCTTCCAACACGAACGCCTCTGGCCCGACACCCCGGCCACCACGGACGAAGGCGCCGCCGCCGACCCGGCGGAGGCCGGGTTCTGGGCGGCCGTGGAACGAGGGGACCTCGACGAACTGACCGCCACGCTGGCGGTCGACGGCGACCCGCCGGCGTCGGCGGGCGACCTCCTGGCCTGCCTCGCGTCCTGGCGGCGCCGGGCGCAGTCCACTGTGGACGGCTGGTTCCACCGCCCGTCCTGGATCCCGGTCAGTGGCTCGAAGCGGGTGCCGACCGGGCGCTGGATCGTCGTCGTGCCCGCCGACGCCGCTGACGAGGCATGGGCCACGGGGATCTGCGACGGCCTCGAGAGCCTGGGCATGCGGATCGAGCGGCTGGTCCTGTCCGGCACCGACGACCCGGCCGTGATCGCTGACCGGCTGGCCGAGCCCGCCGGCGGCGTGCTGTCGCTCCTGGCCGTGGACGAGTCGCCGCATCCGGAGTATCCGGCGCTCCCGCGCGGCCTGGCCGCGACCAGTGGGCTCGTGCGAGCCATGGCCGACGCCGACGTGCCGCTCTGGTGCCTGACCCGCGGTGCCGTGTCGACCGACGCGCTCGAGCCCCTGACCAGCCCGGTGCAGGCGCAGGTCTGGGGCCTCGGCCGGGTCGTCGCCATGGAGTCCCCACAGCTCTGGGGCGGCCTGATCGACCTTCCCGCCGAGGTGGACCGGCAGACGGCCGCCCACCTCGCCGGCGTGCTGGCCGACGGTCGCGAGGACCAGACCGCCGTTCGCGCGGCGGGGGTGTTCGCCAGGAGACTTGTGCGAATCCCGGCGGGGACGGACACGGGGACGAACGCCGAGGAACCGCCGCTGCGCGGCACGGTCCTGGTCACCGGTGGCACCGGCGCGCTCGGCGGGCACGTCGCCCGGTGGCTGGCCGGCGCCGGTACCGAGCACCTCGTGCTCACCAGCCGTCGTGGCGCCGACGCGCCCGGAGCGGCGGAGCTGCGGGCCGAACTCGAAGGACTGGGGGCTCGGGTCACGCTGGCCGCGTGCGACGTGGCCGACCGGGCGGCACTGGCGCGAGTGCTGGCCGACCTCCCGGACGACCTGCCGCTCACCGGGGTCGTACACGCCGCGGGTGTCATCGACGACGGCGTCGTGCGGTCACTGACCCTCGACCGGTTCGAGACCGTCCTGCGCCCGAAGGTGTCGGCCGCGGTGAACCTGGACGAGCTCACCCGTGCGCACGCGCCGTCGATGTTCGTGCTGTTCTCCTCGGTCGCGGGCGCACTGGGCAGCGCCGGACAGGGCAACTACGCCGCGGCGAACGCCTTCCTCGACGCGCTGGCCGAGCGGCGGCGCGCCGAGGGACTGGCGGCGACGTCGATCGCGTGGGGTCCGTGGGCGGAGGCCGGACTGGCGGCGGGCAACGCGATCCTCGACAACCGGATGAGCCGCAACGGGCTCACGCCGATGGCACCGGACGACGCCATCGCCGCGCTGCGGCGTGCGCTCACCACCGGGATGGCCAACCTGACGGTGGTCGACGTCGACTGGGAAACCTACGTCTCCGCGCTGACCGCGCCCAGCCCGCAGCTCGGCGATCTCCCCGAGGTCCGCCGTGCCGCGGCCGCGGTGGCACCGGAATCCTCGGAAGTCAGCGCCACGCTGCCCGACCGGCTGCGCGGCCTTCCCCCGGCCGAGCGGGATCGCGTCCTGCTCGAGGTGGTCCGCACCCACGTCGCCCGCGTCCTCGGGCTCACCTCGCCGGAGGCGGTGGAGGTCAACCGCGCGTTCAAGGACATGGGGATCGACTCCCTGACCGCCGTGGAGGCACGCACCAGGCTGATGGCCGCGACCGGAGTACGGCTGCCGACCACGCTGCTGTTCGACCACCCGACCACCACCGAGGTGGTCCGGTACCTGCGCTCGCGACTGCTCGGCGAGGACACCGGATCCGAGGCCCCCGCCGTGTTCCTGCCGGGGCCCGCCGACGAACCGGTCGCCATCGTGTCCATGGCCTGCCGGTTCCCGGGCGGCGTGCGCACGCCCGAGGATCTCTGGGACCTCCTGGAGCGCCGCGGCGACGCCGTGGGTTCCCCGCCCCCGGAACGCGGCTGGGACCTGGACGCCCTGTTCGACCCCGACCCCGAGCGCGCTGGCACCATCCACGCCCGCGAGGCGGGGTTCCTCGCCGAGGCAGCGGAGTTCGATGCCGGGTTCTTCGGCATCTCCCGCCGTGAGGCGCTGGCCATGGATCCGCATCAGCGGCTGCTGCTGGAGACCACGTGGGAGGCGTTGGAGCGGGCCGGTGTCGACCCGGAGTCGTTGCGCGGCAGCGCGACCGGGGTGTACATGGGTGTCTTCTCCGAGGACTACCAGGAACTCCTGAAGGCGTCGCCGGAGGACTACACGGGACACATGCTCACGGGCAACGCGTCCAGTGTGGTCACCGGTCGCATCTCCTACACGTTCGGGTTCGAGGGTCCGGCGGTGTCGGTGGACACGGCGTGTTCGTCGTCGCTGGTGGCGCTCCACCTCGCGGCACAGGCGTTGCGTGGTGGCGAGTGCTCGCTGGCGGTGGCCGGCGGGGTCACGGTGATGGCGACCGAGGAGCCGTTCCGGGAGTTCTCGCGGCTGCGGGGGCTCGCTCCGGACGGGCGGTGCAAGGCCTACTCGGAGGCCGCGGACGGCATGGGGTTCGGCGAGGGCGTCGGTGTCGTCGTGCTGGAGCGGCTGTCGGACGCGCGGCGGCTCGGGCACCGGGTGCTGGCCGTGGTGCGTGGTTCGGCGGTCAACCAGGACGGGGCGTCGAACGGCCTGTCGGCGCCGAACGGTCCCGCGCAGCAGCGGGTGATCCGGCGGGCACTCGCCAGCGCGGGGTTGCGCCCGGCGGACGTGGACGTGGTCGAAGGCCACGGGACGGGCACCCGGCTCGGCGATCCGATCGAGGCCCAGGCGTTGCTGGCCACCTACGGGCAGGGGCGGGACCGGCCGCTGCTGCTGGGGTCGGTGAAGTCGAACATCGGTCATCCGCAGGCGGCCGCCGGGGTGGCCGGGGTGATCAAGATGGTGTTGGCCATGCGGCATGGGGTGGTGCCGCCCACCTTGCACGTGGACGCTCCGTCGTCGCGGGTGGACTGGTCGGCCGGTGCGATCGAGCTGGCCACCGACGCGGTCCCGTGGCCGGAGGTGGATCGTCCGCGCCGCGCGGGCGTGTCGTCGTTCGGGGTGAGCGGGACGAACGCACACCTGGTGCTGGAGCAGGC
>NZ_DASWSJ010000082.1:0-8205 GCF_036402745.1 Actinophytocola sp. | reverse complement strand
GAGTTCCTTCCGTCCAGCCTGTACTTCGACATCGATCAAGCTCACGAGGTCGCCGCAGCGGCCTTGCTGGTCGTCGACGCCAACGGGGACAGCTACCAGTGGTTGACCCAGGGCGATCTCGGTCGCGATGACGTCGTGCTGATCATGGACCCGTACAACCCCGAGTACGCCAGGTTTCCGAAGGAGTCCGCCATCTCCGTCGCCCTCCTCCACGATGCCGCAGCCCAATGGGCTTTCGGCGACGAGCTGCCGCCCGCCGCCTCGAGCTGGAGGCCAGCTACTGAGGATGAGGTGGGATGGCCCGTTGGCGCGGGCTACTAGACAAAGCGGCCCCCGCTCACCGCCAGCGGGCACAGGGGGTTGTTCGTCGGGTGGGACAGCAAAGTTGCTCATTATTGCTAGCGCGGGCCGCCCTGCCATAGCTGGCCGCCGCGGAGAGCGGTCTCGCCTGTGGCTGACCGTGCCCTACCAGCTGCCGCGGTGGTCGGGGATCGTCCAGATCAGTGGGACCGCCGCGATCAGCAGGATGGCCAGCACGACGAACGCGTGCGCCTGCGCCATCGCCGGGTTGCTGCTGTTCGCCAGCACCGCCGTCGTCACCGAGACCGCGATGATCGCGCCGCTCTGCCGGAACATCCCGCGCAGGCCGGCGATCGAGGCGATCTGGTCCGGCGCCAGCTGCAGCCCCGCGTTGTTCGACGCCGGCACCGACATCCCCATGCCGATCCCCGTGATCCCCGACGAGATCGACAACCAGAGGTAGCCCGAGATCCCCGGCGGCGGCAGGGCCATCAGGAACAGGCCCAGGATGAGGATGCTGAAGCCGAACAGCATCGGCAGCCGGTGGCCCAGCCGGCGCAGGGCCAGCACGGCCAGCGCCGCGATGCAGATCATCCCGACCCCGCGCGCGGTGAGCAGCGTGCCGGCCGCCAGCGGGTCGAGGTCGTAGCGGTCCTCGGCATACAGCGGCACCAGCGCGGCGAACCCGATGGCCGCCCCGCCGAACAGCAGGTTCAGCACGTTCATCGTGCCGAAGCCCCGGCCCGCGATGAACGCCATCGGGATGAACGGCGCCCGGTGGCGCATCGTGTGCCGGACGAAGAGAACAGCCGTCCCGACCGCGGCCAGCTCCGGCACCAGGAACCACGGGCTCGTGAACCCGAGGTCGAGGTTGGTCAGCCCGTACATCGTCGACAGCATCAGCGTCGCCAGCAGGGCCAGGCCGCCGAAGTCGATCCGCGCGGCCGGCTTGCGGGGCGACTCCGCGATGAGCTTTGCCGACAGCACGAGCAGCAGGATCCCGATCGGCACGTTGACCAGGAAGATCGTCCGCCAGCCGGCGTAGGTGACGATGATCCCGCCGAGGATCGGGCCGATGATGCCGCCGATCGGGAAGATACTGGTGAACATCCCGACCGCGCGGTCCCGGTGCCGGCCGAAGTGGTCGGCCACGATGCCCGTCGCGGACGGGATGAACGCGCCGCCGCCGATGGCCTGGACCGCGCGCAGCGCCACCAGCAGGTAGATGTTGGACGCGAACCCGCAGGCCAGCGAGGCCGTGGTGAACACGCAGATGCCCACCAGGAACACCCGCTTGCGGCCGAAGTGGTCGCCGAGCTTGCCCGCCATCGGCATCGCGATGATCTGGCCCAGCGAGTAGACGGTGATCGTCCAGCCGCTCCAGGTCAGCTCGGCGCCGAGATCGGTCTGGATCGCGTTCAGCGCGGTGGCGACAATGGTCTGGTCGACCGACGCCATGAACAGCGCGATCGCCACGACCGCGAAGACCACGTGGCGGCGAGGCAGCGGGTCCGCGCCGGCCAGCTCCGAAGGGACGGTGACGGCAGGGACGGCGGCGGGGACATCTCCTCGTACGCTTCCTGTCCCCATGTAGCCGATACTATTTGCTTGCCGACAAGCAATCAATCGAACTGTGACTATCCCAACTGACCATCCCGACTGACCACCCCCAACTGGAGGCAGAGGTGGACGCCGAAGCAGTGACGAGGTTGCGCCGGGTCATCGGGAGGCTGGCCCGCCTGCTCAACGCGTCGTCCTCGGGCGAGGGCCTGACTCCCACCCAAGCGTCCGTGCTGGGCCTCGTCGCCTACCGCGGCCCGCTCGGCCTGGCCGAGCTGACCGAGCTGGAGGGGCTCAACCCGACCATGGTGTCCCGGCTCGTCTCCAAGCTCGACGCCGACGGCCTGGTGCGCCGCCGGCCCGACCCGGCCGACCAGCGCGTGGTGCTGCTGGAGGCCACCGACGCCGGCCGGCAGACCCACCAGCGGATTCTCGAGGCCCGCACGGAGACCGTCGCCAAGATCCTCGACGGGCTGTCCCCGGACGTCGGCGACGCGCTCACCGAGGCGCTCCCCGCGCTCGAGGCCCTCGCGGAAGGACTGCGCACCAACCGCCGGTGACCAGGCTCACCGGCGATCTCCAGCGGTCGTCACCACCGACTCAACCGATCCTTGAGCCGACTTGGAGTCAGCAGGGCGAATCTCGCTTCGACGCCTAATGAACCAAGGAGGGCCGCCGTGACCGCTGCCGCTGACGCAGCCGGGACCGCAACCTCAGCCGAGCCGGTCGAATGGGTGAGCTGCCGCCAGTGCCGCTCCCTGGTCTATGACAAGCGGTTGAGCCGGAGTCTCCGAGTCTGTCCCGACTGTGGATACCACGGCAGGGTGAACGCCCGCCAGCGCATCGACCAACTGCTCGACCCGGGCACCGTGACGCTGCTCGACCTGCCGGTGCACTCCGCGGACCCGCTCGAGTTCACCGACTCGAAGCCCTACCCGGCACGCCTGGCCGACGCCCGGCGCAAGACCGGCCTGGACGAGGCGGTGCTGTGCGCGAGCGGCAGCATCGAGGGGAACCCGCTGGTCATCGCGGTCATGGACTTCGAGTTCATGGGCGGCAGCCTCGGCGGCTCGGTCGGCGAGCTGATCACGCTGGCCGGCGAGACCGCCATGGAGCGGGGGGTGCCGCTGCTGATCGCCACCGCGTCCGGCGGCGCCCGGATGCAGGAGGGCGCCGTCGCGCTCATGCAGATGGCCAAGACCAGCGCGATGCTCGGCCGCCTCGACGAGGCCGGCCTGCTGACGATCACGCTGGTGACCGACCCGACCTTCGGCGGTGTCGCGGCCTCGTTCGCGACGCTCTCCGACGTGATCATCGCCGAGCCCGGTGCCCGGCTGGGGTTCGCCGGCCGGCGGGTGATCGAGCAGACGATCAAGCAGACGCTGCCGCCGGACTTCCAGACCGCCGAGTTCCTGCTGGCCAACGGCTTGATCGACATGATCCGGCCGCGCCAGGAGCTGCGCCCCACGCTGGCCCGGCTGCTGTCGATGGGCACGCCGGTGCCGCGCGACCACGTGATCGCGGCGGAGGCGCCGGCCGAGGACGCGGCGGAGGCCACCGGCGGCGAGCCGTGGCACGTCGTCCAGCGGGCCCGCGACCTCAACCGGCCCACCACGGCCGACTACTTCGGCCTGCTGCTCGACGACTTCGAGGAGCTGCGCGGCGACCGGCTCGGCGCGGACTGCCCGGCGATCGTCGCCGGCCTGGGCCGCCTCGCCGGCATCCCGGTGATGGTCATGGGCCACCAGAAGGGCCACACCGCGGCCGAGCTCGCGGCCCGCAACTTCGGCATGCCGACCCCGGCCGGCTACCGCAAGTCCGCCCGGCTGATGCGGCTGGCCGCCAAGCTCGGCATCCCGGTCATCTCGCTGATCGACACCCCCGGCGCCTACCCGGGCAAGGAGGCCGAGCAGCACGGCCAGGCCATCGCGATCGCGGAGAACATCCGGCTGATGGCCGCGCTGCCGGTGCCGGTGGTCAGCGTCGTCACCGGCGAGGGCGGCAGCGGCGGCGCACTCGCCCTCGGCGTCGCCAACCACGTGCTGATCTGCGCCAACGCGGTGTACTCGGTGATCAGCCCGGAGGGGTGCGCCGCGATCCTGTGGAACGACCCGACCGCCGCACCGCGCGCCGCCGAGGCCCTGCGCATGACCTCCGCCGAGCTCCTCCCGCTCGGCGTCGTCGACCGGATCGTGCCCGAGCCGGCCGGCGGCACCCAGGCGGACAACGTCGCCGCCGGGCAGCACCTGCGGGCCGCGCTGCTGGCCAGCCTGCGGGAGCTGCTTCCGCTCGACGATACCCAACTCATCGCCGACCGCCGGGCCAGGTTCCGCGCGTTCGGAGCCGGCAGCTGATGACCGACCCGGGAAGGCAGGACATGACTCAGCGACTCCCCCGTGCCGTGCACAACACCAACGGGCACACCGCGTTCGACGAGCACGGTCGCGAGCCAGGAGACGAGCGCCAGGAGATCGAGGGCGTGCTCAACGCCGTGCTGCAGACCGCGGCCGACCTGCTCAGGACCTCGCCGCGGCCGCCGAGCACGCTCAACGTGCGGGTGGGCGACGTGTCCGTGGAGATGGGCTGGACCCCGGCCGCCGCGGCAACGGCCGCCGACGGCGCCGTCGCGCCGGTCACCGCCCTCCCCGTGCCCGCGGCCCCGGCCGAGCCGGCCGGCCCGACGCTGAACGCGGCCACCGTCGGCACGTTCTACCGCTCGCCCTCACCGGGCGCGCCGCCGTTCGTGGCCGAGGGCGACGAGATCGCGCCCGGCCAGCAGATCGCGATCATCGAGGCGATGAAGCTGATGCTGCCCGTGGAGGCCGAGTGCGGCGGGCGCATCGAGGAGGTGCTGGTGGGTGACGGCGAGGGCGTCGAGTACGGCCAGCCGCTGTTCCGCCTCGCCGCCGACTCCGACCTCGCAGCCTGACCCAGCCCGGAAAGGTGCACGATGTTCGACACGATTCTGATCGCCAACCGGGGCGAGATCGCGGTGCGCGTGTTACGCGCCTGCCGTGAGCTCGGCGTCCGCACGGTCGCCGTCTACTCCACCGAGGACGCCGACTCGGCGGTGGTGCGGATGGCCGACCAGGCCGTGCGGATCGGGCCCGCGCCGTCCCGGCAGAGCTACCTCAACGCCGCGGCCGTCATCGAGGCGGCCCGGATCACCGGCGCGGACGCGATCCACCCCGGCTACGGGTTCCTGTCCGAGGACTCCGACTTCGCCGAGGTGTGCGAGGCCGAGGGCATCACGTTCATCGGCCCGCCGCCGGAGGTGATGGCCCGGCTCGGGGACAAGACCTCCGCGCGGGCGGCGATGACCGAGGCCGGGCTGCCGCTGCTGCCGGGCAGCGTCGAGCCGCTGGCCGACGCCGAGTCCGCGAAGCGGCTGGCCGACGAGATCGGCTACCCGGTGATCATCAAGGCGGCCGCGGGCGGCGGCGGGCGCGGTATGTCCATTGTGGACATAGCGGCCGACTTCGCGCGGACCTACCAGCAGACCAAGGCCGTCGCGCTGCAGCTGTTCGGCGACGGCCGGGTCTACGTCGAGCGCTACCTCCCGTCCGCGCGGCACGTGGAGATCCAGGTGCTGTGCGACACCCACGGCAACGCGATCCACCTGGGCGAGCGGGACTGCTCGGTGCAGCGGCGGCACCAGAAGCTGGTCGAGGAGACGCCGGCGCCCGGCCTGCCGGCCGAGCTGACCGAGCGGATGGGCGCGGCCGCGGTGCGCGGCGCGCTCGCCACCGGCTACGTCGGCGCGGGCACGTTCGAGTTCCTCGTGGACACCGAGAACGACTTCTACTTCATGGAGGTCAACTGCCGCATCCAGGTCGAGCACCCGGTGACCGAGATGGTGACCGGCGTGGACCTGATCGCCGAGCAGCTGCGGGTCGCCTCCGGTGAGCCGCTGCGGCTGCGCCAGGAGGACGTCGTGCTGCGCGGTGCGGCGATCGAGTGCCGGGTCAACGTGGAGGATCCGAAGCGGAACTTCGCGCCGGCGCCCGGGACGCTGACCGAGTTCACCCCGCCGGGCGGCCCGTTCGTCCGGGTGGACACGCACGGCTTCACCGGCTACAAGGTGCCCGCGTCCTACGACTCGCTGCTGGCCAAGGTGATCGCGTGGGCGCCGAACCGGGAGCAGGCGATCGCGCGGATGCGCCGCGCGCTGGCCGAGTTCCGGGTCGAGGGGCCGGGTGTGCACACCACCCGCGAGTTCCTCGACGAGGTGCTGGCCGACCCCGAGTTCGCCGAGGGCAAGCACGACACCTCGCTCGTCGCCCGGCTGACCGAGGGCTGAGGGGTCTTCACGTCTCCGCGGTGTCCCCAGTAGCCTGGATCGGTACCGATTGGGGGTTTGCGGATGGCGGGAACCGGCGCCGTGGCGCGCCGCACGTACGGCGGACGCTCGGCCGGCGAGCGGCGTGCGGAGCGCAGGGAACGACTGCTCATGGCGGGTCTGGAGCTGTTCGGCACCGAGGGCTACGCGGCGTCGTCGATCGAGAAGCTGTGCACGCACGCCGGGGTGTCCACGCGCAACTTCTACGAGGAGTTCGCGAGCCGCGAGGACCTGCTGATGGCCCTGCACGACCGGATCATCGAGCAGGCGTTCCAGGCGGTGTTCGGGGCGTTCGAGGACGTCGCCGAGGCACCCATCCGCGAGCGTTTCACCCGCGCGGTGCGGGCGTTCGTCACCACCACGGCGAGCGACCCGCGCTGGGCCCGGGTGTCCTACGTGGAGGTCATCGGGGTCTCCAACGCGGTCGAGCAGCACCGGATCGCGTGGCGGGAGAAGTGGGCGCGGTTCCTCGTGGCGGAGGCCGAGCGGGCCGTCGACCGGGGTGAGGCCGAGTCGCGGGACTTCCACCTCGGCGCGGTGGCGTTGATCGGGGCGGTGAACGAGCTGGTGCACCACTGGTCGATGAGCGGCGGCAAGCGCTCGCTGGACGACGTGATCGCGGAGATCGTCCGGGTCGCGACGGCGGCGGTGACGGCCCCGTGACGCTGTCCATCGGTGCCGAGTCGAGCGCGGCGGAGCTGCTGCGCCGGCTCTCGGAGGTGGCGTCCTCGTCGTCCGCCCAGGTCGCCGCGGCGGCGTCGCTGTTCGCGGACTGCGTGCGGGCGGACGGGGTGATCCAGGCCTTCGGCACGGGCCACTCGCAGGGCACGGCCCTCGAGGTGGCCGGCCGGGCCGGTGGGCTCATCCCGACGAACCGGATCGCGCTGTCGGACCTGGTCCAGTTCGGCGGCGAGGACCCGTCGGTGCTGGCCGATCCCATGCTGGAGCGCCGTGGTGATGTCGCCGGGCGGCTCTACGAGCTGGCCGCGCCCCGGCCGCGGGACCTGTTCGTGATCGCGTCGAGCTCCGGGGTCAACTCGGCGGTGGTCGAGATGGCGCACGTGGTCACGTCCAACGGCCACAAGCTGATCGCCATCACGTCGGTCGAGCACTCCACGTCCGTCCCGGCGCGCCACGAGTCCGGCAAGCGCCTGGCCGACTTCGCCGACGTGACCCTGGACAACGGCGCCCCCTTCGGCGACACGCTGCTCGCGCTACCGGACGGCACGTCCGCCGGCGCGGTGTCGTCCCTGTCCGCGGCCCTGCTCGTCCAGATGGTGGTGGCCGAGACGGTCCGCCTCCTGCTGGACAGCGGAACGATCCCCCCGGTCTACGTCTCCAACAACGTCCCGGGCGGCCTCGAACGCAACCTGGCGCTGGAAGCCCACTACGCGGGCCGCATCCGCCGCACCGCGAGCTAGCGTCCCGGCTGGTCCGCCTCCCCGGGATTGAAAGTGTGCGTTGCGTCCCGGCGAATGGTGTGGGTGTCGGGGTGGATGGTGGCTGGGTGCCGTCACTAGTCCGCCTCCCCGGGATTACAAGTGTGCGTTGCGTTCCAGCGAATAGTGCGGGTATCGAGGTGGATGGTGGCTGGGTGCCGTCACGGTCCCCTGAGGTTCCGGCAGTCGGCGCAGGACTAGTCCGCCTCCCCGGGATTTAAAGTGTGCATTGCGTCCCGGCGAATAGTGCGGGTATCGGGGTGGGTGGTGGCTGGGTGCCGTCACGGTCCCCTGAGGTTCTAGTCCGCCTCCCCGGGATTGAAAGTGTCCGTTGCGTCCCGGCGAATGGTGCGGGTATCGGGGTGGGTGGTGGCTGGGTGCCGTCACGGTTCCCTGAGGTTCCGGTGGTCGGCGCGGGACTTCACCCGATGATCTACGAGACACCTAGTCCGGCCGTAATCCCTGGTTAAGAACCTGCGCGTGGCGAACCGCGTCAATGCGGTGAACCAACCAAATCGGCAGGACGGGGATGCCATGTCCATGTTCGACACACCGGACCGGGACGGA
>NZ_DASWSJ010000081.1:0-18795 GCF_036402745.1 Actinophytocola sp. | reverse complement strand
GACGGCGGACCGTAGGACGGCTGCGGGCCGGTGTTCGGCGGACCGTAACCGGGCTGCGGGCCGGGACCGAACGCGGCCGCGCCGGCGGGCGGGCCGTACGCCGGCTGCGGACCCGACGGCGGGCCGAAGGACGGCTGCGGGCCGGTGGCCGGCTGGGGCGCGGGCATCCCGGGTGCCGGCATCCCCGGCCCTGGCATGCCGCCGCCGCTCGCGGCCAGCTGCATCGCCTGCTCCTTCGACACCTTCTGCTCGCACTCACACGCCGCGCACACGAGCGTGTGCTTGCGGCCGATGGGGAACAGCGGGATCCAGAACAGCGTGAACTTGGTGGTGATCTTGCGCAGCACGTGCTCGGCGGAGTTGCCGCACTGGCTGCAGACCAGCTGCAGCACCGCGAGGACCTGCAGATACTGCTTCCATCCGTAAATGATCAACCGTCGAGCCCCCTTAGTCGTCAACCCGCGACGCGATGAGGGTACGCCCCACCACATCGTGGGATACGCGGGTCACCGCCGCCGCCGCACCTCGCGCCCTACGGTCCGATGTGCACGGTCACGGACCGTTGACGCCGGGGGTCCAGCTCTCCGGCTTGCCGCTCTCGGTGAGGATCGGCTGCCACTGGGCGAAGCCGTCGGGAGCGTGCGGGTGCCACGGCCAGATGACCTCCGGCGTGGGCACGATCAGCTGCACCGCCGGGAAGTCGCCCTTGGGGTGGACGAGGAAGGCGCTGCCGAAGAACTCGAGGTACCACCCCTTGTAGACCCGCTCGAGCACGACCGGCACGCCGTCGAAGAAGTCCTTGTACCGCACGCCGGTGAGGAACCGCTCCCCCGCGGCCGCCCGCCGCACGTAGGCGTTGACCAGCACGGCGCCCATGCCCTCGGGGAGCCCGATGACGACGGCCTCGGGCACGCCGAACCGCCGCCACGCGCCGACGGAGAACGTGTAGGGCCCGCTGTACTCGTCCCCGGCCACCTCGACGATGGCGTTGCCGCGCTCGTCGGCCTCGGTGATGAGCCGGTCGCGCAGCTCGCGATGCTCGTCGGTGAGGTCCTCGGGGTTCACCGCGCCTCCACCGGCTCGGCGGCGGTCTCGGCGGCGGTCTCGGCGACCGGCACCGGGCGGGCCTTCGCGATGCCGTACAGCAGGTAGCCGACCGCCACCAGGGCCAGCAGGAACGTGCCCACGGTGAGGCCGAAGCCGGTGGTGGCCGGGTCGAGGAAGCTGCGGTACAGCTGGACGTCCGCGAGCACGAAGTAGATGAGGTACGCGAGCGGGAACACCACCCAGCTCACCGGGTACCACCAGCGCACCGCCCGGGTGCGGCCGGCCAGCACCCAGTCCGCGAGCGCGAGCAGCGGCGTGACCAGGTGCTCGAACAGCGACCCCACGGTGTCGAGGTCGCCCTCGATGACCGTGAGGTAGGTGACGCAGACCAGCAGCAGCAGCACGGTCATGGCGCCCCGCAGCCACGTGACGACCGGCTCGGCCCGCCGGCCGAGGACCGCCACGGCCAGGTAGCCGATGCCGGCGAGCAGGCTGGCCTGCTGGCTCAGCGCGGGCCACGGGTCGCGGAAGGTGGCGACGGCGAACCCGAAACCGACGAGCCCGCACGTGGCGATCAACAGCCGCCACGCGCCGAGCCCGAGGTCGCTACGCATCCACCTCGGCCATGACGCCGCCGCCCGAGCCCGCTTCCCTACGCATCGACTTCCGCCATGATGTCGTCGGAGACATCGAAGTTGGCGTAGACGTTCTGCACGTCGTCGCTGTCCTCGAGGGCGTCGATCAGGCGGAAGACCTTGCGCGCGCCGTCCGCGTCCAGCGGCACGCTGACCGACGGCAGGAAGCTCGCCTCCGCCGACTCGTAGTCGTAGCCCACCTCCTGCAGCGCCTTGCGCACCTCGACCAGGTCGGTGGCCTCGGAGACGACCTCGAAGCTCTCGCCGAGGTCGTTGACCTCCTCGGCGCCGGCCTCGAGGACGGCCATCAGCACGTCGTCCTCGGACAGGTCGTTCTTGGGCAGGATGACGACGCCCTTGCGGTTGAACAGGTAGGCCACCGAGCCCGGGTCGGCCATCGAGCCGCCGTTGCGGGTCATCGCGGTGCGCACCTCGCCGGCGGCCCGGTTGCGGTTGTCGGTGAGGCACTCGACCAGCACGGCCACGCCGTTGGGGCCGTAGCCCTCGTACATGATCGTCTGCCAGTCGGCGCCGCCGGCCTCCTCGCCGCCACCGCGCTTGCGGGCGCGCTCGATGTTGTCCTGCGGGACGGAGTTTCTCTTGGCCTTCTGGATGGCGTCGAACAGCGTGGGGTTGCCGTCCGGGTCACCACCACCGGTGCGCGCGGCGACCTCGATGTTCTTGATCAGCTTGGCGAACAGCTTGCCCCGCTTGGCATCGAGTGCGGCCTTCTTGTGCTTGGTGGTCGCCCATTTCGAGTGGCCACTCACGACAACCCCTCGCAGACTCGGTGCTGCCGCTCGCGGTCGCCCGGTATCAATGACTCGCTCGCGAGCTCCCTCATATCTCCTCCGTCACCATTTCCACAAACAGCCGATGTACGCGCGTATCCCCAGTGAGCTCCGGATGGAACGCGGTGGCGAGCACGGGGCCCTGCCGAACGGCGACGATCCTACCGGCGGCGGCCTCACCACCCGGGACGTCCGGGGTGTCGCTCACCCGGGCGAGCACCTCGACCTCCGGCGAGGACGACTCGACCCACGGCGCGCGGATGAACACCGCATGCACCGGCGGGCCGTCGACGCCGGCGAACTCGAGGTCCTCCTCGAACGAGTCGACCTGCCGGCCGAACGCGTTGCGCCGCACGATCACGTCGAGGCCGCCGAGCTGGTGCTGGTCCTCCCGGCCGTCGAGCACCTTGCTGGCCAGCAGGATCATTCCGGCGCACGAGCCGTAGGCCGGCATGCCGCCGGCGATCCGCTCGCGCAGCGGCTCGAGCAGCCCGAAGGTGTCCAGCAGCCGCGAGATCGTGGTCGACTCGCCACCCGGGATGACCAGACCGTCCACTTCGGACAGCTCGGTGTCCCGGCGGACGGTCGTGGCGCGCGCACCGGAGGACCGCAGGGCCGCGAGATGCTCGCGGACGTCGCCCTGCAGTGCGAGCACGCCGATCAGCGGTTCGCCGCCAGACACCTGTTGACCTCCCGTAATTCCCCGTTCAGCTTACTTACGGCACGCCGAGCGCCCGCAGCCCGGCCGCCACCGCCGCGGCCACGACGACCACCACCACGAACGGCACCCTGCGCCAGGCCAGCACGCCACCGGTCAGCACCCCGGCCGGCAGCGCCACCCCGGCGAACGCGCCACCGGCGGTGAGCGCCGCGGTGGCGATCAACGCGACGAGCAGCACGGTGGCCGCCGTGGACATCAGCTCGGTGACCCGCGGCGGCAGCACCGCGACGTCGGTCCCCCCGCCGGCGACGCGCCCGCCACCGGCCGCCCCGGTCCGGGCGGCCACGTCACAACCCGCCCCGCGAGCCCGAGTCGCCGGGCCGGCGATGGCAGCCCGGGTCGCCACGTCACAACCGGCCGCGCCGTCCCGGGCCACCGGATCGGCGGCGGCCGCACCGGCTTGGATCGCCGGGTCGGCACCGCGGGTCGCTCGATCGGCGGCGGAGCCGATCCCAGTCGCCGAGTCGGCGGCGGCCACGGCCTTCCGCGCGGGGCCGGCGCCGTCGCGGCGAGCGGCGGCCTTCACCATGCGGGCGCGCAGCAGGGGGCCGGCCACCCGGAACGCGTAGGTCCCGACGGCCAGCACCACGATCGCAGTGATCGTCACGCCGGCACCTCCTCGTCGGCGGAAGCCGGGGCCGGGGCCGGGATCAGCACGACCAGCCCGCCCAGCGCCAGCAGCACCGGCACCCCGGCCGGCAGGAACGGCGTGGCCGCGAGCGCGATCGCGGCGCCGAGCAGCGCGGCGTTGCGGGCCCGCGGCGCCTTGCGCAGCGACGGCAGCACCAGCGCGAGCAGGGCCGCGGGGAACGCGGCATCGAGGCCCAGCGCGCCCGGGTCGCCGATCACCCGCCCGGCCAGCGCGCCGACGATCGTGCCCACGTTCCACGACACGAACAGCGCCACGCCGCACGCCCAGAACACCGCCCGGGCGCGCCGCGGCTCCTTCTGCGCCATCGCGAAGGCGACCGACTCGTCGATCATCAGGTGGCTGCCGAGCAGCCGGGCGGGCCAGCCGCGGCCCATGATGTCGCCGAGCGCCAGGCCGAACGGCAGGTGGCGGGCGTTGAGCACCAGCGCGCCGAGGACCGCGGCGACCAGCCCGCCGCCCGCGGCGACCACGCCGACCACCATGAACTGCGAGCCGCCGGCGAAGACGAGGACCGACAGGACCGAGGGCATCCACCAGGGCAGCCCGGCCGCGACCGCGATCGCGCCGAACGAGGCGCCGACGACCGTGATCGCCCCGGCGAGCGCCAGCAGGTCACGGCGGAGTGTCGGGGTGAGGGTTCGCCATATCGAACGCATAGTCTCCTATGATGAACACGGGCACATCGTTCGTCAAGGCGAACGTTGTGCCCGATCTACCGAACGCTTGGAGCATCCATGACGCAACCGCGAGGGGCGCCGCTCGAGGTCATCGCCCAGTCACTGCGGCGGGAGCGGGAGCGGGTCGGACTGTCGCTGTCCGAGGTGGCGAAGCGCGCCGGCATCGCCAAGTCGACGCTGTCCCAGCTGGAGTCGGCGAGCGGCAACCCGAGCGTCGAGACGCTGTGGGCCCTGTCGGTGGCCCTCGACGTGCCCCTCAGCCGGCTGGTCGAGCCGGCCCGCCCGAGGGTGCAGGTCATCCGCGCCGGTGAGGGGCCGGCCGTGTTCTCCGAGCGGGCGAACTACGTGGCCACACTGCTGGCGTCCTGCCCGCCGAACGCCCGCCGGGACATCTACCTGATCACCGCGGAGCCGGGCGCGGCCCGCGAGTCCGACCCGCACATGCCCGGCGTTGTGGAGCACGTCGTGCTGTGCGCGGGCCGGGCCCGCATCGGCCTCACCGAGGACCCGGTCGAGGTGGCGCCGGGCGACTACGTGGCCTACCCCGGCGACGTCGAGCACGTCTTCGAGGCACTGGCGCCCGGCACCGCCGCGGTGATGGTGTCCGAGCACTGGTGACCACCAGCCCGAACTACCAGCCGCGGTCCGCGAGCCGGTGCGGTTCGGGGATCTCGTCGACGTTGATGCCGACCATGGCCGCGCCGAGGCCGCGGGACACCTTGGCCAGCATGTCCGGGTCGTCGTAGAACGTGGTGGCCTTGACGATGGCGTCCGCGCGCCGGGCCGGGTCGCCGGACTTGAAGATGCCCGAGCCGACGAACACGCCCTCCGCGCCGAGCTGCATCATCATCGCCGCGTCGGCCGGGGTGGCGATGCCGCCAGCGGTGAACAGCACGACCGGGAGCTTGCCCAGCGTGGCGACCTCGCGTACGAGCTCGTAGGGCGCCTGCAGCTCCTTGGCCGCCACGAAGAGCTCGTCCTCGGGCAGCGAGGTGAGCCGCTTGAGCTCGCCGCGGATCTTGCGCATGTGCGTGGTCGCGTTGGACACGTCGCCGGTGCCGGCCTCGCCCTTGGAGCGGATCATCGCCGCGCCCTCGGTGATCCGGCGCAGCGCCTCGCCGAGGTTGGTGGCCCCGCACACGAACGGCACGGTGAACTGCCACTTGTCGATGTGGTTGGCGTAGTCGGCCGGGGTGAGCACCTCGGACTCGTCGACGTAGTCCACGCCGAGCGACTGCAGCACCTGCGCCTCGACGAAGTGGCCGATGCGAGCCTTGGCCATCACCGGGATGGACACCGCGTTGACGATCCCGTCGATCAGGTCCGGGTCGCTCATCCTGGCGACGCCGCCCTGCGCGCGGATGTCGGCCGGCACGCGCTCGAGCGCCATCACCGCGACCGCGCCGGCGTCCTCGGCGATCTTGGCCTGGTCGGCGGTGACCACGTCCATGATCACGCCGCCCTTGAGCATCTCCGCCATGCCGCGCTTGACCCGCGCGGTGCCGGTCTCCGGCCGCGTGGAGGCAGCGGTGGAAGTGGAAACGTCAGACACCCGAGTTCCTTTCATCGTGGATTCCCGGTTTCCAGTGTAGGAGCGACGTGGCCCTCTCTCCCGGGCCAATTCCGAGGTATCTCACAAGGCCACTTCGCGGATGCGGGCTCCTGCTGGACACGGCGGGGCCTGCGGGGTTGTCGCGGCTGGTAAACAGGTGTGAGATCGAACACAACAATCAATTCCGACAGACAGCGCCGTCCGTACGGAAAGGGTGACTGGCATGGCGAGCAAGCACACGGACAACGGTGATGGCGGAGCCGCGGTCGCTGTAGACGACCCCGCCAAAGTACGGAACATCGTTCTCGTCGGGCCTTCCGGCTCCGGGAAGACCACCCTCACCGAGGCATTGCTCGCGGCGGCGGGCGTGATCACCCGGGCGGGCACGGTCACCGACGGCACCACGGTCTGCGACCACGACCCGGCCGCGCAGCGCCAGCAGCGCTCGGTCGGGCTGTCGGTGGCGCCGCTGGTGCACAACGACGTCAAGATCAACCTCATCGACACCCCCGGCTACGCGGACTTCGTGGGCGAGGTCCGGGCGGGCCTGCGCGCGGCCGACGCGGCGCTGTTCGTGGTGTGCGCGGCCGAGGGCGTCGACCCGGCCACCGTCGCGCTGTGGAACGAGTGCGCCGCGGTCCGGATGCCGCGCGCGGTCGTGATCGCCCGGCTGGACCACCAGCGTGCGGACACCGCTGCCGAGATAGCCGCCTGCCAGGAGGCGTTCGGCGGTGGGGTGATGCCGCTGTACCTGCCGGCGACCGGGGGCAAGCAGGGCCTGCTGGGCCTGATCACCCGCCGGTTCTTCGACTACTCCGACGGCTACCCGCCGAAGGTGAGCGAGCCGGACGAGGCCGACCTCGAGCTCATCGCCGACGCCCGCAACGAGCTGATCGAGGGCATCATCGCCGAGAGCGAGGACGAGACCCTCATGGACCGCTACCTCGAGGGCGAGGAGATCGAGACCGCCACGCTGATCTCCGACCTCGAGACCGCGGTGGCCCGCGGCGCCTTCCACCCCGTTATCCCGGTCTGCGCCACCACCGCCGTCGGGCTCGCGGAGCTCCTCGAGGCACTCACCGGCGCGTTCCCGTCCCCGCTGGAGCACAACGTGCCCGACGTCACCGACGTGCACGGCGCCGACAAGAACGCGCTCTCCGCCGACCCCGACGGCCCGCTGGTGGCGGAGGTGGTGCGCACGGCCATCGACTCCTACGTCGGCCGGGTGTCGCTGGTGCGGGTGTTCTCCGGGACGCTGCGGCCGGAGCGGCCGGTGCACATCTCCGGGCACGGCATGTCCGACCGCGGGCACGAGGACCACGACGTCGACGAGCGGGTGGCCCACATCTACTCGCCGCTGGGGTCGAACCTGCGCGAGGTCACCCACTGCGTGGCGGGGGACATCTGCGCGCTCACCAAGCTGGGGTCGGCGGAGACCGGGGACACGGTCTCCAGCCCGGACAGGCCGCTGCTGATGCGGCCGTGGACGATGCCCGAGCCGCTGCTGCCGGTGGCGGTCGTGGCGAAGACCCGCAGCGACGAGGACGCGTTGTCCCGCAACCTCGCCCGGCTCGTCGCCGGGGACCCGACGCTGCGGCTGGAGCGCAACGCGGAGACCCACCAGCTGGTGCTGTGGTGCATGGGCGAGGCGCACGCCGACGTGGTGCTGGCCCGGCTGCGGGCCGGTGGCGCGGACGTGGACACCGAGCCGGTGAAGGTGGCGTTGCGCGAGACGTTCGCCGGCAAGGCCCGCGGGAAGGGCCGGCACGTCAAGCAGTCCGGCGGGCACGGCCAGTACGCCGTGTGCGACATCGACGTCGAGCCGCTGCCGGTCGGCGGCGGGTTCGAGTTCGTCGACAAGGTGGTCGGCGGCTCGGTGCCGTCGCAGTTCATCTCGTCGGTGGAGAAGGGTGTGCGGGCCCAGCTGGACAAGGGCCTGTCGGCCGGCCACCCGGTGGTCGACATCCGGGTGACGCTGTTCGACGGCAAGGCACACAGCGTCGACTCGTCGGACGCGGCGTTCCAGATGGCCGGCTCGATGGGCCTCAAGGACGCGGCGGCCAACGGCCGGATCTCGCTGCTCGAGCCGGTCGACGAGGTGCGGGTGCGGCTGCCGGACGACCACCTCGGGGCGGTGCTGGGCGACCTGTCCAGCCGGCGCGGCCGGGTACTGGGCACGGAGGCCGACGAGGCGCCGGGCTACAGCATCGTCCGCGCCGAGGTCCCGGCCACGTCGTTGCTGCGCTACGCCATCGACCTGCGCTCGATGACCTCCGGGTCGGCGACGTTCACCCGCCACTTCACCCGCTACGACCCACTACCGGAGTCGGTGGCCCACCAGGTCACCTGAGCCCGGGAGCCGCGAACGGCGCCACTGCCCGCGAGGGCGGCGGCGCCGTTCGGCGTCAGCGGACGGCGCGCACCGTTCCGTCCCAAGTGGACATCAGGAGCTCCGGAAGGAGGGTCGGGAGCTGCACCGGGTACACGGTCTCCTCCGTGGTGCGCAGCTCCTCCACGCTCCACCAGCGGTGCCCGTCCACGGTGTTGTGCTCCACGTCGGTGAAGCCGGACGTGTCGATGCGGATCTCGACCTCGTTCCCGTTGCCGGACAGGTCCGCGAGGAAGAACCACTCCTCGCCGTCGTAGGTGCGGCCGTCGAAGCTGAACACCACGCGGCGCCGCCACATCGGGCCGACGAGGTCCTGCTCGCCCAGCTCGATGCCGGTCTCCTCGGCCAGCTCACGCAGTGCCGCCGAGCGCAGGTCCTCGCCCTGCTCGACGCCGCCGCCGACGGTGAACCACCACCGGGTGTCCGGCCGGCCCGGGTCGTGCCCGTTGAACAGCAGCACCCGCCGCTCGCGGTCGAGCAGCAGCACCCGCGCCGACGGCCGCGGCAGCGGCGCGCCACCCGGGTCGCCGGTCAGCGACGGCTCGACGATCTCGAAGTACTCCGGCTGCGGGGCGGTGCCGGCGAGCTTGAGCCAGCGCACCAACCGGCGCCTGCGCTGCCCGAGCGTGTCGCGCACGGCGTCGTTGTGCACCCGCCGCGCGATCACCACCCGCTGCTCGGCGTCCAGCAGCTCCGCGGCCAGCGCCAGCGGCAGCTTGCCCCGGTCGACCGCCGCGAGCTCGAGCGACAGGGCGTTCTCCGCCTCCTCGCGCTCGGACCGCTCGGTCTGCTCGGCCCGCTCGGCCACCGCGCGCAGCTTGTCCGCGACGACGCCGTCCAGCCCGATGGCCGCGGCCGCCGCCCGCGCCACCACCGCCCGGCGGGCGAGCGCGGCGTCCAGCGCCGCCCAGGCCGCGTCGGTCCGCACGTGCAACCGGTCGAGCCGGTTCGCCGTCGCGGCCAGCCACAACCCCAGTACCAGCGCCACCACCAGCGCGACGGCCAGCAACGTGATCAGAAGACCCGTGCTCAAAGAGACACCTCACCCAGATTCGACCACTTGCCGCGGATCCGCGGCGATCGCCTGCTCGTACACCCGCAACACCTGACCGGCCACCACCGGCCAGTCGTAGGCCGCCACCCGCTGCCGCGCGTTCGCGACGAACGACTCGCGCCGTCGCGGTTCGGTCAGCATGCCGCGCAGCGCAGCGGCCAGCCCAGCCGGGTCCCCCACCGGGAAGAGCATCCCGGCCCGGCCGTCGTCCAGCACCCGGCGGAACGCGTCCAGGTCGCTGCCGACCACCGCCGCGCCCGCGGCCATCGCCTCGGTGAGGATCATCCCGAAGCTCTCGCCGCCGGTGTTCGGCGCGCAGTACACGTCGACGCTGCTCAGCATGCGTGCCTTGACCTCGTCGTCGGCCTGGCCCAGCAGCTCCAGCCGGTCCGCGAGCTGCGGCCCGGCCTGGCGGCGCAGCTGGTTCTGGTCGCCCCCGCCGACCACCACCAGCCGCAGCGCCGGGAAGTCACGAACGAGCATGCGCAGCGCGTCGAGCAGCACCGGCATCCCCTTGCGCGGCTCGGTGAACCGGCCGACGAAGCCGATCGTGCCGCCCTCGCGCGGGTAGCCGGCCAGCGGCTCGGCCCGGCCGAAGAACTCGGCGTCCACGCCGTTGGGGATCTCCACCGCGTCCCCGCCGAGGTGCTCGACCTGCACCCGCCGGGCGAGCGCGGACACCGCGATCCGCGCGGTGATCTTCTCGAGGAACGGCTGGAGCACCACCTGGAACGCGCTGAGCGTGCGGGACCGCGACGTCGACGTGTGGAACGTGGCGACGATCGGGCCGTCGGCCAGCATCAGGGCCAGCATCGACAGGCTCGGCGCGGTGGGCTCGTGCAGGTGCAGCACGTCGAAGTCGTGCGAGCGGACCCACTTGCGCACCCGGGCGTAGGACACCGGGCCGAAGGAGAGCCGGGCCACCGAGCCGTTGTACGGGATGCCGAGCGCGCGGCCGGCCGGCCGGACGAACTCGGGTAGCGGGGTGTCCTCGTCGGCCGGCGCGAGGACGTCCACGTGGTGGCCGAGCTTGCGCAGCGCCTTGGCCAGGTCGACGACATGGCCCTGCACCCCTCCGGGAACCGCGAAGGAGTACGGGCACACCACGCCGATCCTCACCGTGACTCCCGCGCCTCCTCGGACTCCTGCGCCGCGGGCGACCGGAGCGAGTCACGGCGTTCCTCGGACAGGTCGGCCAGCCACAGCTTCTGCATCATGTGCCAGTCGACAGGGTTGGCGGCGATGTCCGCGGCGAACCCGTCGGCCATCCGCTGGGTCGCGGCCCGCACCTCGTCGCGGCCGTGCACCAGCATCGGCGTGTGGACCCGGATGCCCCAGCCGTCGTCGGTGAACCAGTTGTCCACGAGGAGGAGCTGCGCGCCGGTGGCCGCCGCGAGCCGCGCGGGGCCTGCCGCCATCCGGGTCGGCTCGCCGAAGAAGCTCACCGGGATGCCGCGCCCGGACAGGTCGCGGTCGGCGGGCAGGCAGACGATCTTGTTCTCCCGCAGCCGTTCCATCAGCACCCGGTAGGGCGCCCGGTCGCCGCCGGAGGACGGCAGGATCTCGAAGCCGAGCGACTCGCGGAAGGTCAGGAAGCGCTGGTAGACCGACTCGACCTTGAGCCGCTCGGCCACCGTGGTGAACGAGCCGGAGTGGCCGACGAGCCAGAGTCCGGAGACGTCGAAGTTGCCGGTGTGCGGCAGCGCGAGGACCAGCCCCTTGCCCCGCTCGAGCGCGGCGTCGATCAGCGACTGGGTGGTGAACACCTCGTCGACCTTGCGGAAGATCTCCTTGTGGTCCATCGACTGGAGCCGGAAGGTCTCCATCCAGTACCGCGCGTAGGACCGGACGCCGGCGCGGACCAGCTCGTCGAGCTCGGCCGGGCCGGCCTGGGGCACGACCCGGGCGTAGTTGCGGCGCAGCTGGGCGACCCCGGGCCCGCCGCGGCGGGCGGCGAGGTCGGCGCCGGCCCGGAAGGACGCGCGGGCGAACGACTCCGGCAGCGCGCGCACCAGGCCCCACCCGGCCGCGTAGGCCGCGCCCTCCAGCCGTTCGCCGAAACCGGTCATTCGCCTGCCTCCGAGGTCGGGATGGTCTCGGCGGTCGCCGAGCGTCGCACCGCGGCGAGGCGCTGCACAACCGTGATCACCGAGCCGGCGACGAGCAGCCAGAGCGCGACGTCGACGGCGTGCGGGACGCCGAAGCCGGACAGGCCCGTGCCGACGAGCGCGATGATCAGCCGCTCGGCGCGCTCCACCAGGCCGACGTTGGCCGACAGCCCGGCGGCCTCGGCGCGGGCCTTGATGTAGGAGATGACCTGGCCCAGCACGAGGCAGGTGAGCGCCGCCGCGGCGAGCGAGGGCGAGTTCGCGACGCGGAAGGCGTACCAGGCGATGGCCGCCATGAGCGCGCCGTCGGCGAGGCGGTCACAGGTGGAGTCGAGGACCCCGCCGAACTTGGTGCCGCCGCCGCGGGCCCTGGCCATGGCGCCGTCCAGCAGGTCGAGCATGACGAAGCCCCAGACCGTCAGCGTGCCGGCGAGCAGGTGGCCGGTGGGGAACAGCCAGAGCGCGAACCCGATCGCCCCGACCGTGCCGATGAGGGTCATCGCGTTGGGCGTGAGGCCCAACCGCACCAGCCACGCCCCGACGGGATCGGTGACGCGCGAGACCGAGGCTCGGGCGAAGATGTTCAGCATGAGTCGGCGAGCCTCATCACGGGGTCGAGACTGGGTGCCCCGGCAGCCTAACGGTCTCCGGTGAGGTCGGGGCAGCGCGGCAGCGACGGCGGGTCGACGCCGCGCAGGATCGCCGCGCTGATCTCGCCGAGCTGCTCCACCTGCTCCGGGGTGAGCTTGTCGAACAGCTTCTCGCGCACCTCGGTGACGTGGCCGGGGGCGGCTGCGTCGAGGGCGGCGAAGCCCTTGCCGGTGAGGACCGCGAACGCGCCGCGCTTGTCGGTGGGGCAGTCGCGGCGGGTGACCCAGCCGGCGTCTTCCAGCCGGGCCACCGCGTGGGAGAGCCGGCTGCGGGAGGAACCGCGGAGGTTGGCGAGCTCGCTCATCCGTAGGGTGTGGTCAGGGGCCTCGGACAAGGCCACCAGGATCTCGTAGTACGCGTGCGGCATGGCGGAGTCCCGCTGCAGCTGGCGGGCCAGCTGGTCGGTCAGCCCGTGGAACGCCGCCATGAACGACCGCCAGATCTCCTGCTCGCGGTCGGTCAGCCACCGGGTCTCGGACATGCCCCCAGTGTACTAGTTGAAGTCTCAATCAAGCAGGAGTAGGGTCACGATTGATCTCTCAATAACTGACCGTTCAACCATCTCCACGGAGGGTCTTCACATGAGCAGTGCCACCTCGCTCGACATCCCCGGCTACCTCGCCGGCACCTGGGACATCGACTCGGCGCACACCGATGTCGCGTTCGTCGTCCGCCACCTGGTGGTCACGAAGGTCCGCGGGCGGTTCGACGAGGTCAAGGGTGAGATCGTGACCGCCGAGAACCCGCTCGAGTCCGCCGTGACCATCGCGATCGACCTGAGCTCGATCAGCACCAACAACAAGCAGCGCGACGAGCACCTCCGCTCGGCCGACTTCTTCGAGGTCGAGTCCTACCCGGAGATGACCTACACGGCCACCGGCGCCCGCCGCGACGGCGACGACTTCGTGCTCGACGGTGAGCTCACGCTCAAGGGCGTGACCAAGACCGTCCCCCTGACCTTCGAGCTGAACGGCTTCAGCGCCGACCCGTGGGGCGGGACCCGCGCGGGCTTCTCGGCCACCACGCAGATCAACCGCAAGGACTTCAACGTCAACTTCGAGGGCGTCCAGAACGGCCTCGCGGTGGTCGGCGACAAGATCGACATCCACATCGAGGTGGAGGCTGTTCTCCGCAAGCCGGAGGCCTGAGTCTTTCCGTTTAGCTTCTGGACGGCGCGCTCTCGTGTGGGGGGCGCGCCGTTTCGTTTGTCCCACAGGGCAGGCGTGCCGCTCGCATCGCGGTTCGGTTGGGGTGCTTTGCCTTACGGCTCTTCTGCCCAGGCCTTCGCCAACAGCGACCTCGTCTCCGCCAACAACTGAGGCAGCACCTTCGTGTGGCCCACCACCGGCATGAAGTTCGAGTCGCCGCCCCATCTCGGGACCACGTGCTGGTGCAGGTGCGCCGCGATCCCCGCGCCCGCGATCACGCCCTGGTTCATGCCAATGTTGAACCCGTGTGGGGCCGAGACGGTCCTCGCCACGGTCATCGCCCTCTGGGTGAACTCCGCCAGCTCCACCGTCTCCGCGGCCGTCAGCGCCGGGTAGTCCGCCACGTGCCGGTACGGCACCACCATCAGGTGGCCCGGGTTGTACGGGTACAGGTTCAGCACCCCGTACACCAGCGCGCCGCGCGCGATGATCAGTGCGTCCGCGTCGTCCAGCTCGACCAGGCGGCAGAACGGGCAGCCATCGATGTCGTCACCCGCCGGCTTGTCCTGGCCCTTGATGTACGCCATGCGGTGCGGCGTCCACAGCCGTTGGAGGGCGTCGGGCACGCCGACGCCCTCCTGCTCGACGAGCTCTGGCTGGTCGGCACCGGTCATGGGGCCGATCCTAGTGTTCGACCTCGATGTTCGACGCCGACGGCGACTCGTTCGACCGGCTCGCGATCCAGTCGGCGATCACGGACACCGCCCGGTCGACGGGAACGCCGTTGATCTGGCTGCCGTCGCGGAAGCGGAACGACACCGCGTTCGCCTCCACGTCCTTGCCACCGGCCAGCAGCATGAACGGCACCTTCTGGGTGGTGTGGTTGCGGATCTTCTTTTGCATCCGGTCGTCGGACTGGTCCACCTCGACCCGGATGCCGCGGGCACGCAGCTCGGCGGCCACCGCGGTGAGGTGCGCGACGTGCTCGTCGGCGATCGGGATGCCCACCACCTGCACCGGCGAGAGCCACGCCGGGAACGCGCCCGCGTAGTGCTCGGTGAGCACGCCGAAGAACCGCTCGATCGACCCGAACAGCGCGCGGTGCAGCACGACCGGCTGCTGGCGTGACCCGTCCGGCGCGGTGTAGGTGAGCTCGAACCGCTTCGGGTGGTTGAAGTCCACCTGGATGGTGGACATCTGCCACGACCGGCCGATCGCGTCCTTGGCCTGCACCGAGATCTTCGGCCCGTAGTAGGCCGCGCCACCCGGGTCGGGCACCAGCTCGAGACCGGAGTCGAGCGCGGCCTGCCGCAGCGTCTCGGTGGCCTCCTCCCACTCCGAGTCCTCGCCGATGAACTTGCCCGTGTCACCCCGGGTGGACAGCTCGAGGTAGAAGTCCGACAGGCCGTAGTCGGAGAGCAGGTCGAGCACGAAGCGCAGCAGCGAACGCAGCTCGCCCGGCGCCTGCTCCGGGGTGCAGTAGATGTGCGAGTCGTCCATGGTGAACCCGCGCGCCCTGGTCAGGCCGTGGACCACGCCCGACTTCTCGTACCGGTAGACGGCGCCGAACTCGAACAGCCGCAGCGGCAGCTCACGGTAGGAACGCCCGCGGGACCGGAAGATCAGGTGGTGCATCGGGCAGTTCATGGCCTTGAGGTAGTAGTCCTCGCCCTCGAACGCCAGCGGCGGGAACATCGTCTCCGCGTAGTACGGCAGGTGACCCGAGGTGAGGAACAGCCCTTCCTTGGCGATGTGCGGGGTGTTCACGAACTCGTAGCCGGACTCCTCGTGCCGGCGCCGCGAGTAGTTCTCCAGCTCGCGGCGGATGATCCCGCCCTTCGGGTGGAACAACGGCAGGCCGGAGCCGACCTCGTCGGGGAAGGAGAAGAGGTCCAGCTCGGCGCCGAGCTTGCGGTGGTCGCGCCGCTCGGCCTCGGCGACCTGCTCCAGGTAGGCGTCCTGCGCCTCCTGCGACTCCCACGCGGTGCCGTAGATCCGCTGCAGCTGCGGGTTCTTCTCACTGCCCCGCCAGTACGCGGCCGCGACCCGGGTGAGCTTGAACGCCGGGATGTGCTTGGTGGTGGGCAGGTGCGGGCCACGGCACAGGTCACCCCAGACCTGCTCGCCGGTGCGCGGGTCGAGGTTGTCGTAGACGGTGAGCTCGCCGCCGCCGACCTCCATGACCTCGTCGGTGTCCACCTCGGACTTGAGGTCGACGAGCTCGAGCTTGTACGGCTCGGCGGCCAGCTCCTTCTTCGCGGCCTCCACCGAGTCCAGCACCCGGCGAGAGAACCGCTGGGAGGACTTGACGATCTGCTTCATGCGCTTCTCGAGCGCCTGCAGGTCCTCCGGGGTGAACGGGCGCTCGACGTCGAAGTCGTAGTAGAAGCCGTCCCGCACCGGCGGGCCGATGCCCAGCTTCGCCTCGGGGAACTGCTGCTGCACGGCCTGGGCCAGCACGTGCGCGGCCGAGTGCCGGATGACCGCGCGGCCGTCGTCGGTGTCGGCCGCGACCGGCTCGACCTGCGCGTCCGCGTCGGGAACCCAGGACAGGTCGCGCAGCCGGCCGTCGACGTCACGGACCACGACCACCGCGTCCGGTCCCTTGCCGGGCAGCCCGGCCTCCCGGACCGCCGCGCCCGCCGTAGTGCCCGCCGGCACCACCACCCGCGAGGTGGGCTCGACGACTGGCGGGCTCGACTGGGACACGGCTACTCCTCGGTGGTTCGGCTCGTTAGCGGTAGATGTCGATGCTATCGAGCCACCCCGAGGCTTGGCCTGCGGGTTTCCCGTCGGCGCCGCGGCGCGGTCAGCCGGCGAGCATCCCTTCCATCCGGTGGATCTCGTCGGTCTGGGTGACGGCCACGTCGTCGGCGATCTCCTGCACCCGGACGTTCACCCCGGCCTTGCGGACGCCCTCGACCATCGTCAGCGCGCCCTTGTGGTGGGCGACCATGAGCTGCAGGAACAGCGTGTCGAACACTTCGCCGTGGGCGCCGCGCAGGGTGGCGAGCTGCTCGTCGGTGGCCATACCCGGCATGTCGGCGTGCTGGGTCGCGCCGCCGTGGCCGCCGTGCTGGCCCGGGACGACCACCGGCTTGTCGTAGCGCTCGAGCCAGCGGTTCAGCATGTCGATCTCGGGCTGCTGGGTGTCGGCGATGCGGCTGGCCATGCCCTTGACGTCGGCACGGACCGCGCGGTCGGGCACCAGCGCGGTCATCTCGAGGGCCTGCGCGTGGTGGACGATCATGTCCTGCACGAACGTCACGTCGGCGTCGTTGGGGGCCTCCTCCTGGTAGGGAGTGGCCTTGCCGGGCGGGATCGTGCTGGCCGGCTCACCCGGCTTGCCGGGCACGATCACGGGCGCGGAGTTGGTGGGCGGGGGCGGCTTCTCGGCGGTGCACGCGACCAGCCCACCGGCCGCGAGCAGCACACCGAGCACGGCGCGGAGCCGCGTCCGGGGCGACAGGTCCAGACCAACTGTCCGGCTTGTCCGAGTCATGGGTAATCGTGTTCCCATCTGCCGATACGCCCGTCGAACGGAGCTAGTTTATTCCTGACCTACCTGGTCATAATGTGTGCTTCCGACCGTAAGTGAGAGGGGTACTTGTGGTGAGATCGACCCTGCGAGGGTGGCGCAGACGTGCGTCAACCGCTGCGATCGGCACTGCCGCCGTCGCGGCGGCCATGGTGGCCGGCGTGCCCTCGGTCGCGGCACAGGACTTCCCTGGCCCTGACGAGATCGTCAGCAGTCCCAACATGGAGCAGGTCGCCTACCTCCCGCCCACCGCTCCGCTCGTGGGTGGCACCGGCACCGACATCGCGTTCCAAGGGCGCTACGCGATCGTCGGCAACTACCTGGGCTTCACCATCTACGACATCAAGCAGCCCAAGAAGACCAAGATCGTGAGCCAGGTCCTCTGCCCCGGCTCGCAGAACGACGTCTCGGTGGCGGGGAACCTGCTGTTCGTGTCCACCGACTCGCGGCGCAGCGACGACTCCTGCGCCTCGGTCGTCCAGAACGACGGCACCAAGCCGTACTGGGAGGGCATGAAGATCTTCGACATCAGCGACAAGCGGGCGCCGCGCTACATCAAGTCGGTGGCCACCGCGTGCGGCTCGCACACGCACACGCTGGTGCCGGACAAGCGGGGCAAGGTCGCCTACCTGTACGTGTCGTCCTACGGCCCGTCGGCGACCATCTCCGGCTGCCAGCCGCCGCACGACAAGATCTCGATCGTCGAGGTCCCGCTGCGCAACCCGACCGCGGCCAAGGTCGCGGCCACCCCGGTGCTGTTCCCGGACGGCGGTAACCCCGGCGAGCCCGACCTGGTGTACCCGTACCGGACCTCGGCCACCACGGGCTGCCACGACATCACCGTGTACCCGGAGAAGGACCTGGCCGCCGGCGCCTGCATGGGTGACGGCGTGCTGTTCGACATCTCCGACCGGCTCAACCCGCGGGAGATCCACCGGGTCGAGGACAACGAGAACTTCGCGTTCTGGCACTCGGCCACGTTCAACAACGCCGGCACGAAGGTGATCTTCACCGACGAGCTCGGCGGCGGCGGCGCGGCCACCTGCAACCCGGAGATCGGCCCGACCCGCGGCGCCGACGGCATCTACGACATCGTGGGCCGCGGCGACCAGCGCAAGCTCGTGTTCCGGAGCTACTTCAAGATCGACCGTTACCAGACGGCCGAGGAGAACTGCGTCGCGCACAACGGCTCGCTGCTCCCGGTGAAGGGCAAGGACATCATGGTCCAGTCCTGGTACATGGGCGGCGTGCAGGTGTGGGACTTCACCGACTCGGCGCACCCGGAGAAGATCGGCTTCTGGGAGCGCGGCCCGGCCGCGGACCCGAACACCGGCGGCGGCACCTGGTCGGCGTACTACTACAACGGCTACATCTACTCGTCCGACCTCGGCAAGGGGCTGGACGTGCTCAAGATCGACGACCCGAGGACGAACTCGGCCAAGGGCGTGCGGCTGGATGAGCTGAACGTGCAGACCCAGGGCCACTACGGCCGCTGACGAGCACCGCGACGGCGGGCCCCGCGACGTGGTGTCGCGGGGCCCGCCGCCGTTTCCGGCCGGTGCGGCTAGTCCGCCTCCCCGGGATTAAAAGTGTGCGTTGCGTCCCGGCGAATGGTGCGGGTATCGAGGTGGATGGTGGCTGGGTGCCGTCACGGTCCCCTGAGGTTCCGGTGGTCGGCGCAGGACTTCACACGATGATCTACGAGACAGGCCCTTAACCTAGGTTGTCGGTCTGGAAGGTGTTGCAGCGGTTCGGGTCGCCGGTGTCGAAGCCGGTTCGGTACCACTTCTGGCGTTGGGCCGACGAGCCGTGGCTGAACTGGGTCGTGTCCA
>NZ_DASWSJ010000080.1:0-4819 GCF_036402745.1 Actinophytocola sp. | reverse complement strand
CGTCGCCGAGATCACCAAGGGAAAGGCCTACACGGCCGAATCCGCCGGCGAGCTCGAGGACGTCTACAAGGACATCGGCTCCTCGGTCGGCTTCGACAAGGTCGACAAGGAGGTGACCTCGAGGTTCGCCGGCATCGCGATGCTGTTCACCCTCGCCTGTGCCGGAGCCTGCATCGCCTTGGCCTCACGCTTCCCCTGACCGTGGACCCATCTGGTTGACACGGCGAGGGAGCTGGTGTGTGGGGCGCTGGTGGTGCAAGATGTACCCGCTGCCGCAGGAACTTTCGAGACGGTGTTCGAGAACGCTGGGGAAGGCGCCCCTCGAGCACAGGAGGTCCCGGTGGCGACGACTCGTGGCGTTCTCTACGTCCACACCGTGCCGTCAGCGTTGTGCCCACATGTCGAGTGGGCAGCTGGCGGCGTACTAGGCGTGCCCGTGAAGCTGGACTGGACACCGCAGCCTGCCGCCCAGGGAACCTACCGGGCCGAGCTGTCGTGGCAAGCCGAGGCCGGCACGGCGGCCAAGCTGGCGTCCGCCCTGCGCGGTTGGCAGAAGCTCCGGTTCGAGGTCACCGAGGAGCCGGGCAACGGGGTCGAGGGTGAGCGCTACTCCTTCACGCCAACGCTGGGCGTCTTCCACGCCTCCACCGGACTGCACGGCGACATCATGGTGCCGGAGGACCGGCTGAAGGCCGCGATGCTGAAGGCGGCCACTGGCGAAGCGGATCTGACCGAGGAGGTCGAGCGCTTGCTGGGCCGTCCCTGGGACGACGAGCTGGAACCGTTTCGCTACGCCGGTGACGGCGCCCCCGTCCGCTGGCTTCATCAGGTCGTCTGACGGCTCAGGCGTCGAAGCTGAGAACTTCAGAAGAATACCTCGGAGGCGAACAATTCCGGCGACTTTTGCCCGATGCTAAAGGTCAGAGCTTTTACAGGGTGGGATAGGCCGTGGCCGCTGGGCCGCCGGGTGTCGGGACACCCCCGGCGGTCGTCAACAGCGGCCGCACCACGTACGAAGGGCGCGGACCCTACAGTCCGCGCCCTTCGTTCATGTTCCGGGGAACCCTTGTTTACAAGGGGATGTTGCCGTGCCGGCCACGGACCCGGCCGCCGGCCTCGGCGGCGGCGATGGCTGCTGCCAGGGCCGACCGGGTGGCACCGGGCTCGACGACCTCGTCGACGACGCCGATCTGCTTCGCCCGCTCGATGCCGCCGGCGATCTTCTCGTGCTCCGTCGCCAGTTCGGCCTCGACCTGGGCCCGTAGTTCCGGCGCAACGTCGGCCAGCTTGCGGCGATGCAGGATCCGGATCGCCGCCACCGCACCCATCACGGCCACCTCGGCCCGCGCCCAGGCGAACACCCGGGTCGCCCCGAGGGAGCGCGCGTTCATGGCGATGTACGCCCCGCCATACGTCTTGCGTGTCACCAAGGTAACCCGCGGTACGACCGACTCGGCGAAGGCGTGCAGCAGCTTGGCGCCCCGTCGTACGACGCCGTCCCACTCCTGGCCGACGCCGGGCAGGTAACCCGGTACGTCGACCAGCACCACCATCGGTACGCCGAACGCGTCGCACATCCGAACGAAGCGGGCCGCCTTCTCCGCGCTCAGCGCGTCCAGGCAGCCACCGAGCCGGAGCGGGTTGTTGGCGATCACGCCGACGGTCCGGCCACCGAGCCGGCCGAGGGTGGTGACGATGTTCGGCGCCCACCGCTGGTGCAGCTCGACGCCGGAGTCCTCATCGAGTACCCCGCCGACCAGCGGGTGGACGTCGTACGCGCGCTTGGCCGACTCCGGCAACAGCCCGGACAGGTCGGTGTCGGGCACGTCGTCCGAGACCTCGCCCTGGTTCGCGAAGAGGTCGGTCAGCCGGCGGGCATTCTCGATCGCGGCGGCCTCGGAGTCGGTGGTGATGTGGACGACGCCGGAGCGCCGCCCGTGCGGCTCGGGACCGCCCAGACGGAGCATGTCGACATCCTCGCCGGTGACCGAGCGGACCACGTCCGGACCGGTGACGAAGATCCGGCCCTCCGGACCGAGGATGACGATGTCGGTGAGTGCCGGACCGTACGCCGCACCGCCCGCGGCCGGGCCGAGTACAACAGAGATCTGCGGGATCTTGCCCGAGGCCTGGGTCATCTCGAAGAAGATCTTGCCGACCGCGTGCAGGCTGAGCACACCCTCGGCCAGCCGGGCGCCGCCGGAGTGCCATAGACCGATGATCGGCAGTTCCTCCTGGCGGGCGACCTGGTAGGCCTTGACGACGACCTCGCAGCCCTCGTCACCCGTCGCGCCGCCCATCACGGTGGCGTCGGAGCAGAACGCGATCACGGGAGCACCGGCGATGGTGCCGCGGGCCGCGAGCATGCCGGACAGGTCGTCCGGCGTGATCAGCTCGAGGGAGTCCGGATCCAGCAGCTTGGTGAGCCGGGCGACCGGATTGCGGGGATCCTGTTCGCGCGGAAGCTTGGCAGGTTTGGCCGGCGCTTGTGGCGCGGGGGCGGTGGTCATGAGGTCCTCCCGGATCAGACGGACTTGAAGGCAAGGGCGACGTTGTGTCCGCCGAAGCCGAAGGAGTTGTTCAGAGCCGCGATGTCCCCGTCGCCGAGCTTGCGTTGTTCGGTTGCGATGTCGAGCTGGATGGCGTCGTCCAGCTTGTCCACGTTGATGGTCGGCGGCACCACCCGGTGGTGCAGCGCGAGCACGGTGGCGATCGACTCGACCGCGCCGGCGGCGCCCAGCAGGTGGCCGATCATCGACTTTGGTGCCGTCGCCACCGCCCGGTCGGTGGCCTTGCCGAGGGCTTGCCGGATGGCCAGCGATTCGGCGATGTCACCCTGCGGGGTGGAGGTGGCGTGTGCGTTCACGTGCACGATGTCGCCCGCGGCCAGGTCGCTCTCGAGCAGGGCCCGCTGGATCGCGCGGGTCGCGCCGGCGCCGGTCGGCTCCGGCTGCGCGATGTCGTGACCGTCGGCCGTCATACCGGCGCCGGCGATCTCGGCGTAGATCTTGGCGCCACGGGCCACCGCGTGCTCGTACGATTCGAGCACCAGGACACCGGCACCCTCACCGAGCAGGAAGCCGTCCCGGTCGACGTCCCATGGCCGGGAGGCGCGCTCTGGCTCGTCGTTGCGCTTGCTCAGCGCCATCATCTGGCTGAAGGCCGCCAGCGGCAGGCCGGCGATCGAGCCCTCGGTGCCGCCGGCAAGCATCACGTCGGCGCGGCCGAGCCGGATCTGGTCCAGTGCCAGCGAAATGGCCTCGTTGCCGGAGGCGCAGGCGGAGACGGGGGTGTGCACACCGGCCCGGGCCTTGATCTCGAGGCTCACGTTGGCGGCGGCCGAGTTCGGCATCAGCATCGGGATCGCCAGCGGCGACACCCGGCGTGGGTTCACCTTCAGCGCGTCATAGTTGCTCAGGGTGGTGAGCAGGCCGCCGATGCCGGAGGCGATCGCGACACCGAGCCGCTCCTTCGGGAGCTCGTCGGTCAGCCCCGAGTCGGCCCAGGCCTCGCGCGCGGCCACGACCGCGAACTGCGCGTTCCGGTCCAACCGGCGGGCCTTGACCCGCTCGATGACCTCGGTGGGCTCGACCGCGGCGGGGGCGGCGATCTTCACCGGCAGCTCCTCGACCCAGTCGGCGGTCAGCCGCTCCGCACCGGACGTGCCGGCCAGCAGGGCCTCCCAGGTGCTGGCGACGTCGCCTCCGACCGGGGTCGTGGCTCCGAGCCCGGTGATGACGACTCGGGTCTTCGACATGGTTACCTCATCCTTCGGCGTGAGAAGTCAGACGATGTGGGGACGGCGGGTGTGGTGCTCACCGGACGCGAACGCCCGGTGAGCTACTCGCCAGCACGACTGTGGTGATTCTGGTCAGCCGTTCTGGGCGCGCTCGATGAACGCGACCGCGTCGCCGACGGTTTTCAGGTTCTTGACCTCGTCGTCCGGGATCTTCACGCTGAACTTCTCCTCGGCGGCCACCACGACCTCGACCATGGAGAGCGAGTCGACGTCGAGGTCGTCGGTGAAGGACTTGTCCAGCTGGACGTCTTCGACCGGGATGCCCGCGATCTCGTTGACGATCTCGGCGAGGCTGGAACGGATCTCTTCGGTGCTGGCCATCTGTTCGTTTCCCTTTCGGATTCTGTGTGTATTGCCGCCGGGGCGGCCACCTGATCAGCCGTCCCGGAGATCTATTTAGGGGAGCCGGATCACCTGGGCGGCGAAGACCAGGCCCGCGCCGAAGCCGATGATGAGCGCCAGGTCGCCGCTGCGGGCCTCGCCGCTGTCCCGCATGGCGACGATCGCCAGCGGGATGGACGCGGCCGACGTGTTGCCCTGCCGCTCGATGTCGCGCGCGACCTTGACGGTCCCGGGCAGCTTCAGGGCGCGGCGCATCGCGTCCGTGATCCGCATGTTCGCCTGGTGCGGCACGAACAGGTCCAGGTCGTCGGCCTTCACGCCGGCCACGTCCAGTGCCTGCTGCGCGGTCTTGGCCATCTCGAACGACGCCCACCGGAAGACCGGGTTGCCGTCCATCCGCAGGTGCGGCCAGTTGTAGCTGCCGGCCGCCTCCTGCCAGGACTCCTTCTGGCTGATCACGTCGTGCTGGGTCCCGTCGGAACCCCACACCACCGGGCCGATCCCGGCCTCCGCGGACGGCCCGACCACGGCGGCCCCCGCGCCGTCGGCGAAGATGAACGCCGTACCGCGGTCCGTCCGGTCGGTGATGTCGCTGAGTCGCTCGACCCCGATCACCAGCACGTACTTCGCGCTGCCGCCGCGGACCATGTCGCTGGCCATCGCGACGCCGTAGCAGAA
>NZ_DASWSJ010000079.1:0-5267 GCF_036402745.1 Actinophytocola sp. | reverse complement strand
TCGTGGCCGTAGTCAGGCACGGCGCCCGCCCGGGCCGGCCAGCGCGGACAGCGCCGCCACCGCCAGCGCGGCCGCGGACAGCCAGAACGCCGTGGTGTAGCCGGACTCCCCGGCCGACGACGCGACGATCGTCGACGCGATCTGCGCGCCGAACGTGCCGCCGATGGTCCGCATGATCGTGTTGATGCCCGTCGCCTCACCGGTCTGCGCCGGGGTGACCGCGGCGACCACGAGGTTGGCGAGTGCCGAGAACGCCAGCCCGACCCCGATGCCGAGCACGCCGTTGGCCAGGTAGATCGGCCACGCGGTGTCGTGCGCGACGGCCAGCACCACGAACCCGGCCGCGCCGACCACGCACGCCGCCACGAGCGGGACCTTGAACCCGACGCGGGCGCCGAGCCGCCCGGCCAGTGGGCTCGCGAACAGCATCGTCACCGCCATCGGGATGATGAACAGCCCCGCCCCGGTGACCGATGCGTCGAAGCCGTAGCCCAGCCGCGACGGTGTCTCCACCAGCAGCGGCACCAGGGTGAACGCGCCGTACATGCCGAACCCGATGATCAACGCGGTGACGTGCGAGGTGAGCACGGACCGCCGGCGCAGCAGCGAGACGTCGATCAGCGGCGCCGCCAGCCGCGACTCGACGACCCAGAACACCACCAGCAGCACGACCGCGACGGCGAGCAGCCCGAGCCTCGGCGCGAGCCCCCACCGCTGGCCGATCGCCAGCAGCAGCGCGACCAGCCCGCCGGTCAGCAGCACCGCGCCCGCCCAGTCGAGCCGCCCCGGCGCCCGGGCCGGGGAGTCGGGGACGAACGCCCACACGGCGACCAGCCCGGCGAGGATCACCACGAGCATCAGCCAGAAGATCCACTGCCAGCTCAGGGCGTCGACGATCAGCCCGGGCAGCACCAGCCCGACGCCGAACCCGATGCCGAACGTCGAGCTGATCCACCCGATCGCCACCGGCACCCGCTCCCGCGGGAACCCGTCCCGCACGATGCCGAACGCCAGCGGGAACGTCGCCGCGCCGACGCCCTGCACGGCCCGCGCCGCGATGAGCACGCCGATCGAGCCGGCGAGGGCGGCCAGCAGCGTGCCGGCCGCCGACACCGCGAGGCACGCGAGCAGGACCCGGCGCCGGCCGAACATGTCGCCGAGCCGGCCGAGCAGCCCGGTGGCCACCGATGCGGTCAGCAGGAACGCGCTCAGCACCCAGGACACGGTCACCGGCCCGGCGCCGAACGCGCGTTGCAGATCGGGCAACGCCGGCACCGGCATCGTCTGGAGCAGGGAGAACGAGAGCACGGCGACGAGCAGCGCGGCGAAGGGCGCCGCCGTGCCACGCTGGGCAGTTAGTTGCATGACGACATCATTACATGATGTAACTATTACGTCGAGAAGGTATGCTCCGGCCATGACCGAGCTGCGCCCGCCGACCCTGCTGGCCCTGCCGTCCTACCTGGCCGGCCACGTGGGGCGGATCGGCCACCGCATGCTGGTCGACGCCATCGCCGGGCACGACCTGCGGCTGCCGCACTTCGCCGTGCTCACCGCGCTGGCCGACCTCGGCCCGCTCCCCCAGCACGAGCTCGCCGACCGGCTCGACCTCAACCGCAGCCACCTCGTCGGCTACCTCGACGACGTCGAGGGCCGCGAGCTCGTCCGCCGCGAGCGCGACCCGGACGACCGCAGGCGCCAGCGGGTCGTGCTCACCGGGACCGGCAAGTCCTTGCAGCGCAAGCTGGCCGCCGTCGCCGAGCGGACCCAGGCCGAGTTCCTCCACGTGCTGTCGGAAAAGGAACGCGAGACGCTGGTCAGGCTGCTGCGCCGGGTGCTCACCGCCGACGACGGCCCGCGCGCGGGCGGAGACAAGTAAGGTCCGCTCGTGCCAAACCTCCACGAGCTGCTCGACGACGCCGCGCTCCTGTCGCTCGAGCATCAGCTGCACCTGGCCGACACGCTCGGCGAGCACTCCTGGTACGCCGACTTCAAGGCGCAGACCTTCGAGTTCACCGGCGTGGTCAACCGGACCTGCGGCCGGTTCCACGTCCTCGGCAGCGCCGCCCCCGGCCCGGCGTCCTGGCTGTGGAGCTGGGCCAACGCGATCGCCGACTACCCGCCGCCGCTGGTCGGGCTCGCCCTGCACGTGCGGGACTTCGGGCACCGGTACGGGATCCGCGAGCTCGCCGAACCCGAAACACCGTTCCAGGACTTCCCCGGCTCGCCCACCGAGCCGCACCAGGTGCTGACCGTCATCACCGAGGCCGCCAAGGCCGTCAGCAACACCTGGACGTCCTACAACGGCGAGGTCGGCGGCGGCACCCGGGTGGCCGTGCTCATCGAGCACCCCGACTTCCTGCTGCCGCCGCCCGAGCCGGCGCGGGTCGTGCGGGTGCTCCAGCAGTCGCTGACCGACCTGGCGCTCACCGACCACCGCCGCGCGTTCCACAGCTACGCGATGCGCCGCGGACTCGGCGCGGCGTTCAGCCCCGACGGCTCGCGGCTGCAGATCACCGGGCCCGGTTTCGACGTCGCTGTCCGGTTCAACGAGCGGGGCCTCGTCGTGGCCATGTCCTCGACGACGGAACAGCGTTCGTAGAACGGGCCCGCGATCCCCTGCCGGTCTAGGGTCGAACCGTCGACCGGCCCACCGGCGCAGGGAAGTGCGATGGCGGAGGAACGCTCGGAGAGCACGCTCACCGTTCTGGTCGCGCTGGCGGCGAACTTCGCCATCGCGGTGCTCAAGCTCGTCGCCGGGCTCATCACCGGGTCCGCCGCGATGCTCGCCGAGGCCGCACACTCGGTGGCCGACACGTTCACCGAGGCGCTGCTGCTCACGGCGCTGCGCCGGTCCAGCCGCCCGGCCGACCGGCGCCACCCGTTCGGCTACGGCAAGGAGCGGTACTTCTGGTCGCTGATGGCCGCGGTGTCGATCTTCACGTCGGGCGCGTTGTTCGCCCTGTACGAAGGACTCACCACGATCTTCGGCGAGGAGCGCGCGCAGGCGGACGCGTGGCTCGGGTACGCGGTCCTCGGCGCCGCGTTCGTCCTCGAGGGCATCTCCTGGACGCGCGCGGTGAAGCAGGTCCGGTCCGAGTCCGCCGCCGAGAACCGCAAGCTGGCCGAGTACCTGCGGATGTCCGACGACCCGACGGTGAAGACCGTGTTCTTCGAGGACAGCGCGGCGCTCGTCGGCCTGCTGCTCGCGTTCGGCGGCCTCGCGCTGCATGACGTCACCGGGTCCGCGTTCTGGGACGGGCTCGCGTCGGTGCTGATCGGCGTGCTGCTCGCGTTCGTCGCCTACCTGCTGGGCCGGACCAACCAGGGCCTGCTGATCGGGCGCCAGGCCGACCCGGCGATCATCCGGCAGATCCGCGAGTACCTGAGCGGCGTGCCCGAGGTGGATGTGGTCGTGGACCTGCTCACGATGGTCACCGGCACCGACCGCATCCTGCTGTGCGCCCGCATCGACTTCGCCGACGGCCTGTCCTCCAGCGACCTCGAGCACGCGTGCGTGCGCATCGCGGGCGAGCTGTCCGAGCGGATCAGCGACCTGGACGAGATCTTCCTCGAACCCGTCCCCCGCACCGACCCTGACCTGCGCGCCCGGGTGCTCGCCCGCTACGGCACCAGCCTCACCGAGCGCCGCTGACTACCGCCACAGGCCGACCAGCAGCGTGACCAGGACGGCCTTCACGAGCCAGTCGCCGGCGTGGAGCGCGGCCAGCCGCCAGGGCACGTCGTCCCAGACGATCGAGCCCGCGAGGATCGTGACCGGGAACGCCACCCACACCGCGAGGCCGAGCAGGAGCGCCCCGCCCGGGCCGGCGATGTCGAGCCCCGCGACCGCGGCGGCGAGCGTGGTCGCGATGACGAAGCTCCGCAGCAGCTCGACGACGACCTTCCACGCGGGCGGGCGCCGCGCGGCCTTGGCATCGGCGTCCAGCAGCGCCGTGCGCCGGGTGCCGAACACGGAGTAGTAGACCGTGCTGGCCACGAACGCGAGGACGGTCGCGACGGCCACGGCCAGGAAGTTGAGGTCGGTCACCGGTGACTCCAGATCTCCGGGCGCCCCCACCGGGCGCCTGTCACCGGAGACGTAGGAGCCGGCCGGCGGATCTCGACACAGGTGCCCGAACTTTCTCAGCCGTGGTGTCGGGCCCGCGGCCGTGATCACCGGTGCTTATCGGCGGATCGAAAGTTTGACGTCACACTCGCTTGCGAAGCGATTGGGGTGACTGCGATCGTTGATCTCAACAACTCCTCCTCGGCACCCGGCGCGCTTTCTCCAGTGCGGCACGCCAACCGCCTGCCGGGAGATCGCGCCCGGAGCGTCCGTCCACGCTCCGGGCGCACGCATGTCACCGGCTCTCTCACCTGTTGGCGAACTGCTTGTGCCGCAGGCGTCCGCTGATCTCGGCGTATCCGCGCGGGGTGATCTCGAAGCGCCGGCCGGGGCGGACGTCGAGCATCCCGGCGTCGCCGAGCCGCGCCACCTTGGAGCTGACGAGGCCGCCGGGGAGCCGCACCTCGTCCCGCAGCGCCGCGAAGCCCACCGAGGTGCGGTCGGCGACGACGAGCAGCACCCGGAGTGTGGTGTCCTCGGCGAGCCGGCGGAACGTCTCGAGGAACACGGCGGCGCCGTGCCACGGCCGCGACCGCAGCGCCAGGCCGGAGTGGTCGCCGAGGGTCAGCCGCAGCCGGGTGAGCTCCCGGATCTCACCGATCGGGGCCGGCTCCCCCGCGTGCTCGCGCCCGTGGAGGAAGACCGAGGTCGTGGTGACGACGAGCACCGCCCGCCCGCCCGGCACCATCCGCGCCGCGAGGCAGGTGCAGTCGTCGCCCTCGCCCGGCCGGTGCTGCTGCCCGGTGACGGTGACCGGCAGGGTGGCCAGGCAGCGCCCGAGCTCCGGCGGAACCAGCCGCCGGACCCGCCGCAACCGCCGCAGCTCGGCCCGCCCAGCAAGCCGGTCGAGCACGAGGAGATAAATGGCGGCCGTACCCCCGAAGGCCCACCAAACCGGAACGACTGTGAGCCCCCAGAACAACCCGACGGCCGCCGCCCCGACGACGACCACACCGGCCCGCCGCACCACGACCCCACCGAACACGACGACCCCGACCACGAGCCCGAGGGCGACCCACGCCGCGGGCCCGCGCCCGAGCAGGTCCGCGGTCATGGCGCCTCCCTCGTCGCACCAGACGCTAGATCATCCGGGCGGGACGGGTCCCCGCCGTAACCGGACGGTTGCCGAGGCCGGACA
>NZ_DASWSJ010000078.1:0-102587 GCF_036402745.1 Actinophytocola sp. | reverse complement strand
CCTCGCGTACCTGCGGCATCTGCCGGTGCACGCGCTGAAGATCGCGGGCTCGTTCGTCGAGGGCCTGCGCGCGGACGAGCCGGACTCGGTGGACGCCCAGATCGTGACCGCGCTGGTGTCGCTGGCCCACAGCCTGAAGCTTGACGTGATCGCGGAGGGCGTCGAGACCCGCGACCAGGCCGACCGCCTACAAGCCATCGGCTGCGACTCGGCCCAGGGCTGGCTGTACGCGAAACCTGGCCCGCCGGAAGAAATCGCCCACTGGCTCACCTGACCCGACCACGCCGCCTGGCCGCGTCCCTGCTGGTCGTGCGTCGCTGAGCCGATTCCGCGCACCACCCCCGCGAACCACCGTCGCGGCCGCCGCCAGGAGCCCGAACCCGATCGGGTGAACTTTTTGTCCCCGCCGCCCCGACGACGAGCAGCCCCGCCCCGACTACGAGCAGCCCCCACCCGCTCCGGGGGCACCCCTCACGTCCAGTCTACCCGGTATAAGGCCAGGTCAAAGGGTATGCGCGGGCCTGTGGA
Source organism: Actinophytocola sp. (assembly GCF_036402745.1). Classification (GTDB taxonomy): domain Bacteria; phylum Actinomycetota; class Actinomycetes; order Mycobacteriales; family Pseudonocardiaceae; genus Actinophytocola. The sequence continues at coordinate 102,059 of NZ_DASWSJ010000078.1, read as the reverse complement.
CAACTTCGGGCCGCGAGTGGAAGGTTCAGCGCGCTGCCGCGAGGTGGGTGGCCGGGATCATCGCCGTGATCGGGCCCGCTGGGTTGATCACCAGCGGGTGGCCGTGCAGCAAGGGGACCAGGTCGCGGCCCGAGACCTCGCGCCAGCCCGGCCACGCGGTCGGGACGTGGGCCACCGACGTGCACGCCGGCACCATCACCGTCCCCTGGCGGGCGGGGAAGCCGGTCACCGAGCGGTCCGCCGGCGACGCCGCGTACAGCAGCAGCGACGCCCGCAGCACCGCGGCCGGCAGCGTCGACTGCTCCACGTGCCCGGACCGGATCAGCTGCAGCGTCCGCTCCAGGTCGCTCGCCGGCTCGGGCATCCGCAGCGCGGTCGGCGACGGGCGGTAGGCGGTGTTGCGCACGAACGTCGCGTCGATCTCGCCGTCGGCGTTCACCGGGTACGCCCCGACGACGCCCCAGGGCGGGACATCCGCGTCCGCGTCCAAGGCCGGGTCGATGACGTAGAGCCACGTGTTCGGGTTCGCCTGCGCGCTCGCCCGCATCTCCGGGGTGATCTCGGGCGGCGTCAACTGGTCCGGCATGACTCCACATCGTAGGTCCGATCGGCCCAATCGGTAGGTTGCCAGGCATGCGGACCCTGCGGATCGCGCTCGCGTCGCTCCTCCTCGTCGCCGGCTGCTCGACGGCCGAGCCGGGACAGCCGACGGCCGGCGACCCGACGACGACCACCACCCCGGCAACGACGACTGGCCAACCGGAGGAAACAACCACAACGACCGGAGCGCCCGTCCACCGGCCCAAGGAGATCGACCTCACCGCCGTCGACATCTGCAAGGTCGTCGCCAAGCTCCCGGTGCGCGACTACGGCCTCGACGGCGACCGCCCGCCGGTCGGCGGCGACTCGAGCCTCTTCCCCGGCGCGAAGGACTGCTTCGCCGGCGGCATCCAGAAGAACATGTCGCTCACGCTCATCGCGGTCACCGACGAGGGCGCCACGTCCTTCGTCGAGACCGCCAACGCCGAGGTGAGCACCGCCGTGGCGGCCGGCTTCCCGCTGTCGGTGCTCAAGCCGCGGCAACCGGCCAACTGCTTCGGCGTCCTCGACGTGCACGACGGCCAGTTCGTCTTCATCTCCTACGGCCTCGGCAGCCCGACGGAACAGCCGGTCACCCCGCAGAACAAGCTCTGCCAGACCCTCCCCACCATCGCCACCGCGACAATCGCCGCCCTCGGCTGACGTCATGGTCGCGGCCCGGCAGCGTCTCAGAGGAAACTTTTCGATGTTGGACGGTTGCTTGTGGGAACCACTCCACGGCTCGCCGCATCGGAGATACAGTCGTCGCAATTGCACAGACTGAGGGAGACGAACCGTGTATCTACAGGACGGTGGTTCCGGGGCCGCCCCTGCGGGTCCCACCTTCACGGGCACTCAGCGCCTGAGCATCGAGCCAGCCGCCATTCCCGACGCGCTGTCGGCATTCCGGGAGGCGCACGACCGGGTGTCGCGCAAGGTCCAGGAGCTCGGCGGCCTGCCGGTCCGCGACTGGGCGGGGGACCCGGTCAGCGGCGAGACGGCGATGCAGTTCACCGAGCGCACCAACGGCGGCGGAGCCGACTCGGCCATGGCATGCCTCACCGGCTACCAGGAGCAGCTTCGCAACGCGATCGAGTCGCTGGAGTCCGCCCACGCCGACTACCTCGCGATCGAGGGGACGAACACCGCCCGCTGGGGCAAGTACGACTAGGCCGATCATCCGTCCGCGTTCAAGGGATTGATCTCCATGGGTTACCGATGGCGGGGCTTCGAGCACCCTGAGCTCTACGACATGATCAACAGCGGCCCGGGGTCGGCCGCTTCCGAGCCGCAGACGGCCTACTGGACGAGCCTCACCGACGAGCTCAGCCGGGTCGACGAGGCGCTCAACACCAAGCTGACGAACCTGGGCGCGTCCTGGGAGGGCCAGGCAGCGGAGAGCGCGCAGTCGGGCCTCACCCCGCTCGCCGCGTGGGCCGGCGACGCCGAGACCGGCTCGACCGTCATGCGGATCTCCTCGGAGAACCAGGCCGGCTACATCTCCGACGCGCGGAACAAGATGCCCGAGCCGGTCTCCGTGACCACCCCGGCGCCGTCCGCGTGGGACAAGGTGGCCGCCGGCGCCGCCGTGCTCACCGGCAACCCCGGGCCCGCGATCCAGGTCGCCTCGCAGGCCGCCGACCACGAGGCGCAGGAGGCCACGCAGAGCGAGGCCCAGCAGCGCGCGGTCGAGACCATGCAGACCTACGAGAGCAGCAGCACCTGGAACCGCGACACGCTCGGCACGTTCGTCGCGCCGCCGGACGTCGTCGTGTCCACCCCGCCCCCGCAGGGTGGCACCACCGGTCACGTCCAGCCGACGAACTCGCACGTCACCACCGTCGGGCACGGAAGCACCCAGACCACCACGACGCACGGCTACACCGTCCCGACGGGCGGCGGCTCCGGCGGCGGCAGCCTCACACCGACCGGCGGTGGCACGCACGTGCCGGCCGGCCAGTTGCCCACGGGTGGCCAGGTGTCGGCCCCGCCTGCCATCACCACGCCTTCCGGCGTGCTGCCTCCCGGCCCGCCGCTCGGTGGCCCGCCCGGCCAGCCCGGTCCCGGCATCAACCAGCCGCCGTTCAACCCGAACAACCCGGGCTGGTCGAACAACACGCTGCTGCCCACGTTCAACAACGGCGGCAACCCCAACCTGCCCAACGGCGGCAACCGCGGTCCGCTCACCGGTGGCCCGAACGGCCCCGGCAACGCCGGCGACATCGCTCGCAAGGGCGTGCCGCTGCGTGGCGGCCTGCCGGGCAGCGGCGGTCTCGGCGGTGCCGGTGCCATCGAGCCGGACGGCTCGCGGGCGGCCTCGCAGCTCGGTCGCGGCGGCATGGCCGGCGTGCCCGGGGAGAACGGCGTGGTCCGCAGCGGCCCGGGTGCCGCTGGTGCGGCCGGTGGCCGGGGCGGCTCGTCGGGCGCCATGGGCGGCGGCGGCCGGCGTGCGGAGGGCGAGGACGACGACGAGCACTTCGCGCCGGACTACCTGCTGGAGACCGACGACGTGTTCGGTGATGAGCGGCGGGTGGCTCCCACGGTGATCGGTGAGTCGACACCGCAGCAGTAGTTGGTCCTGAGTCGGGGCGGGGTGTCGCGCACGCGGCATCCCGCCCCGGTTTCTCTGAGTAAGGTTGGCTGTGTGACCAGCACGTTCTCGATCGGCGAGCGGGAGACCGAACCGATCATCCTGTCGGCACTCGAGTTCGATGTGCTGTGGGAGCATCTCCGGCTCGGCCAGCTGCCGCTGGTGGTCAAGGTGCCGTCGCCCGGCAAGACGTCCGAGGAGCGGGCGCAGCTCGAGCAGCGGGCGTGGGCCGACCTCGAGGGGCGCGGTCTCGGCCGGCCGGTCGAGGTACACCCGGACATCGAGGACATTCTGACGCTGCTGGCCAAGCCGGACCGCGAGGTGGACGCGCGGGCGTACGCGGGCCGCAACGTCCGGGCGCTTGCCGCGGCCACCGACGAGCTCGCGGCCGTCGCCGAGCTGAGCGACGGCCAGGTGACGTTGCGCCGCGCGTCGGCCACCGGGTTGCCGGCCGCCGCGCTGGCCGCGCTGCCCACCGCGCAGGCCGGCCCGGGCCACTCGGTCACGTTGCGTACCGAGGACTTCGAGTCCGCGGCCAACGCGGCCGGCGGCACCCGCGAGGGCTTCCAGAAGGAGCTGCTCTCCCACGGCCTCCGCCAGGACGACGCCCTCGCGCTGGCGGAGATGATCAAGGACGTGTCCGGCATGGGCAATTTCGGCGCCGCGGCCCGCGACAAGTTCGGCCGGCGCCGAAGAGCCGAGCGCGTGGTGTCCTTCTTCGACACCGAGGACGGCCGTTACGTGCAGATCCGCCGCCCCGCGCAGGACGGCACCCTGTGGACCACCATCTCGCCCGCCGACGCCCGCAACCTCACCCACTACGTCGAGGAGATGCTCGGCGAGATCGTCCGCGAGGCCGGCTCCTGAGCACGAGACCCGTTGACCCGCATGAACTTCGTGCCGCCGTGCTCGCCGTCCACCCCTGGCTCACCGGCGCGGCGGACCAACCCCCGCGCCCGGCACTGGCGGCGGCCGTCCGGCTGAGCCTGCGGACCCTGGCGCAGGTCGCTCCCGGCCGCAGCGTGGAGGTCCGGGTGCCTCCCTTCGCGGCGGTGCAGTGCATCGAAGGCCCCCGCCACACCCGGGGCACGCCCCCGAACGTGGTGGAGATGGACCCCCGCACGTGGCTGGACCTGGCCACCGGCCAGCTGTCGTGGCACGACGCGGTGACCGCAGGCAAGATCACCGCGAGCGGCAACAGAGCGGACCTGACGCAGTACCTCCCGCTGCTCCGCCTCTGAGCCGACGCCGCTCCCAGTTGTCCACAATGGCCCGAGTTGTCCACAGAAACCCTTGCGCACCCTGGATTGTCGGCACGAACCGATAGACTGGCACTGAGGGGTGCCCCCGGAGTGGGTGGGGGCTTGCGTTTCTTGCGTTCTGCACGCGCGTGCGCGCGCGCGGGGTTTGTTCGGGGCGGCATGGGGTGTCCACAGGGGGCGGTTCTCGCGATCGGAACTGTCGGGCCTCGTCGGTACGCTGGAATCCGGGGGGCCGGCGGCCACGCGGGGTCAGAACAGGCGGCCCAGCGTGTTGTCGTACAGGGAGCGGCCCGCTTCCACCAGGTCTCGGCCGCCCTCCACCAGGTCGCCTGTCGTTCCGACGATCACGTCGCCCGCGTCGTTCAGCAGTTCCGCGCCTGTGTCGCGGAGCTCGTCCCACGCCGCGTCCCAGTTGCCGGACACCGCGTCGGCGCCCGCGTTCCACAGGCCGCCGCTCACGTCCTCGATGATGTCCACCGTCTGCACGCCCACGTTCGCGACCCCGTCGATCACCGGGCCCACCACCGGCAGGTCCGAGCCGGGCAGCGACGGCGGCAGCGGCGAGTCCTGCCAGCGCGGCTGCGTCACCTCCGCGTAGTTCCCCGTCGCGATGTTGCCCAGGTTCCGCAGCGACTCCGAACCGTCCGCGTAGTAGGCACTGTGCGCCCCCGCCAGGTTCTCCTGCGACGCCGCGCCGAACTGGTTCGCGCCGAACGCGTCGTCGTACGGCGTCGTCGACGAGCCGTCCTCGGTGAACCAGTCGCCGCTCGTTCCCTGCACGATCGGGTCGTGCTCGGTCGCGCCTGCCCACACGTGCCCGGCGCCCGGCGACAGCTGGTCCACACTGGACGCACCGACGCCCGGCGAGCCCAGGAACGCGATGTCGTCCGCCGCCAGGCCGCCCATGGCGGCGTACCCGACGGCGAGGCTGCCGTAGCTGTGCCCCAGCGCCGTCACGTGCGGATCGTGACCCGCCGCCTCGGCGGCCGCCCGGTAACCGTCCACATCGGACACCAGAGAAACGCCGCCGGCGCGGCCGTTGTCCGGTGAGGTCACGTTCAGGTCCCATGCCGGCGCGTCGTAGCCCAGCCACGCGATCGTCGCGTTGCGCGAGGACGGGGCCGCCGCGTCCATCGACGCGCGCAGCTCCGCGGCCTGCCCGTTCGGGAACCCGTTGCCCAACGTCGTCCCCACGCCCGGCACGGTGACCGCGAGGTTGTCCGCGAGGTCGGGATTGCCGAACGCGACCGCGAGCAGACCGTCCTGCGCGCCCGGCCCGACCGGGTCGTAGGCCAGCACGTACACGTCGTCGGGGATGCCGGCCGCAAGCGCGCGGGCGTCGGTCACCCGCGCGCCGGCCGCCGCCGCGTTGTCCAGCTGCCGGTTCACACCCTGGCGCTGGTCCAGCAGGTCCGCCAGCGACGGGTCCGCCCGCAACGAGCCCTCGTCGGCCGGGTCCAACCCCAACGCGTCGGCCCGCTGGGTGATCTGCGCGTCCAGGTCCGCCCTCGTGGCCCCGAACCGCGCCTGGTCGACCTCGATCCGCCGCTGGTTCGCGTCGTCCAGCACCTCGGCCGGCAACCCGCGCAGCTGCCCGAGCGAGTCGAACCGCATCGCGAGGAGCTGGTCGCGCTCGGTCTCCGACAGCCCCGCCCACCACGCGGCCACCGCCCGCGGGTCCGACCCCGGCCGCGGCACCGTCAACCCCGCTTGCGGCGTGGTCCGCGGCCACGCCGCGTCCCCACCCGCGGTCTCCGCGAACGCGGGGCGCAGCCCGGCCAGCGACCCGGCGTAGGCACGCAACGTCTGCTCGTACCCGTCGCGGACCGTGGTCAGCGCGTTGTTGACCCGCGAGGCCAGCGCCGACAGCGCCGCGTTGTCCAGGCCGGACGGACGCGCGCGCCACGCCTCGATCGCGTTGTCCGCCGCGCCGCGCATCGTCCGGTACGCGCCCGCCGCCGCGTCGACCACGCCGGCGGCCTGCTCCAGCCGCGCGTACGCGGCCGACGTCGCGGAGCCCGACAGGGCGGACCGGGCGGCGAAGCTGTCGGCCGCCGCGCCCTGCCAGCCCGACGCGGCCGTCGAGCCGCCGGCGTCCATCGACGACCGTGCCCTGGTCAGCGCCGACATCGCGGCAGAGATCGGCTCGCCCGCGGTGGCGATCCGACCCGCGTCACCGCTGGCCAGCTGCCCGTAGAGAACCTCGGGGTCGATCATGCCGGGCCCGCCGCGGTGAGATCGGTGGCCGCGGTGTCGTCGCGCCGCTCGTAGTCCTCCGCGCTCGACACCAGCCCGTCGGCCGCGTCGTCGACCCACACCGAGCCGTGCCGCAGGTCGTCGCCGTGCTCGCCGACGAACGTCGCGAACGCCCTGGCCAGCTCGTCGGCCGCGGGAACCTCGCCCAGCGCGGCGGGGACGAGCTGGGCCACCGACAGCAGTGCGGCCGCGTCGCCGACCGAGTCCGATCCGGCGTAGACGTCGCGGGACGCGCCACGCAGGGTCGCGGGGTCCACCTGGAATCCACCGGCCACGATCGCCCTCCAATACTGGGGTGCGCACCGAAGCTACCCAACGGAACGGCTGCGTAGGGTGCTTTGCCGCGCACTATGTGCAAGTGCGCACGAACCGGAAGGAGCCCCATGCCGGTGTTGACGCCGCCCAGGTGGATCGAGGTGTTCTCCGCGCAGGCGGCCAGGTTCCGGGACGCCGTCGGCCGCGCCGACCTCGACGCGGACGTGCCCTCGTGTCCCGGATGGACGTTCACCGAGCTGACCGTGCACGTCGGCCGGTTCCTCGCCCAGGTCTCCCGCTACCTCACCAGCGGCAGCATGGTCCAGCTCCGGCCCGGGCCCGCCCAGCCGCCGGCCGACCCGATCGCGTTCCTCGACGAGCAGCTCGCCGCGGCCGCCGAGGTCCTCGCCACAACGCCGGGCAACCGTCCGGTGTGGACGTTCTCGCCCGCCGCACCCGACCTCGCGTGGGTGTGGCAACGGCGCGCCGCGCACGAGCTGAACCTGCGCCGGTGGGACGCCCAGGCCGCGCTGCGGACCCTCGCGCCCACCGACCGTGAGCAGGCCGCGGACGCCATCGACGAGCTGCTCGGCACGCTCCTCGCCGCGCGGCTGCTGCTCGACTCCCCGCCGACCACCGCGGGCAGCGCGACCGTGTCCTGTACGGACGGTCCGGAGCGGTGGTTCGTCCGGTTGGTCCCCGGTGAGGCACCCCAGGTCCGGGCGGCCGCCCGGGACGAGCCGGCCGACGCTCACCTGAACGGCCGCACCACGAACCTGCTCTACCAGCTGTGGAACCGCATGCAGCTCACCGGAACGGGTGATCAGAGCGTGCTCCGCGCACTGAGAATGAGCTGACCGCCACGTGGGCGCGTCGCGCTGCCCCGGGGAAACTCCACCTACACTGGGGGTTACCTGACACCGTCCGCAGGGGAGCATTCTCGGTGGTCACCGACCAGTACGCCGACATGTACGACCAACCGGAACCCGAGCCCCGCGAGGAATGTGGCGTCTTCGGGGTGTGGGCCAAGGGCGAGGAAGTCGCCAAGCTCACCTACTTCGGCCTCTACGCGCTTCAGCATCGTGGGCAGGAGGCCGCGGGCATCTCCGTGTCCGACGGCCGGCAGATCGTCGTCTTCAAGGACCTCGGGCTCGTCAGCCAGGTGTTCGACGAGCAGACCCTGTCCTCGCTGCACGGCCACATCGCGGTCGGCCACTGCCGGTACTCCACCACCGGGTCCACCACCTGGGAGAACGCCCAGCCGACGTTCCGCAACACCGCGGTCGGCGGCGGGTTGTCCCTCGGGCACAACGGCAACCTGGTCAACACCGCCGAGCTGCGCGAGCGGGCCCGCGAGGCCGGCATCCGCACCAACAACGGCGCCACCACCGACTCCGACCTGCTCTGTGGGCTCCTCGCGGCCTCGGCCGCCGATCGCGGCATCGAGCAGGCCGCCCTCGACCTGCTGCCCGACGTCCGGGGCGCGTTCTGCCTGGTGTTCGCGGACGAGACCACCCTCTACGCCGCCCGCGACCCGCACGGCGTGCGGCCGCTCGTCCTCGGCCGGCTCGAACGCGGCTGGGTCGTGGCCAGCGAGACGGCCGCGCTCGACATCGTCGGCGCCACCTTCGTCCGCGAAGTCGAGCCCGGTGAGCTGCTGGCCATCGACCACAACGGGCTGCGCTCGTCCCGGTTCGCCAACCCCGAGCCCAAGGGCTGCCTGTTCGAGTACGTCTACCTGGCCAGGCCGGACACCACGATCGCCGGCCGCTCGGTGCACGCCACCCGGGTCGACATCGGCCGCCGCCTCGCCCACGAGTCACCCGCCGAGGCCGACCTCGTCATCCCCGTGCCGGAGTCCGGCACACCCGCCGCCATCGGCTACGCGCAGGGCTCGGAGATCCCGTACGGGTCGGGCCTGGTCAAGAACGCCTACGTCGGTCGCACGTTCATCCAGCCCTCGCAGACCATCCGCCAGCTCGGCATCCGGCTCAAGCTCAACCCGCTCAAGGACGTCATCCGCGGCAAGCGGCTGGTCGTCGTCGACGACTCGATCGTGCGCGGCAACACCCAGCGCGCGCTGGTCCGGATGCTTCGCGAGGCCGGCGCGGTCGAGGTGCACGTGCGGATCGCGTCGCCGCCGGTGCGCTGGCCGTGCTTCTACGGCATCGACTTCGCCTCCCGCGCCGAGCTCGTGGCCAACGGCCTCGACCTCGACGGCATCCGCCGCTCGATCGGCGCGGACACGCTGGGCTACGTCTCGCTCGACGGCCTCGTCGCGGCCAGCGAGCAGCCGCGCAGCCGGCTGTGCATGGCCTGCTTCGACGGCAAGTACCCCATCGCGCTGCCGGACGAGGCACTCATCGGCAAGCACCTGCTGGAGGGGCTGGAGAAGGGCGTCGCGGGCTCTGCCGCTCCTGTCGTGCGTGCCGGATATGGTGCGGAGGACGCACTCCAGCGACCCTGAACCGGGAACCATGACCGACACCAGCAACACCCCGCACGCGACCTACGCTGCCGCGGGGGTGAGCATCGAGGCCGGTGAGCAGGCGGTTGAGCAGCTGAAGCCGTTCGCCGAGAAGGCGGTCCGACCCGAGGTGCTCGCCGGCATCGGCGGGTTCGCCGGCCTGTTCAAGCTCAGGCTCGACCGCTGGAAGGAGCCCGTCCTCGCCGCGTCCACCGACGGCGTCGGCACCAAGATCGCGGTCGCCCAGGCGCTCGACGTGCACGACACGGTCGGCATCGACCTCGTCGCCATGGTCGTCGACGACCTCGTGGTGTGCGGTGCCGAGCCAATGTTCCTGCAGGACTACATCGCCGTCGGCACGGTCGTCCCCGAGCGGATCGCCGCGCTGGTCAAGGGCATCTCGGAGGGCTGCGTGCAGGCGGGCTGTGCCCTGCTCGGCGGCGAGACGGCCGAGCACCCGGGCCTGATGGCCGACGGCGCCTACGACCTGTCCGCCACCGGTGTCGGCGTGGTCGAGGCCGACGCCGTGCTGGGGCCGGAGCGGGTGCGGCCGGGCGACGTCGTCATCGGCATGGCGTCCTCGGGGCTGCACTCCAACGGCTACTCGCTGGCCCGGCACGTGCTGCTGGAGATCGGCCGGATGCCGCTCGAGGGCCAGGTCGAGGAGTTCGGCCGCACGCTGGGCGAGGAGATGCTCGAGCCCACCCGGATCTACGCCAAGGACTGCCTCGCGGTCACCGCCGAGGCCGAGGTGCGCACGTTCGCCCACGTCACCGGCGGCGGCATGGCGGCCAACGTCGCCCGGGTCATCCCGCCGGGGCTGCGGGCCACGCTCGACCGGGGCACCTGGACGCCCGCGCCGGTGTTCTCGCTGATCGGGCAGCGTGGGCGGGTCGAGCGGGTGGAGATGGAGCGCACGTTGAACATGGGCGTCGGGATGGTGGCCGTGGTGGCGCCGGAGGACGTCGACCGGGCGCTGGCCGTGCTCACCGCGCGGCACGTCCCGGCGTGGGTGCTCGGCGAGATCAGCCCGCTCGGCGACCCCGACGCCGCTCGCGCGGAGCTGATCGGCGATCATCCTCGGTTCTAGGGCAACCGGAGCGCCCCCCGCGCCGTACCACGGGAGGACGAGAGGAACGCAGGTTCGTGCACGACCGCGATACGGAGTTCGGGGAGTACCTCGAGAGCCGCGCCGTCGTCATGCGGCGGACCGCGTACCTGCTGTGTGGAGGTGACTGGCATCGGGCGGAGGACCTCGTGCAGACCACGCTGACCAAGATCTACGTCGCGTGGTCCCGGATCCGGCGCGACGGCAGCGTCGACGCGTACTCCCGCAAGATCATGGTGCGGGCGGCCATCGACGAGTCCCGGCGGGCGTACCGGCGGCGGGAGGCCGTGGTCGGCGACGTGCCGGAGATCGAGCTGCCGCCACGTGCCGGGGTCGAGGACGCGGTCGACGTGCGGCGGGCGCTGGCCCAGCTGCCGGCCGGCCAGCGCGCGGTCGTGGTGCTGCGGTACTGGGAGGACCTGTCGGTCGCGGACACCGCGGTGGCGCTCGGCAAGAGCGAGGGGACGATCAAGAGCCAGGCGGCCAAAGGGCTGGCGTCACTGCGCCGGCTGCTGACCGTGGCGCCCGAGGGCTTGGGGGCGGGTGAGCCGTGACCCAGGACGACGAGGACATCAAGTCGCTGCTCGGCCGCGCCCTGGTCGGCGAGCCTCCGCTGCGCATCGACCGCGACGAGGTCTTCCGGCAGGGTCGGCGCAAGCTCCGCGCCAGGCGGCGGCTCGAGGCGGGCGGCGCGGTCGCCGGGGTGGTCGTGGCGGTCGTTGCCGCGGTGCTGGTGTCCGGCCTGGTCGGTGACGACGAGCCGGACCACAACGTGCCGCCGGCCGCGAGCCGGACCGTCACCACGACCCCGCCGCCCCCGTCCGCGGGGATGCCGTCGTCGGCGCTGACCACCACGGAAAGCCCGCCGTCGATGCCCTCGGCCGAGCCGGTCTCGGCGCAGACGCTGACCGCGGCGTTCAAGGCCGCGAACCTGCTGCCGGCCGGGTTGCAGCCGACCTCTGCCCGGTTCGCGCTGGTCGGGTCCGCCTACGAGCTGCGGGCCGACCTGATCGGGTCCGGCCGGGAGGGCTCGCTGTACGTGACCGTCGAGGGGCGGCTGCCCGGGTCGAGCCCGGATGTCGCCGCTTTCCCGGATGTCGCCGCCGGCTGCTCGGACGTGCGGCCGCATTACACCGGTTGCCAGGCGTCCATTCTGGACGGTGTGAGCGTCATCGTGGCGGGCTTCACGAACTACGACACGGGTGAGAAGCTGCGCATGGCGTTCGCGATCCACGCGGACGGCACCGCGGTCACCGCGATCGCGGCGAACGTGTCCGACCGGCAACGCGCGGTGGGCAAGCCGCCGTCCGGCCCCCCGATCGTGAGCGACGACGTGCTGTCGAGGATCGTCGTGGAACCCGGCCTGCGCTACGTGGGGTGACTGCCGTGCCCGACCTCGAGGTGACCCGCCAGCTCGTGATCCCGGCCGGCGAGCTGCGCGAGCGCTTCTCCCGGTCCTCGGGCCCGGGCGGCCAGGGCGTCAACACGACGGACTCCCGCGTGGAGCTGTCGTTCGACGTTGCCGGCTCGCCGTCCGTGCCGCCCTGGCTCCGCGACCGGCTGCTCGCGCGCCTGTCGTCACGCCTGGTGGACGGCGTGCTCACCGTCGTGGCAAGCGAGCACCGAGCCCAGCTGCAGAACCGGGCCGCCGCCCGCGAGCGCCTGACCGCGCTGCTGCGCGCCGCCGCCGAGCCGCCCCCACCTGCCCGCCGGACGACCAAGCCCACCCGAGGCTCCAGAGAACGCCGCCTGGCCGACAAACGCCGCCGAAGCGAAACCAAACGAGGCCGCCGAGCCCGCCCCGACGACTGAACTCTCCACTCGCGACCCGAAGTTGTCCACAGCCCCGCGCGCACCCTTTGACCTGGCCTTATACCGGGTAGACTGGACGTGAGGGGTGCCCCCGGAGCGGGTGGGGGCTGCTCGTCGTCGGGGCGATGCGGACAAGGTTCACTCGATCGGGCGGGCTTCGAAGATCGGGCGGGCTTCGAGCTGGGCCGATGGGCCAAATGGTCAGGTGGACAGCCAGTAGTAGCGGCGTTCGGGTCTGCCGGTGCCGCCGTAGCGGAGGCGGACCTCCGCCTGGCCGGTCGTCACGAAGTGCTCCAGGTACCGGCGCGCGCTCACCCGGGACAGCGAGGTCCGCGCCGCACACTCCGCCGCGGACAGGTCCGGGTCGGACGCGCGGAGCTCCGCCGCGACGAGTCGTAATGTCTCCGCCGTCAAGCCCTTCGGCAGGGCGGACGCGCCGCTCGGGCGGGCGCCGAACACCTGGTCCACATCGGACTGGCCCGCCTCCGACAGCTCGGCCAGCCGGGCATGCAACGACGCGAAGTGGCGCAGCTGGTCGTACAGCGCCGCGTACGAGAACGGCTTGATCAAGTAGTGCAGCACCCCACCCCGCATCGCCGCGCGGACCGTGTCCACGTCGGTGGCCGCGCTGATCACGATCACGTCCGTGTCCGGGCCCGGGGTGGACCGCAGCGCGCGGAGCACCGACACGCCGTCCATGTCCGGCAGGTAGATGTCCAGCAGCACCAGGTCCGGGCGCAGGTCGTCCACCGCCCGTAGCGCGTCCGCGCCCGTGTGGGCCACGCCGACCACCTCGAAGCCGGAGGTCCGCGCGACGTAACCACTGTGGACCTTCGCCACCATGAAGTCGTCGTCGACCACCAACACCCTGATCACGGCAGCGCCCCGATCGGCAGCCGCCAGCCCGGCAGCCGGCCGGACAACGAGCCACGGTGCGCCACGGACCCAGTGTCGCTCACGCGCCCCCGCGGCGGCTCGTGAACACAACGACCACAACGACCGCCGCGCCCGCAAGCCGGCACCGGCGTTCACGCGCGGACGGGGTGCCAGTCGCCGTGCCGCCGCACCCGACGCGCTGGTCGGGCCGGCATGGCCGCCGCGAACATCGGCTAGCGCGGGGCGTCCGTCGTCGCCCGGATGACCAGGCGGGGGCGGAGCAGGTGGCGGGCGGGGTCCTTGCGCTCGCCGCGGACCCGCTGGACGAGGGCCTCCGCGGCCAGCCTGCCCATCTCCGCGCGGGGCTGGTCGATCGTGGTCAGCGACACGTGGCGCAGGGCGGCCAGCCAGGTGTTGTCGTAGCCGACCACCGACACGTCGGCGGGCACCGCCAGGCCGGCCGCCTCGAGGGCGGAGATCGCGCCCACCGCGTTGAGGTCGTTCGCGGCCATCACGGCGGTCGGGGGAGCCGACGCCAGCAGGTCGCGGATCGCGCGGGTGCCCGCGGCCTCGGTGTACTCGCCGCGGACCACCCGCGGGGTCAGGCCGTGGCGGCGCATCGCCGCGAGGTAGCCGGTCCGGCGCGGGGCCGCCTGGGAACCGCCGCCGCCGTCGATGTGGGCGATCTCCTTGTGGCCCAGCGAGACCAGGTGGTCCACCGCCATTCCCGAACCCGCCTGGCCGTCGTCGTTCACCGTGTCCACGCTGGGCTGGCGGGAGGAGCGGGACACCAGGACCACCGGCGTGTGGACGGCGGCCGCGGCGATCGAGGCGGCCGGCAGGACCGGGCCCAGCAACGCGATGCCCGCCGGGCGGAAGGACAGCAGGCCGGTCAGCGCCTGGCGCTCGCGGGTCGGCCGGCGGCCGCCGGTGTTGATCACCAGCTCGAAGCCGGCCGAGCGGGCGTAGGAGTCCACGCCGTCGACGACCTCGGCCCAGAACGGGTTGTGCAGGTCCGACACCATCACCCCGAGCACGTGCGAGGTGCGGCTCGCGAGCGACCGCGCCATCGCGTGCGGCGAGTAGCCCAGCTCCTCCGCCGCCTTCAGCACGGCCGCCCGCCGCTGGTCGCTCACCTTCGGCGAACCACGCATGACCAGCGAGACCAGCGCCCGCGACACGCCGGCCCGCGCCGCCACGTCCTCGATCGTCGGTCGCCCCACAGTCGCACTCCTTGACACGGGTGTGACGGACATTACAGGATGGGGCCGTTAGAGCGCTCTAATCGGGAAGTGGGACCGAATGCGCATCGGCGTGGCCGGGGTCGGCCGGATCGGGACGATGCACGCGGCGCACCTCGCGTCGCTGGGCACGGTCGACGAGGTGCTGCTCTACGACCCGGTCGACGGCCGCGCGACCCACGCCGCGACGAGCCTCGACAAGGCCCGCGCGGCCAAGGACGTCACCGAGCTGCTCGAGGAGACCGACGGCGTCCTCATCGCCACCCCGACCGACACCCACCCCGCGATGGTCCGCAGCTGCCTCGCCGCGGGCAGGCCCGCGCTGTGCGAGAAGCCCATCGCCGCCGACCTCCACCAGATGACCGTGCTCGTCGCGGAGATCGAGGCCGCCGGGATCCCCGTCCTGGTCGGCTTCCAGCGCCGGTTCGACCCGGCGGTCATCGAGCTGCGCAGAAGGATCGTCACCGGCGAGCTCGGCCCGATCTACCACGTCCGTGCCACCGGCTTCGACGCCAACCCGCCCGACCTCGGCTACCTGCCCACCTCCGGCGGCATCTTCCGCGACCTGCTCATCCACGACCTCGACGCCGTCCCGTGGCTCGTCGGCGAGCCGGTCACCGAGGTCTACGCGTCCGGCTCGGTCCTCGTCGACCCGGCCTTCGCGCAGGCCGACGACGTCGACAACGCGGTCGTGCTCCTGCGCTTCGCGGGCGGCGCGCACGCGGTCCTCACCGGCGGCCGGCACGACCCGCTCGGCTACGACCACCGCATCGAGGTGCTCGGCGGCAAGGACTCCGTCGCCGTCGGGCTCGACCCGCGCACCCCGCTCAACTCCCTCGAGCCGGACGGACCGCGCGTCGACCACGACGCGTACCCCGGCTTCCCCGAACGCTTCCGGCGCGCCTACCTCAACGAGATGCAGGTGTTCGTCGACGTCCTCGGCGGCCGCGCGGACAACCCGTCGCCCGCCCGGGACAGCCTGGTCAGCCTGCGTCTGGCCGAGGCATGCGAGCGGTCACGCCGCACCGGCATCCCGGTGCGCCTGGACGGGGGGAGCCCACCATGAGGATCGCCGCGGCCCCGATCTCCTGGGGCGTCTGCGAGGTGCCCGGCTGGGGCCGGATGCTCGACCCGGCCACGGTGCTCGACGAGATGGCGTCACTCGGCGTCACCGCGACCGAGCTGGGCCCACCCGGTTACCTGCCCACCGTGCCCGAGGAGCTGCGCCGACTGCTCGGCGCGCACGGCCTGGGTCTCGTCGGCGGCTTCCTCGCCATCGCGCTGCACGTCAAGGCCGACCAGGAGTCCACAGTGGACCAGGCGGGGGCGCAGGCGGAGCTGCTCGCCGAGGCCGGCGCCGACGTCCTGGTCCTCGCCGCGGCCACCGGGCAGGACGGCTACGACGAGCGCCCACCGCTGAGCCCGGCGCAGTGGCACACGCTCGTCGAGACCGCCGGCCTCATCCGCGACCGCGCGGTCCGCAGCGGCCTGCGGACCGTGCTGCACCCGCACGTCGGCACCCAGGTCGAGACGTCCGCCGAGGTTGAGCGCTTCCTCGCCGACTCCGACCTGCCGCTGTGCGTGGACACCGGACACCTGCTGATCGGCGGCACCGACCCCGTCGAGCTCGTCCGCCGGCACCCGCACCGGGTCGGCCACGTGCACCTCAAGGACGTCCGCGCCGACCTCGCCGACCAGGTGCGGGACGGCCGGATCAGCTACACCGAAGCCGTCGCGCGGGGCATCTACGTGCCGCTCGGCGACGGCGACGTCGACCTCTCCGCGTTGCTGAAGCTGCTGCGCGACAACGACTACCACGGCTGGTACGTCCTCGAGCAGGACACCGCGCTGCCCGCGGACGACACCGGCGCCGACCAGCTGCCGCGCCAGGCCACCGCCCGCAGCCTGGCCTTCCTGGATTCCGTCCGCTGAGGACAGACTGGGGACAGACCGAGGACACTCACCGAGGACACGACACGGCCGTTAGACGGGAGAGACAACGATGTCTGACCGAGGGCGACGAACGCCCGCGCTCCTCGCCGCCGCACTGGCGGCACTCGCGATGGTGCTCGCCGCGTGCACCGGGCCCACCGCCGAGTCCGAGACCACGTCGCCCGGCGGTGGTGGCGGGGGCGGCGTGTTCGACCCCAACGCGCCGCTGGACTTCGCGGTGATCACCCACGGCAGCGAGGGCGACGCCTTCTGGAGCGTGGTGAAGAACGGCGCCGAGGCGGCCGGCCACGAGCTCGGCGTCAAGGTCACCTACGTGTCCAACGGCGACCCCGGCGCGCAGGCCAAGCTCATCGACAACGCGGTGGCCCAGGGCAAGACCGGGATCGTCGTGTCGATGGCCAACCCGGACGCGCTCAAGTCGTCCATCGAGGCCGCGGTGAAGGCCGGCGTCCCGGTCGTCACGATCAACTCCGGGGCCACCCGCAGCAAGGAGTTCGGCGCCATCGCCCACGTCGGCCAGGACGAGAAGATCGCCGGCCGGGCCGCGGGCGAGCGGTTCAAGCAGGCCGGCAAGAAACACCTGCTCTGCGTGATCCACGAGGCCGGCAACTCCGGGCTGAACGAGCGCTGCGACGGCGCGCGTGACGGCTTCGGCGGCCAGGTCGAGAACCTCCAGGTGGACATCAGCAACCCCACCGACATCGAAGCCCGGATCCGCGGCGCGCTGCAGACCAACCCGGACGTCGACGGGGTGCTGACGCTGTCCTCGCAGGTCGCCGACCGCGCGGTCACCGCCGCGCAGGGCGCGCGCTCGGACGCCGAGATCGCCACGTTCGACCTGAACACCGGCGTGGTCGACGCCGTCCGCGCCGGCCGCATCCTGTTCGCCGTGGACCAGCAGCAGTACGAGCAGGGCTACCTGCCGATCATGATGCTGAAGCTGTACCGGCAGAACGGGAACACGCTGGGCGGCGGGCAGTCGGTGCTCACCGGGCCTGGCTTCGTCGACGAGTCCAACGCGGACCTGGTGCGTCCGTACACCGAACGCGGCACGCGCTGAGGAGCCCGACATGACGACAACGACAACGACAACCGAACCCAACCCGGAACCAGCGGCCGTCGACGAACGCATGGCCTCGCCGGGGTTACTGAACAAGCTGGTGGTGCGGCCGGAGATCGGCGCGCTGCTCGGCGCGCTCGTGGTGTTCGTCTTCTTCTCGATCGTCGCCGACAAGTTCCTCACGACGGGCGGCGTCGCCACCTGGCTCGACGACTCGGCGACGCTCGGGATCATGGCGGTCGCCGTGGCGCTGTTGATGATCGGCGGCGAGTTCGATCTGTCCGCGGGCGTGATGACGGCGTCCACCGCGCTGGTCACCGCGATCTTCGCGACCCAGGTCGGGCTCAACGTGTGGCTCGCGCTGCTCCTGTCGCTGGTCTTCGCGCTCGGCGTGGGTGCGCTGAACGGCTGGCTGGTGGTGCGCACCGGGCTGCCCAGCTTCATCGTCACGCTCGGCACGTTTCTCGCGCTGCAGGGCCTCAACCTCGGCGTCACCCGGCTGATCACCGACTCGGTGCAGGTCAGCGGCATGCGCGGCGCCCCCGGCTACGAGTCCGCCGGGTTCGTGTTCGCGTCCACCTTCGCCATCGCCGGCACGCCGTTCCAGATCTCCATCGTGTGGTGGATCGGGTTCGCGGCGCTCGCCGCGTGGCTCCTGACGCGCACCAAGTTCGGCAACTGGATCTTCGCGGTCGGCGGCGCGGCCATCAGCGCGCGGGCGGTCGGCGTGCCGGTGGCGCGGACGAAGATCCTGCTGTTCATGGGCACCGCGCTCGCCGCATGGCTGGTCGGCACGATCAACATCCTGCGGTTCACCACGGTGCAGGCCAACCAGGGCATCGGCCTGGAGTTCCAGTTCATCATCGCCGCGGTGATCGGCGGCTGCCTGCTCACCGGCGGTTTCGGGTCGGCGATCGGCGCCGCGATCGGCGCGCTGATCTTCGGCATGGCCCGGCAGGGCATCGTGTTCGCGAACTGGAACAGCGACTGGTTCATGCTCTTCCTCGGCATCATGCTGCTCGGCGCGGTGCTGGTGAACAACACGTTCCGGCGGCGAGCGGAAAGGGTCCGGCGATGACCGCACTCATCGAGGTCGAGAACATCGGCAAGAACTACGGCAGCGTGATCGCGCTCCGCGACGTGTCCACTGTGGTCAACGCGGGCGAGGTCACCTGCGTGCTCGGCGACAACGGCGCCGGCAAGTCCACGTTGATCAAGATCCTCGCCGGCGTGCACCAGCACGACACCGGACGGTTCCTGGTCAACGGCACCGAGGTGCGGCTGGACTCGCCGCGCCAGGCGCTCGACCACGGCATCGCCACGGTCTACCAGGACCTGGCCGTGGTGCCGCTGATGAGCGTGTGGCGCAACTTCTTCCTCGGCTCCGAGCCGACCGTGGGCGCCGGGCCGCTGCAGCGGCTGGACCGCAGGAAGGGCAAGGAGACCGCGCGCACCGCGCTCGCCGAGCTGGGCATCGACCTGCGCGACGTCGAGCAGCCGGTCGGCACGCTGTCCGGCGGCGAGCGGCAGTGCGTGGCGATCGCGCGGGCGGTCTACTTCGGTGCGAAGGTGCTGATCCTCGACGAGCCGACCGCGGCGCTGGGGGTCAAGCAGTCCGGGGTGGTGCTGCGGTACGTCGCGCAGGCCGCCGAGCGTGGCCTGGGCGTCGTGCTGATCACCCACAACCCGCACCACGCCTACCCGGTCGGCACCCGGTTCCTCATCCTCAAGCGCGGCCGCAGCCTCGGCTCGACGGACAAGAAGGACATCACGCTGGAGGAGCTGACCCGGCAGATGGCCGGCGGGGCCGAACTGGAGGCGTTGCAGCACGAGCTGAGGGAGGTCACCGCCTCGTGAGCGGGAGCGGACCATCGTCGCGGACGCTGACGACCGCGCAGGCCCTCGTCCGCTGGCTCGGGGCGCAGCGCACCGTGTTGCTGGACGGCACGGTGGCGCCGCTGTTCCCGGCCGTGTTCGCGATCTTCGGGCACGGCAACGTGCTCGGGCTCGGGACCGCGCTCAGCGAGCAGGAGGAGCTCCCGGTGTGGCGCGGTCACAACGAGCAGGGCATGGCGCTGGCGGCGGTGGGCTACGCGAAGGCGACCCACCGCCGCCAGGTCTGCGTGGCCACGTCCTCGATCGGGCCCGGCGCGCTGAACATGGTCACCGCGGCCGGTGTCGCGCACGCGAACCGGCTGCCGCTGCTCCTGCTACCCGGCGACACCTTCGTCAACCGCGCGCCGGACCCGGTGCTCCAGCAGGTCGAGCACTTCGCCGACGCGACGGCCACGGTCAACGACGCCTTCCGCGTGGTCAGCCGGTACTTCGACCGGATCGTGCGGCCCGAGCAGCTGATCGCCACGCTGCCGCAGGTGGCCCGGGTGCTCACCGACCCGGCCGAGTGCGGGCCGGTGACCCTGGCGCTGCCGCAGGACGTGCAGGCCGAGAGCTTCGAGTTCCCGGCCGCGCTGTTCGAGCCGGTCGTGCACCACCTCGTGCGGCCGCGGCCGGACCGGCACGCGCTGGGCAGGGTCGTCGACGCGGTCGGGTCGGCAAACCGGCCGCTGCTCGTGCTCGGCGGCGGGGTGCGGTACTCGGGCGCCACGCACAGTGCGCTCGCGTTCGCCGAGCGGCACGGGGTGCCGATCGCCGAGACCACCGCCGGCCGCACGCTGGTGCCGCACGACCACCCGCTGCACGCCGGCCCGCTCGGCATCACCGGCTCGTCGTCGGCCAACAGGCTCGCCGCCGAGGCCGACCTGGTGCTCGCCGTCGGCACCCGGCTGCAGGACTTCACGACGGCGTCGTGGTCGGTGTTCGCGCCGGACGTGCGGCTCGTGTCGGTCAACACCGCGCGGTTCGACGCGGTCAAGCACGGCGCGCTGGCGCTGGTCGCGGACGCCGACGAGGCGCTCGGCGAGCTGGCCGGGCTGCTCGACTCGTGGCGGGTCTCGGCGTCCTGGTCGGACCGGGCCGCCGCCGAGCGGTCCCGCTGGGACGCCTACATCGACGGGCTCCGCGAGCCGACCGCCGGGCCGCCGACGTACGCGCAGGTGGTCGGCGTGGTCAACGAGGAGAGCACCGCCGGCGACTACGTGATGACCGCGTCCGGCGGGCTGCCCGGCGAGCTGATCGGCGGCTGGCGGGCCGTGCGGGCCACCGAGTCCGGAATGGACGTCGAGTACGGCTTCTCCTGCATGGGCTACGAGATCGCCGGCGCGTGGGGCGCGGCGATGGCCCGGCGCGGCGGAGTCGTGACGACCCTGCTCGGCGACGGCTCGTACCTGATGCTCAACTCCGAGCTGTTCTCCGCCGCGTTCGCCGGCCACGGGTTCGTGGCGGTGGTGTGCGACAACGACGGCTACGCCGTGATCGACCGGCTGCAGCGGGGCAACGGCGCGCCGGGGTTCAACAACCTGTACGCCGACGTGCGTTCGCTACAGGCGCAACCGCCCAGAGTGGACTTCGCCTCGCACGCGGCGTCGCTGGGCTGCGCGGTGCTGTCCGTCGTGGACCCCGCCGACCTGCGCGCCGCCTACCGGCAGGCGCGCGAACACGCACGAGCAGGCCGGGTGGCCGTCGTGGTCGTCCGAACCCACCCGTCCGCCTGGACGGACGCCGGAGCGTGGTGGGAGGTCGGCGTTCCGGAGCACTCGGCGTACGCCGAAGTCACCGACGCGCGTGAGGCGATGGACAAGGCAAAGACGGACCAGGTTCGCTACCTGGGCCGCCTCTGAGTCTGACGTCAACGACGGTAGTCGTCGTCCTCGTAGGCTTCCTCGTCGAAAGGGTCCTCACCGTTGCTGCTGGTCGGCGGCTGGTTGGACAGCTCGCGTTGCAGCGCTTCGAAGTCGGTGTGATGAGTGCTGTATTTGAGCTCTCGGGCTACCTTGGTTTGCTTAGCCTTCGCCCGGCCGCGCCCCATGGCTCGACCCCCTCGCACAGTGACGGGGCGGCCGGGGGAATCGGCGGCCCCGCAGATCTCGACATTTGGTTCCTGTAACTACCGTACCGTGCCGACCCGGTTCTGTGCGAAGGGGCACGGCCTTCGCCGGAGGCTTTCCGTTGGTTCCTTCGGCCGTATCGCCGGGTCCCGTGATCGCCCCGTAGCCGGGCGCTGCGCGGTTCGTGACACGATGCCTCTCGTGCCTCGACCGTTCGTCGCCTACCTCAGGGTGTACGAACCGTTGTCCGCGTTCGACGAGGCCGTCGCCGGCCGCCTCCGCGAGGCACTGGACACCAACCACCTCGACCACGCCACCGTCGGCGAGCGCGAGCGGGACATGTGGCTCAGATCACAGCTGTCCGTGCCGCCCACGCTTCTGCCCGGTGAGCTCGCCAACGGCGAGCCCTCGCCCCGCGCGCTGCGGGACGTGCTGGTGCTCGACCCGGCGGAGGTCCCGATCGACCAGGCGACCGTCGGGCCGGGGCCGCTCGTGTGCCCGCTCGACGTGCGGGCCCGCTCGGCCGCCGCGCTGGTCGGTTTCCTCACCTCGTCGCATCCCGCGCTGCGGGCGGTGGCGCTGACCGCGTCGACGGACAGCGTGCGGGAGAAGGCGGCCGCGGTCCTGTCGGACTTGCCGGGCGGGGCGGTGCACATCGTGTCGACGACGTGGACGGTGCCGTTGCCGTGGTTCACCCTCGTCGACCCGCAGCACCGGCACATCGTGGTCGCGACCCGCGAGGACCCGCGCCGGCAGGTCTGCTGGCGGGTGGCGATGGCCGACGCCCGGCGGCGGGTGGCGAAGGCGCACTCGCTGGCCGAGCGGGTGCTGGGCGACCAGGGGCCGACGAAGGTCCTCGAGGACACCGGGCGGTGGCTGGAGCACTTCCACCCGCACTCGGCGGTGGAGCTCGACTACGGCGGCCTCGTCCAGCTGCTCGACGACGAGGAGCTGGTGGAGGACACGTCGGCCGCGGACGTGAACGCGATCGTGGAGGCGCTGGAGCGCGAGGACGTCGAGGAGATCGCCGCCCGCTTCGAGAGCCTGCGTGACTTCTGGAGCGACCTCGCCGTGCGCGAGCGGTTCAACTAACGGTCGTCGGGGTCCTCGCCGCGCTCGGCGGCCAAGAGGCGGTCCACCGAGGCGCTGCCCGCGCGGTAGCGGCCACCGATCTCGTCGTTGAGCAGGTCCACGACCTTCTGCACCTCGCGCCGGCGTTGGGACACCGACGCCTCCTCCGCCGAGTAGGTCCGCAGCGCCAGGTCCAGCCGCTCGTCCGGCAGCGAGCTGACGTCGGACAGGTCCGCGTCGGACACGAGTGCCTCGACGTGGCGCCGGTGGGCCTCCGCGCGGGAGGGCTCCAGCGGCTGGTGGCGGCCCGAACCGACCGGCGCCCGGCCGACCGCGTTGTCCGAGAGGATCTCCACCAGCCGCTCCACCACCGAGCTCGAGCCGCCCTCTTCGCGGCGCTTCTGCTCCGCCTTCACGATGTCGATCCGCCCGTGCAGCAGCCTGCGCAGGTAGGAAAGGTCGGTCTCCTCCTGCGCGGCGTCGTCGCGGCGCGCGCGTACCTCGGTCAGGTCGAGCTGCGTCAGGTGGGCCACGTAGTCCGGCGCGAGCACCCGGTCGATACGCCTGCGACCACCTGGTCGGACTTCGATCACGCCGTCCATCCTCCGGTACGGAGGGGTCTGTCGCCAACCTGGATGTCTCAACCGCGAGTCAGTTGCTTTGCGCAACCCCGATGAGCGTCCGCACCTCGGCTGCCGACAGTGGCGGTCGCTGGGCCACCGACGCGAGCTGCGCGGCCCGCTCGACCAGCTGCGCGTTGTCCCGCACCCGCTCCCCGCGCGCGTAGGAGACCGTGTCCTCCATGCCGACCCGCAGGTGCCCGCCCGCGGACAGCGAGGCCAGCATCACCGGCAACGACGTGCGCCCGACGCCCGTGGCCGAGAACGTGGCGCCCGCGGGGATCGCGCGCAGCGCCGCGGCCAGGGTCTCGGTGTCGCCGGGCATGCCGCCGGGCACGCCCATCACCAGGTCGACGTGCACGTGCCCGCCCGCCGGCAGGCCGTGCTGGTCCAGCAGCCGGGCCAGGCTCGCGAGCTGGCCGATGTCGAAGATCTCGTACTCCGGCACGATCCGCCGCTCCCGCATCCGCTTGTGCAGCTCGACCACGAACTCCCAGCGGTTGAGGAACACGTCGTCGCCGAAGTTGACCGTGCCCATCGTGCAGGAGGCCGAGTCCGGCATGGCGTCGAGCACGCGCAGCCGGTCCTCCTCGGGGTCGGCCACGGCGCCGCCTGTCGACAGCTGCACGACGAGGTCGGTCTGCTCGCGCAACGCCGCGACCGTGTCCTTGAGCCGCTGCGGGTCCAGCGTCGGCGTGGTGTCCGCGCCGCGGATGTGCACGTGGATCATCGCGGCGCCGGCGGCCTCGCACGCGACGGCCTCGGCGACCAGCTCCTCCAGCGTGACCGGCAGGTTGGGCACGTCGGCCTTGGTGTGCTCGGCGCCCGTCGGCGCGACCGTGATCAGGGTGCCGTGCCCACCGGGGCGCTTCGCTGCTGCCATGGCCCCAGATGGTAGTCAGCCGCGCAGCCGCCGGGCGGCCTCTCGACCCAGGCCCGGGGTGGCCTCGGGCACGGAGTCGGGGTCGATGGCGGCCTGCACCACCCGGTCCTCGGCGCCGGCGTGCAGCTCGGCGTCGAGCGGCACGGAGGACTTGACCAGCGCCAGCGCGATCGGGCCGAGCTCGTGGTGCCGGGCGACCGAGCCGACCCGGCCCACGGTCCGCTCGCCGAGCAGCACCGGGTCGCCGGTCTCCGGCTGCACCTCGGGCGAGCCGTCGAGGTGCAGCAGCAGCATCCGGCGCGGCGGCCGGCCCACGTTGTGCACCTTCGACACGGTCTCCTGGCCGCGGTAGCAGCCCTTGGCCACGTGCGCGGCGACGTGGACCCAGCCGACCTCGTGCGGGATGGTGCGGTCGTCGGTGTCGAGCTCCATCCGGGGGCGGATGGCCTCGACCCGCAGCGCCTCGTAGCCCCAGCTGCCCATCGGGCGGGCGCCCTCGGACGTGAGGCGGTCCCACCAGCCGGTGAGCGAGTCGCGCGGCACGAGCAGGTCGACACCCACCGGCATGCGGCGGACGATGACGCCCTCGGCGCCGGCCACCGCGTAGGGCCCGGCCGGCGCCGGCAGCCCCGTCCGGGTCAGCAGGTCGTCGGTGTCCGGGCCGACCAGGGACAGCACCGCGCGCTCGGCCGTCGCGTCCCGCAGCTCCACCTTGGACCAGAAGACCATCGACTCGAGGTACTCGAGCAGCGACTGCCGCCCACCGCGGGCGCCGGTGGCGTGGGCACCCGCCTCCGTGTCGAGCCACACGGTCTCGTCGAGGTGGGCGAGCACCATGTGCGCGTCGACCCGGCCCTGGCTGTCCAGCACCAGGGCCTCGGTGCCGGCGCCGTCGGCGAGCTCGGTGACGTGCTGGGAGATGACGAGGTGCAGCCACGCCAGCCGTTCCGGGCCGGTGACCGCGATGAGCTCGCGGTGCGACCGGTCGACGACCGCGACCTTGCGTGCCGCGGCCCGCTGCTCGGCGAACGGGTCGCCGAAGTGCCACGGCACGCCCTGGTCCGGCGAACCGTCCGGGGCCGGCACCGCGCCGGGGACGTCGAGGATGGGCGAGTCGGTCACGAGTTCTCCCCGGAGCAGTTGCGGCAGAGGCCGGACAGCGCGAGATGGCTGGCATCCAGTTCGAACCCGTGGCGGGCACGCAGTGTTCCGCGCAGCTCCTCCATGACCTCGCACGGTGTCTCGATCACGTTGCCGCAGTGGTGGCAGACCAGATGGACGTGCCGATGCTCGTGGACCGAGTAGTTGGGCGCGCCGTGGCCGAGGTGGGTGTGCCGCACGATGCCGAGGCTCTCCAGCAGCTCGAGCGTGCGGTAGATCGTGGTGATGTTGACCGTCGGGGTGCTGCGCTGGACCCGCTGGCAGACCTGCTCGGGCGTGGCGTGCTCGAGCTCGAGCAGCGCGTCGAGGACGAGCTGGCGCTGCGGGGTCATGCGCATGCCGCGGCGGTGCAGGGTGTCCCGGAGCTGGGCCCGTTCCGCCTCGATGTTGCGCACGCTCGCGGTCTCCACGCCGTAAATCGTAGGCGCGCGGCTGAGTAGGCTGCCCGTATGCGGGTGCTTGCGATGCTGGACGGAACGCTGGCCGACCCCGACGGACGGCACATCCGGGTCGACGACCTGGGCCTGATCCGCGGGGACGGGATCTTCGAGACGATTCTGGTGGTGGACGGCAAACCGCGCGAGCTGGGTCCGCACCTGGACCGGCTCGCACACTCGGCCGCGATGCTGGAGCTGCCGCCGCTGGACCGCGCGGCGTGGGAGCGGTGCGTGCGGGCGGTGCTCGACGCGTGGCAGGGCGGCTCGGAGATGGCGCTCAAGCTCGTCTACACGCGTGGCCCGGAGTTCGGCGACGGCACGCCGACCGGGTTCGCGCTGGGCCTGCCGATCGGCGAGAAGACGCTGCGCAACCGGGAGACCGGGGTGCGCGCGGTGACGCTGGACCGCGGGTACGAGCCGGAGATCGTGGCGCGGGCGCCGTGGCTGCTGCTGGGTGCGAAGTCGTTGTCCTACGCGGTGAACATGGCCGCCATCCGCTACGCCGAGGCACACGACGCCGAGGAGGCGATCTTCGTCGCGGCGGACGGGTCGGTGCTGGAGGGCCCCACCTCGACGGTGGTCATCGCCCAGGGTCGGACGCTGCGGACCACGCCGCCCTCGAGCGGGGTCCTGCGCGGCACCACGCAGGGTGCGCTGTTCCGGGCGGCCGAGCAGGCCGGCTGGGTCACCAAGGTCGAGCCGCTGGCCGTCGCCGAGCTGGCCGAGGCGGACGGGCTGTTCCTCGCGTCGAGCGTCCGCAAGATCACCCGGGTGCACACGCTCGACGGCGTGGCCCTGCCCGACGCCACGCGGCTGCACGGGGAGCTGAACGCGCTCTACGAGTCCGAATACCGGTGACCGTCACCGCCGGGGACCTCGACCACGCGGTCCAGCTCTCCATCGCCACCCTGCTGCGGGCGTCCTCGGCGGACTGGGACGGCAAGGCCGGCTCGCTGGAGTGGACGTGCTGGGAGACCGTCGAGCACCTCGCCGATGACCTGTTCCAGTACGCCGTCCTGCTGGCCCCGCGCACGCCCCCACTCACCGGTGACGTGCCGTTCCTCTGGGAGGCCCGTCGTCCGGGAGGCCCGCACAACGCGGTGCGCGCCGACCGGTCGGCGGGGCCGGCGGGGCTGCTGCAGGTGCTGGAGGCGTGCGGCGCGCTGCTGGTGGCGATGGTGGCCACCCGCCCGCCGTCGGTCCGCGCGCACCACGGCTTCGGGATCTCCGACCCCGAGGGCTTCGCCGCGATGGGCATCGTCGAGACCCTGGCCCACACCCACGACCTGGCCGACGGCCTAGGCCTGGCATGGACCCCGCCGGCCGGCCTCTGCGCCCGCGTACTGACCCGCCTGTTCCCGAACGCGCCGACGGACACCGACCCGTGGCCGACCCTGCTGTGGGCCACGGGCCGCGGCGACCTCCCTGGCCACGACGGCCTGACGAAGTGGCGCTGGTACGGCGAACCGCGCCCCTGATCTTCGCCGCTCCGCTGGGCCCGGAGTTGTCCACAGTGCGCGAGGTTGTCCACAGCCAAGCCCCGACCAGCCGAACCTGTCGGTCCTCGCGGGTAGTGTGAAACCAGGGGACCCCCAGGCGAAGGCGGACACCCATATCCTTCGGTGTTTGCGATAGCACTCGCCGAGCCCGCCCCGATGAGAGGTCGCCCGGGGGCAGCCGAGTTCCGTCAGCCGGCGATGCGGCGCAGGTACGCCGACGTGTGGGGCTGTAGCGGCTGGCCCACCATCGCGCGTTCCTCGACGTAGGCCAGGTCGCCGTTGTTCACCAGGCCGTACAGGCGCTTCGCCCCCGAGACGTCCTTCGCCGAGGACGTGCGCATCGTCACGTCGGTCGCCAGCTCCCAGGACGTCTGCGTGCGCGGCTCGCCGTAGAAGATCTCCACGATGCCCGTCGCGTGGGCGAGGAGGACCTCGATGGTCTCGTCGGCCCGCGGGCGCCACCAGCCGACCTCGCGTGCCGCCGGGCGGATGACCTTGCCGTCCGCGTCCAGCAGCCACGCGCGGGACTCGTAGAAGGCGAACGGCCGGCCGTCGTGGGCGAAGGTGATCTGCTGGCCGAAGTGCTGGGGCTCGATCGTCGGGTACACGACCTCGCCCTCGCCGCGCCAGACACCGATGAGCGGCAGGATCGGCAGCAGGGCGTCGTTGAGGTTCGCGCCGTCGCGGAGGTTGGCCGTGTCGTTCGGGATCGGGAGGTCCTCCCACTGTGGGAGGTTGCGCTCACGCGTGGTCGCGGCCCGCTCGGCCGCCGCCCGCAGCGCCGCGTCACCGCTGCCGGGAATCGGGTTGCCTTCCGCGTCGGTCATCGGCCCGACCCCGTGTGCAGACGGTAGGCCGTGCGGCCCAGGAGTGCGGTGCCGGCGAGAGCCGTGATGATCAGCAGGGCGGTCCAGAACAGTTCCACCCGGCGAGGATATGCGAACGCGGGACGGCCGAATGCACGACCGCCCCGCGTTCTGGTGATGGGTCTCAGCCGACCGCCACCGCGACCGGATGCAGCCCCGGCCCGTCCGCGGTCACCCGGGTCTCGCCGTTGCCACCGCGGTGCAGCGCGCGCACCGTCCACTGGCCCGGCGCGGCGAAGAACCGGAAGTCACCGTCCTTTGAGGACACCACCTCGGCGGTGAACTCACCGCTGGCGTCCAGCAGCCGCACGTACGCGCCACTCACCGGGGCGCCGTCGGCGGTCACCTTGCCGCCGAGCACGATCTCCTTGGCGAGATCGATGCCGGGCGGCAGCTCCAGACCTTGCTCCGGAGCGCCGCAGCCGTCGTTGCTCATTCCTTCTCCTTCGCCGAAAGCCGGACGTCAGTGGGCGCCGGGGCCGATCTCGACCGGCACGCCGACCAGCGAGCCGTACTCCGTCCACGAGCCGTCGTAGTTCTTCACGTCCGGGTACCCGAGGAGCTCGTGCAGCGCGAACCA
Organism: Actinophytocola sp.; assembly: GCF_036402745.1. Lineage (GTDB taxonomy): Bacteria > Actinomycetota > Actinomycetes > Mycobacteriales > Pseudonocardiaceae > Actinophytocola. The sequence continues at coordinate 73,539 of NZ_DASWSJ010000078.1, read as the reverse complement.
CGTGTGCGAGGACCGCTCACCGATGCGGCAGTAGGCGATGGTGGCCTTGCCCTCGTCGATGCCGGCCTCCTTGTAGAGGTCGCGCAGCTCGTCGGAGGACTTGAACGTGCCGTCCTCGTTGGCCGCCTTGCTCCACGGCACGTTGATCGCCGACGGGATGTGCCCGCCGCGCTGCGCCTGCTCCTGCGGCAGGTGGGCCGGCGCGAGCAGCTTGCCGGAGAACTCGTCCGGCGACCGCACGTCCACGAGGTTCTTGTTGTGGATGGCCTCGATGACCTCGTCGCGGAACGCCCGGATCGCCGGGTTCTGCTCCTGCGCGGTGTAGCTGGTCTCGTCGCGGGTCACCGCGTCGGAGGACAGCGCACGGCCGTCGAGCTCCCACTTCTTGCGGCCGCCGTCGAGCAGCTGCACCGCGTCGTGGCCGTAGAGCTTGAAGTACCAGTACGCGTAGGCGGCGAACCAGTTGTTGTTGCCGCCGTAGAGGATCACGCGGTCGGAGTTGGCGATCCCCTTGGCGGACAGGAGCTTCTCGAAGCCGGCGCGGTCGACGAAGTCCCGGCGCACCGGGTCCTGCAGCTCGGTCTTCCAGTCGATCTTCACCGCACCAGGGATGTGGCCGCCGCCGTACGCGGAGGTGTCCTCGTCGACCTCGACGAACACCACCCCGGCGGTCCCGAGGTTCTCTTCGGCCCACTCGGCCGTGACCAACACGTCTTCGCGGCTCATTGGAGCGCTCTCTCCTTCGTTGGGATGAATCGGCGGATCAACAGATACGTCTCGCAGCCGAGACAGAACGCGAACGCTGCGTTGAGGAACGCCGCCGCCAGCGCGCACGCGGTGGCCACGATGCCGAGGGTGGTGAGCCCGGTGACATAACCGAGGGTGCCCACCACCGCGAAGCCGAACCCGACGCCCTGGGCGAACCGCAGCGGGGCCGTGTCCTCACGCTCGTCGGTCGGCGCGAGCCGGGGCGCGACCAGGTGGCGGTAGACGAGCGAGTACGGCGCCACGCCGAACCCGGCGAACGCGCCGATCGCGAACACGACGGCCTGCGCGGCGAGCAGCGGCCACCAGCCCGTGAGCAGCGCGACGGCGAGCACGACGGTGGTGACCCACGCGGCGAAGCGCGGACCTCGGGGATCGACGGACGAGGGACCTGCGGACACGACGGCCTCCTGACTGCACGGCTGGGTTGGGGAACCAGCACGGGCGGAAGGCCGAGAAAGGGGTCCGCCCGGTCAGTCAGCTGCCAAACACAGGCTCGAGTCGACGCGGCAGTAGTCGACCGCGCGACGCCTGGTCAGCAAGGTGTACACGACCAGCACACTACCGGCGCATCTCTGGTGCTGGGCGGAACGTCCACCAGATGGGATGACGGTCATTCGGACAAATGCGGTCGAAGCGCCTCGAGCAGCGCGTCCCGCCTCGGCACGCCGCCGACCCGCAGCAGCTCGGTGCCGCGCCCGTCGATGGCGAGCGTGGTGGGCGTGCGTAGGACCGACAGCTCCCGGGCCAGGTCCGGCCGGTCGGTGAGGTCGAGCTCGGTGTGGTGCAGCCCGTCGGTGCGGGCCGCCAGATCGGCCAGCAGCACCCGGGCCTGCCGGCACGGCGCGCAGAACGTGGTGGACAGCTGCACGAGGGTGACCGCGGCGTTCGGGGCGAGTGCGTTGCGGATGTCCTCGGGGAGCCCGGTGGTGACCTCGGCGGGACCGGCGGTCCTGATCCGGCCGTTGCGGGCACGCAATGCCAGACCCAGCGCGCTCGCGAGCACGAGCGTGCCGATCAGCACCAGCGCACCGGTCATCCACCACTCCCGCCGAGAACCACGTCGAAGGCCTTGCCCTTCACCGACAGTACGCCCGGTTCGACGTTCACGGCCGTGGGTGTGACGGTGAACGGGAGCTGGCCCGGGTCGAGCGAGAGCTGCTTGAGCCACCCCGTGATACCGGCCTCGAACGCGTCGGGGAGCTGGCCCGTGCCGAGCACGCTGTTGGTCAGCTCCAGCCGGGACGGCACGAAGTGCGCCTTGGCCTCCACCAGCGTGATCAGGCCGTAGGCGCAGAAGTCGGTCTCCTCGCCGCCCAGGTCCGCGGTGGCGCAGATCCGCGCGCCGGCCTTGGTGTCGTTGTCGGTCTCGAGCTCCGCGGCCCGCTCGGCGGCGGCCTGCTCCGCGTCGGTGCGCTTGTCGGGGTCGGTCTGCGCGTCCTGCTCGCTGATGGGATCGATCGTGAGGTTGGTGATCGAGGAGACCAGCGGGTTCTCGTTCTGCAGGAGCGCCCGGGTGATGTCGGAGGCCTTGACCCGGACCTGGCCCTCGACCTCGCGCACCCGCACACCCTGGAGCTTGCCGGACACGAGGTCACCGAGCGGCGCGATGACGCCCATCAGGTCGACGTGCACCTCGAGGTCGCGCAGCGTGTCCTGGACCGGCACGCCCTTGGCGTCGATCGCCACGTGGCCGTACTCGCCGGAGATCGCCTGGGCCAGGAAGGAGAAGCCGTGCACCTTCACCGACGGGTCGTCGGTGAGGTGGAACTGCTCGCGGGCGCGCTTGGACACCTGGTACTCGAACACCGCCGCGGCGCCGAAGTCGGCGGCGACCAGCAACGCGATCAGCACCACGAGGCTGATGACGATCCTGCGGGTCCGCCGTCGCCGCTTGGGCGCGCTGGGCTGGCCGGGTGCCGCCATCTCTGCCGTCCTCGGTGTCATGCCGCCGTTCGCTCCGATTCCTTCGTTCGGCTCTCGCGGGCCAGCCAGGCCGCGATCCGGTCGACCAGTTCCGGGCTCGTCGCGGTCTCCGCGTGTCGCATGCCGCGCTCGAGCCACAGCTCCGCGTGCTGACCGGTGGCCCGTTGCACTGCCAGCGGATGGTCCACGCCCACGTAATGATCCCGGTCGCCGTGCACCAGCAGTAAGGGGGTGGGGGCGATCCGGTGCGCCACCTCGATGGGGCTCGCCGGTATCCCCATTGTCATCCCCATTCTCGGCGGGGCCAGCCGCACCCGCACGGCACGCATCGCGAGCCGCCCGTGCGGCAGCTCGGCCAGCCAGAACAGCCGGCGCATGGCGTCGGTGTCGCGGGTCCACCAGCGGGCCGCGGCGCTGACCGCGACCACCGCGTCCGGCCGGTGGGCGCCGGTGGCCGCGTGCAGCAAGGCGACCGAGCCGCCCATCGAGAAGCCGAGCGTGGCGACGCGGGGATGGCCGAGCTCGCGGGCCAGCCGGACCGCCGCGTCCAGGTCGAGGACCTCGGCCGGCCCGGCGGTGGACCGCCCGCCCGAGCGGCCGTGCCCGCGGAAGTCGAGCGCGACCACCGTGTGTCGCCGGGCGAGCCGGTGCAGGATCCGCTCGACGAACGGCTTGCGGACGTGGTTGGTGAAGCCGTGTCCCACGACCACCGCGGTCTCGTTACGGGAATGTTTCCGACGCAACAGGAGTCCCGTCAGCCTCACATCGTCGCTGGTCCGCTGGTGCACTCGTGTGACACATGCGTCACGACCAGGACATTTCACAGGCACACCGGTTATTCTCCGGGAAAGCCACGGAGCGTACCCAGAGAGGCGGGCCCCCCATGAGCCTCGACCTGCTGCTGCTCACCGCGGACCCGACGCCGGGCTCGGTCGTGCCGTCCCTCATGTTGCTGCCCCATCACGTGCGCACCCAGGCGCCCGAGGTGACGGCACTGCTCGACGCGGGGTCACGGGACGTCGTCCTGGTCGACGCGCGCGTCGACCTCGCGGCGGCCAAGAGCCTGTGCCGGCTGCTCACGAGCGGCGGCGACAGCGTGCCGGTGGTCGCCGTCGTCAACGAGGGCGGCCTCGTCGCGGTCAACCCGGAGTGGCGGGTGGACGACATCCTCCTGCCCACCGCCGGTCCGGCCGAGGTGGACGCCCGCCTGCGGCTGCTCACCTCGCGCGGCCCGGCCGGCGCCCCCGGCGCCGACGGCGCGCTGCGCCTCGGCGAACTGGTGATCGACGAGGCGACCTACATGGCCCGGCTGCGCGGCCGGCCGCTGGACCTGACGTACAAGGAGTTCGAGCTCCTCAAGTACCTCGCGCAGCACGCCGGCCGGGTGTTCACCCGGGCGCAGCTGCTGCAGGAGGTGTGGGGCTACGACTTCTTCGGCGGCACCCGGACCGTGGACGTGCACGTGCGGCGGCTGCGCGCGAAGCTCGGCACCGAGCACGAGCAGATGATCGGCACCGTGCGCAACGTGGGCTACAAGTTCGTCCAGCCCCCGAAGCCGACCGCCGGCCACCCCGAGTCGCTGGCCGTCGAGGAGGACTCGGTCAACGCGCTCTGACGTAGGGTCGGTGGCGTGCGGATCAGCTGGCAGGAGTCCGACCCCGGGGACGACGTCCGGGCGTTGCTCCGCGCGGCGATGGCGCAGGACGGCCGGCCGGAGGTCGACGAGGACGGGCCGCTGCCCAGGGAGTTCCGCGACGGCCTCCACCTCTATGCGCACGAGGACGGCGAGCTCGTCGGTTACGCGCACCTCGACACCGCCGGTGACGCGTTCGGCAACCAGGTCGCCGAGCTCATCGTGCATCCCGCGCACCGGCGCCGCGGCCACGGCACCCGCATGGTCGACGCGGTCCTCGAGCGGGCCGGCGAGAAGCTGCGCATCTGGTCGCACGGCGACCACCCGGCGGCGGTCCGGATCGCCGAGCGCACGGGCCTGGCCCGGGTGCGGGAGCTGCTGAGGATGCGGCTCGACAACGCGGTCGCGCTGCCGGAGCCGGAGTGGGCCGCCGGCGTCACCGTGCGCACCTTCGTCCCCGGCCAGGACGAGGCCGAGATGGTCGCGGTCAACGGCCGCGCCTTCGACTGGCATCCCGAGCAGAGTCAGCTCACCGTCGACGAGCTCACCGCCACCGAGCGGGAGGGCTGGTTCGACCCGGAGGGCTTCTTCCTCGCCGTCGACGAGAGCAAGAACGTCGTCGGCTTCCACTGGACCAAGGTTCACCCGGGCGGGGTGGGCGAGGTCTACGTCGTGGGCGTCGACCCGGCCGCCCAGGGTGGCGGGCTGGGCCGGGCGCTCACCCTCGTGGGCCTGCATCACCTGCGGGAACAGCGTCTCGGCGAGACGATCCTGTACGTCGAGTCGGACAATTCCGCGGCCGTCGCGCTGTACACCCGACTGGGGTTCACCGTGGCCGAGACGGACGTTGCCTACCAGCGGTGATTGACCGCGTGACGCGCGTGACCGTTACTCAACGCAACAAAAGTCACAATCCGGTGTTGTTCACCTGCTGTTCACCTGAACACCCGGGTCTGTCCACCCCTCTTCCCTAGCGTCCGCGCTTGTGCCGCCATTCAGCAGCGCACGTGAGTTCCGTGCCGCCCGGGAATCCCGCGGCGGGCGTACCGATCTCGTGACATCGACCTACCTCGAGAGGACCCAGTGAAGCGCATCCGCTACGGCCGCATCGCGGCCATCGTCGCTGCCAGTGCACTGGCACTGACCGCGTGCGGCAACGACCCTGCCGGTTCGTCCAGTACCGGGGGCAACGGCGGCTCGCAGACGCAGAGCAACCTGTCCGGCAAGCTCGCCGGCGCCGGCTCGAGCGCCCAGGAATCCGCCGTGCAGGCCTGGATCGCCGGCTTCGGCTCGGCGAACCCGGACGTCACCGTCAGCTATGACCCGGCGGGCTCCGGCGCCGGCCGCACCCAGTTCGGTGAGGGAGCGATCGACTTCGCCGGTTCGGACGCGGCGCTGACCGCGGAGGAGCGCGCCACCGCCAAGACGCGGTGTGGCAGCGACGCGCTCAACCTCCCGCTGTACATCAGCCCCATCGCGGTGATCTACAACCTCCAGGGCGTGTCCGACCTGCAGCTCGCGCCGGCCACGATCGCGGGCATCTTCGACCGCAAGATCACCAAGTGGAACGACCCGAAGATCAAGGCGGACAACCCGAGCGCCAACCTGCCCGACACGCAGATCACGCCGGTCAGCCGGTCCGACGAGTCCGGGACCACCAAGAACTTCACCGACTACCTGTCCGTCACCGCCGGGGCGGCGTGGCCGCACAAGGCGAGTGGCACGTGGCCGCTCAAGGGTGGCCAGTCCGCGCAGGGCACCTCGGGTGTCGTCCAGACCGTCCAGGGTGGCCAGGGCACGATCGGCTACGCCGACCACAGCAAGGCCGGCAGCCTCGGCGTCGCCAAGATCAAGGTCGGCGACCAGTGGGTCGCGCCGTCCGCGGAGGGCGCGGCGAAGGTCGTCGAGGAGTCCCCGAAGGAGGCCGGCGTCCCGGCGGGCGACCTGGCCATCAAGATCAAGCGGGACACCACCACCGCGGGCGCCTACCCGCTGCTGCTGGTCACCTACACGATCATCTGCCAGAAGTACTCCGACGCCGGCAAGGCCGACCTGATCAAGGCGTTCGTGGGCTACATCGCGAGCGATGCCGGCCAGAAGGCCGCCGCCGACGCGGCCGGCTCGGCACCCATCTCGAGCAAGATCCGGACCGAGGTCGAGGCCTCGCTCCAGACCGTCGGCAACGGCGGCTGAGGCAAGACCAGCACCTTGTTACGGTTCACTCGCCGGATGGGCGGCCGCTCACGAGCGGTCGCCCATCCAGCGCCGCCCGTCCCTTCCCGTCCACGGAGTCTGCCTCGTGACCACAACGGGCGAACCTGCCGCCAAGCGTGAAACGCCGCCGCGACCGGCTCCCAAACAACGAGCACCGCGGCGGCCCGGCGATGTGATCTTCTCGGGCGCCGCCCGGGCAGCCGGCACGCTCATCCTCGTCATCCTCGCTCTGGTCGCCGCGTTCCTCGTCGTCCAAGCGTGGCCGGCGATCAGCACGCCGGCCGACGAGCTCGCCGCGAAGGTCCCGTTCATCGATCAGGGGGTCTCGCTCCTCGGCTACGTCGGCCCACTGGTCTTCGGCACCGTGCTGGCCGCCCTCATCGCACTGCTCATCGCGACCCCGATCGCCATCGGGGTCGCGCTGTTCATCTCCCACTACGCGCCGCGCCGCCTGGCCCAGGTCTTCGGCTACGTGATCGACCTGCTCGCGGCCATCCCCAGCGTGGTCTACGGCCTGTGGGGCGCCTTGTGGCTCATGCCGAAGATGTTCCCGGTCTTCCAGTGGCTGAGCGACAACCTCGGCTTCATCCCGCTCTTCGCGGGTCCCGTGGCGAGCCCGCCGCGCACGATCCTCACGGCGGGCATCGTGCTCGCGGTGATGATCCTGCCGATCATCACCGCGGTGTCTCGTGAGGTGTTCCTCCAGACCCCGTTGCTGCACCAGGAGGCGGCGCTCGCGCTGGGCGCCACCCGCTGGGAGATGATCCGGCTGTCGGTGTTCCCGTTCGGGCGCTCCGGCATCATCAGCGCCACGATGCTCGGCCTCGGCCGCGCGCTCGGCGAGACGATGGCCGTCGCCATGGTTCTCTCGCCCGGTCTCGCCTACTCGGTCTTCCTCCTGCAGGCCGGCCAGCAGCAGAACATCGCCGCCAACATCGCGCTGAAGTTCCCGGAGGCGACCAGCATCGGCGTCAACGTGCTGATCTTCACCGGCCTGGTGCTGTTCGTCATCACGCTCGTCGTCAACATGATCGCGCGATGGATCGTGTCGCGGCGGCGCGAGTTCTCGGGGGCCAACTGATGACCACCCTGCAGGATCCGCCGGACCTCGCCGGCTCCAAGAAGCTGAGCCACGGCAAGCTGCCGAAGCTCGCCCCGCTCGCCCTGCTCGTGCTGTCGCTGGCGGCCATGTCCGGGCTCCTGGCGCTCTTCGCCGCGTTCAGCATCCCGCTCGCCGCGTTCCTCGGTGTGATCCTCTTCGCGGTGGTGATCCTCGTGGTCGCCGGCGCCGTCGAGGGAAGCCGGGCGGCTCGCGACCGGTTGGCCACGACGTTGATGTACAGCGCGTTCGGGCTCGCCGTCATCCCGTTGATCAGTCTGCTGTTGACGGTGCTGCAGTACGGCCTCAAGCGGTTCGACGGCTACTTCCTCTCCTACACCATGCGCGGCGTGTTCGGCGGCATGGACGCGGGCGGGGCGTACCACGCGATCATCGGTACGCTCGAGATCACCTTGTTCGCCACGCTGATCTCCGTCCCGATCGGCCTGCTCACCGCGGTCTACCTCGTGGAGTACGGGCCGACCCGGCTGGGCCGCGGCATCACGTTCTTCGTCGACGTCATGACCGGCATCCCCTCGATCGTGGCCGGCCTGTTCGCCTACGCGCTGTTCGCGATCTTCTTCGGCCCCGGCGTGCGGATGGGGGTGGTCGGCTCGATCGCGTTGTCGGTGCTGATGATCCCGGTCGTCGTGCGGGCGTCGGAGGAGATGCTCAAGCTGGTGCCGAACGAGCTGCGGGAGGCGGCCTACGCGCTGGGCGTGCCGAAGTGGCTCACGATCACGAAGGTCGTGCTGCGCACGGCGGCGGCCGGCATCGTCACCGGTGTCATGCTGTCGATCGCCCGGGTCATCGGCGAGACCGCGCCGCTGCTGATCACGGTCGGGGTAGTCGACTCGATCAACTACGACCTGTTCGACGGCCGGATGATGACGCTGCCGGTGTACGTGTTCCGCCAGTACAGCCAGGGTCTCGCGCCCAACGGCATCACCACGATCAACTACGACCGGGCCTGGGCCGCGGCGCTGACGCTCATCATCATCGTCATGCTGCTCAACCTGATCGCCCGGCTCATCTCCCGGATCTTCGCGCCGAAGACCGGCCGTTAACGAGGAAGACGCGACAAGGACGATGGCGAAGCGACTCGACATCTCGAACCTGAACATCTACTACAGCGACTTCCTCGCGGTCGAGGGCGTCTCGATGGGCATCGAGCCGCGCGCGGTCACCGCCTTCATCGGCCCGTCCGGGTGCGGCAAGTCCACGGTGATCCGCTCGCTCAACCGGATGCACGAGGTCATCCCCGGCGCCCGCATCGAGGGCCGCATCGCGCTCGACGGCGAGGACCTCTACGGCAACGCGGTCGACCCGGTGCAGGTCCGGCGCAACATCGGCATGGTGTTCCAGCGGCCCAACCCGTTCCCCACGATGTCCATCCACGCCAACGTGATCGCGGGCATGCGGCTCAACAACCGGCGCATGTCGAAGAAGACCGCCGACGAGGTCGTCGAGGGTTCGCTGCGTGGTGCCAACCTGTGGAACGAGGTCAAGGACCGCCTGAACAAGCCGGGCTCGTCGTTGTCCGGCGGGCAACAGCAGCGCCTGTGCATCGCGCGCGCCATCGCCGTCCAGCCCGACGTCCTGCTGATGGACGAGCCGTGCTCGGCGCTGGACCCCATCTCCACCCTGGCGATCGAGGACCTGATCGGCGAGCTGAAGAAGGACTACACGATCGTCATCGTCACCCACAACATGCAGCAGGCGGCGCGGGTGAGCGACCAGACGGCGTTCTTCAACCTCGCCGGCGTGGGCCAGCCCGGCAAACTGGTCGAGATGGACGCGACCGAGAAGATCTTCTCGAACCCCACCCAGAAGGCGACGGAGGACTACATCTCCGGCCGTTTCGGCTGACCCGCCCGCACCGCCCTGCTGCGATCGGGTGGTGTGCACCCGCGAAGGCACCGACCGCGCGTGCTCCCCGTCGAACCCCCTTGGATTCGGGCAACTGAGGGGATTCGAGATGACACAGCCAGGACCCGGTTTCGCGACCTCGGTAGGGGACCTCGACAAGATCGCCAACACGACGCTGCCGCAGGTCGCGGCCGCACTCCGGCCACCCGTCGCGGTCTTCGGCACCGTCCGCCGCGCGACCGGCCTGGCGCTCGCTGCCACTCTGCTCAGTGGCTGCACCGGCGGCGACCCCGCGCCGCCCTCACGGACCAGCCCGCCCCGGACGTCCGCCCCGGCACCCGTCCCGGCCGACTCGGGATTGCGGCCGGTGCGAATCACCTACGGCGACGGCATCGGCTACGTCCCGTGGGAGACCTCTGCGCAGGCGCTGTGCCAGGCGCTCACTCCGCAACAATGGCGTGAGGCCCTCGGCGGCGAGGTCGGCCGCCGGATCCAGAGTGATGAGCTCGGCTCCACCTGCGTCGTGGACAGCGAGACGCTGGGGCTGACGCTGTCGATGGGGAACAAGTCGTCCAACGACCTCTCCTACACCGACACGGTCGGTGGCCGGCCCGCGGCGATGGCCGTCCAGAAGGGGTCGGCCAGCGCGGTGGTGGCGGTGCTGCCCGCCGCAGCGACAGACGCGAAGCCCCACCCGTTGCTGTTCGCCGCGCTGACCCCGCGAACCGATGTCCGGCCGGATCTGGACACGACGATCCGGCGGATCCTCGGCTCGTTGGTGCCCAAGCTCACAACGGACGGGCCGCCCACCCCGGTGCCGGGCGCGGACGGCTTCGTGCCCTACGTCCCGACCGAGCCCGTCGCCGGCGTGCCGCTGCCGGACCTGCCCCGTCCGGTGCAGGGACTGGTCCTGTGCACGGCGCTGGCCCGCGCGTTCCATGGTGCGGCCGATCCCGGTCACGTCGTGATCGGCGACGACGGTGGTTGCACCCTGAGCAATCCGAAGAGCCACCGGCTCACGAGCGCCCGGATCCGGCAGGTGCCCGACGCCGTCCCGCCGGGGCAGCCCGCGCTGGCCGGCCACCCCGCGCACGTGGTCGACGACCGGATCACCGTCGAGCTGCGGATGCTGCCGGCCGAGGACGGCGCGCCGCACGTCGTACTGGAGGTGCGGGAGGCCGCCGCCGGGGAGAAGCTGCGCGGGCTGGCGGAGAAGTTGCTCCCGGTGACCGGCTAGCGTTCACAAGTGGGAACCCACATGGTCCAACTTGCGTCACAATGAGGTCCCGCACGGATGCCCATTGGTACCGTGCGGGTGAGGTGTGGGCGGTAAGAACAGGGGCCGAAATCATGCTCGACGCGGGAGGCGGGGGCGGAGCCGCAATGCACGCCGCGGTCACGGGGATCGTGGCCGGGGCCAGGAGCTTCGCCAAAGCTGCTTCGGAGGGGTCGTTCGCGGTCAGCGAGCGCGGTGGCCAGGCATTACTGCAGGCCATCACGGAGATGCGCGACTGGATCGACTCCCAGGACTTCCGGCTGAACGTGCTGCAGCAGGAGGCGCCGCTCGGGTCCAGCCACGGTGCCGCCACCATGAAGCCGTACCTGAAACAGGTGGCCGACGACCAGCAGGGCTTCATCACGATGCTGCGCCAGTTCCGCCTGTCGCTCAACGATGCCGAGAAGGGCATCAACGACGCGATGGCGAACTACAAGGGCACGGACACCGGCATCGCCACCCGATACGGACAGGCGTGAGAAAGGCACACAGTGAGGCGTTCGGTTCTGCTCGTCCCGGTGATGGCCGTGCTGTTGGCGGGGCTCGTCGGCTGCTCGGAGAAGACTCCCGGCGACGCCACGCCCACTCCCCAGGGTCAGAACACGAGCGCACCGTCGATCCCCACTGACGGCGCCGAGCCGACCGACCCGACCCAGTCGAGCACCGGGGCCGGCGGTGGCGACGGCACCCAGCCGCTGCAGCCCTGTGACCTGCTCACCCAGCAGGAGCAGGCCGGCCTGCAGCTCGGGCCGGGCCAGGAGGACACGATCGGCTCCGCGCGGGTGTGCATGTGGCAGGCCTCCGGCAGCCACACGGTCGGTGTCTCGATCTTCGACGACCTCGGTCTCGCCGACGTGCAGTCGAAGAGCGGCGCCCAGCCGTTGACCATCGGCTCGCACGACGCCGTGCAGTACACCGGCGGCGTGAGCACCTGCTCGATCGCCCTTGCGGTCTCTGAAACGTCCAGGGTGGATGTCTCCGGCGTGGCCAATGGAGACATGACCCGCGGCTGTGCGGTCGCCAACCAGGCCGCACGACTCGTCGAACCGAAACTGCCCTGAGGTACCGGGAGTAGCACGCGATGACACGGCGAAGCCTGACCCACCCGTCGGACCACGGCTCGGACGGGCACTACGACCCGACCCGTGACCCGAACAGCCGCTACTACATCGACCGTGGCGAGACCTCCGACACCGGCGACGAGGTCCAGCAGAACGCCGAGCAGAACGCCGACGCCGAGGAGGCCGGCGGGAACTGGCTCGAGCAGCTGATCGCGAAGTTCACCCGGGAGGGCCGGGTCAACCAGGCCTACAACCAGGAGCTCAACGCGCAGGCCACCGAGCTCGCGCAGGGTGTGGACACCCGGCAGCCGCCGATGATGATGTGCTCCAACTACATGGCCAACCCGCATCCCGAGCTCAAGACCATGGTCACCGACGGCGTCAACCCGGACGGCGTCGGCGAGATGGGCGACACCTGGATCGAGGCGGGCAACGCGATGACCCGCTTCCAGACCGGCGTCGCGACGGCCATCAACAAGAGCGAGTCCGAGTGGCAGGGCACCGCCGGCAACGCGGCGCGCACGTTCATGGCCGACGTCGGCAACTGGGTGGGCGGCGCCGGCCAGAGCGCGCAGCTCGCCGGCACCCAGACCAACATCCAGGCCGCCGCGCTGGCCGAGGCCCGCCGCGCGATGCCCGAGCCGGTCCAGTTCGACGTGGCCGCGGCGAACCGGGACCTGCAGTCCACCACCAACCCGATGCTGGCGGCGACCAAGTACGCCAACTACATGGTGCAGTACAACGCGCAGCAGAACGCTCACGAGCAGGCCGCGCGCGTGGTCACCACCTACGACAGCAACCTCGCTACGGCCAGCACGATGCCCGCGTTCGCGCCGCCGCCGCAGATGGGCGGCGGGAGCGGCAAGATCAACCCCATCGGCATCGACCGGATCAGCTCGCTGGAGCGCAACCAGAACCTCAACCCCAACGGGACGAACGGCACCATCAACCAGACGCGGAACCCGGGCACCACCAACAACCCGAACAACCCGCAGATCACGAACCCGCCGCCGGGCAACCCGGACGGCAACGTGCCGGGCGGCGGCAACGGGAACGGGAGCGGCACCGGGGGCAACCCGAACGTGCCCATCCCGGGCGGTCCCGGCGGCACGAACCCCAGCGGCGGCGGCGACTTCCCGGGCGGCTCGTTCCCGCCGCCACCCGGCTCCGGCCCTGGTGGTGGCGGCCAGGGCCCCGGCGGCAGCTCGAACATCCCCGGTGGCGCGCCGATGCCGATCGGCATGGGCGGCATGCCGGGGGCGAGTGACCTGGAGCGCGGTGGCCGCGGCTTCGGCGGCGGGCGCGGGTTCGGGCCGGGCGGCTCCGGGTTCGGCTCGGGCGGTGGCTCCGGCGGCTACGGCGGCGGTAGCGGCGCCGGGGGCAGCGGCGTGGGCGGTCGCGGCGGCATGGGGCCGGCCGGCGGCATGGGCGCCGGCGGCACCGGTGCGCTCGCGGCGGAGAGCGCGGCGATGCGTGGCGGCGCGGCGGGCGGTCGGGGTGCCGGCGGCATGGGTGGCATGGGCGGCCAGCGCGGCGAGGGGTCGGAGGACGAGGAGCACCAGCGGCCGTCGTTCCTGGTCGAGGGCGACCCGGACGCGGTGTTCGGCACCGACCAGATGACGGCTCCGCCCGTGATCGGTGAGTGATGGCGCGGTCGTTCTCGCTCTCGCTGGCCGCCGCGGACATCGTGGCGCAGCTGCTCGGAGTGAACATCCGGCTGTTCCCGTTCGAGATCCCGAGCGTGGGCCAGCTGCAGGAGGACCGGGTGCGCATCGCCCGCGCGGTGTTCCTCGACCTGGCCAGGCGGGGCCTGATCCACGACGGCACGGTTGACCCCGAGCTCGAGCTCGCGATGCGGACGCTGTCGGACCACGTGATCGCGATCGCCGTGATGGGCACGGTGGCGAAGGACAAGGAGATCTACGCGCGGGCGTCGGCCACCGGGGACACCGGCGTGCTGGCGGTCAAGGAGGCGCAGAGCCTGCGCTTCGAGCTGATCCGCCCGACCTCGCTCGCGCTCACCCTGGTGGGCCTGCTGCCCAAGGCGCAGGCGGGCCCGGGTCAGTCGGTCACGATCACCAGCCAGGGCCAGCCCACGGGCCGGCACCGCCGCGGCGACGAGGAGCAGCAGAACCTGTTCGGCCCGGTGCGGTCCCTGCGGGGCTCGTCGGACCAGCAGTTGCGGATCGCGGAGAGCTACCTCGCGCGACCGCGCACGGGTACGGGCTTCTTCGCGGTGAGCGGCCGCGACCGGTCGTCTGGCCGCGAGACCCGTGCGGGCGGCCTGATGTGGCTCGACACCGACGCGGGCCGCTACCTGAACCTGTCCCACCCGCCGGCCGAGGACGGCTCGATCCGCAGCACGATCTCCCCGGCCGACTCGACCCGCCTGACCCACCAGCTGGGCGAGATGATCGAGTCGGTCGCCCCCCGCCGGTAGCGGCGGGGTCAGACGATCGGGTGGTGGGTGGCGCGGGCCGTCAGGACCAACGACAGTCAGACGACCTCGTCGTGGCTTGCGCCGGGCATGCGGCCCGTCACCACGAAGACCACTCGCTTCGCCACGGAGACCGCGTGGTCGGCGAAGCGCTCGTAGAACCGGCCCAGCAGCGTGACGTCCACCGCGGCGGCGACGCCGTGCGGCCAGTCGCGGTCCATGATCACCGAGAACAGGTGGCGGTGGAGGTCGTCCATCTCGTCGTCGGCCTGCTCGAGGGAGTGGGCCTGCTGGACGTCCTTGCTGAGGATGACCTGCTCGGCCTCGCGGGCCAGCTCGACCGCGACCCGGCCCATCTCCGCGAAGTACGGGCGCACCTGCTCGGGCAGCACCGGCTGCGGGTGCCGCCGCCGCGCCGCCTTGGCCACGTGCAGCGCCAGGTCGCCCATCCGCTCGAGGCTCTCGGCCGCGTGGATGGCGGCGAGCACACTGCGAAGATCCGTGGCCACCGGCGCCTGCAGGGCCAGCAGCGCGTACGCGTGCTCCTCGCACGCCGACCGTGCGTCGTCGACCTTCGCGTCGTCGCCGATGACCTGTTCGGCCAGGCCGAGGTCCGCGTCGAGCAGCGATCGCGTGGCGAGCTCCATCGCCGTCGCGACCATCGAGCACATGCCGGCGAGCTCGTCGGCGAGCTGACCGAGTTCGACTTGGTAGGCCTCACGCATGGCGCAAGCCTACGGGCGCCGCCGTTCACGCACCGCATCGATAAGTGAATCCGGGGTGAACCCAAGGCCACAATTGATGCCTGGTCACGCGCAGGAGACGTCGCCCGCGTTGATCGTCGACAGGTTCTTCGGCAGCTTCGGCGGTGGCGCGGCGCCACCCTTGGGCGCGACCACCTTCCCGTCGAAACCAGGGCCGATGACCAGCTGCACCGCGTTGCCCATCGACGGGTCCTCGACCAGCTCCGCGCCCGGCACGGCGGCCTTCACGGTGCCCGCCGCGGCCGCGCCTTCCTTGGCGTACTTGATGATCGTGTGGTCCACCTTCTCCGGCGCAGCGTCCACCCAGACGATCTTGAAGCCAAGGTCGCCGAGCGCGCGTGCGGTGTCACCGGCGATGCCCCCGGTCGGGTTGCCGCCGTTGAGGACCTGGAGCTTGACCGTGCTGGGGTCGACCGGTTGCTGCCGCAGTCCCGCCTGCACCTGCTTCGCCGGCGCCTCGCCGGGCAGCGGGCTGTCTTCGCGGATCGCGGTGAACAACGCGTTGTTGTCCTCCACCACCAGGTCCTCGTTGCCGTTCGCGTTGGCCTCGCCGACGGTGGGCACGGTGATGAACGTGACCCGGCCGGCCTCGATGCCCTGCATCGACTGGCCGAGCACCATCAGCTGGTCCACGCCGATGTTGTCGCCGAAGGTCGACTTGGAGAACGCGTTGACGAAACCGGTGAGCTTGCCCGGATCCAGCAGCACCTCGGTCGACATCGCCTTGCGCAGCAACGAGGACAGGAACCGCTGCTGGCGCTTGATCCGGCCGTAGTCGGAGGTGAGGTCGCCCTGCACGTGCCTGGCACGCACGAAGTTGAGTGCCTGGTTGCCGGTGAGCGTGACGTTCTTGCCCGCCTGCGGCACGACCGTGCCGAGGACGTCGTCCTTCAGCGGCCGCTCGACGCACACCTGCACGCCGCGCACCGCGTCGACCATGTCCTTGAAGCCGTGGAAGTCGATGCCGACGAAGTGGTTGATCGCGAGCCCGGACAGCTCCTGCACGAGCTTGGTGACGCACTTCGGGCCGCCGACCTGGTAGGCGGTGTTGAGCTTCACCTGCTCCGCGGCCGGTTTCTGGTGCCCGGTGTAGTCGCCGGTCTTGGGGTCCCAGCCCTCGCACGCCGGCCGGGTGACCTCGAGGTCGCGCGGAAAGGACACGACGACGACCCGCTGCCGGTTGGCCGGGATGTGCGCGATCATCACGGTGTCCGAGCGGGCGCCGACGATCTCGTTCGCGTTGCCCACACCCTCCTCGGCGGCCGCACCCGCGCGGGTGTCGGACCCGACGAGCAGGAAGTTCTCGTCCCCCCGCTGCTTGGCGGCGTCCTGGATGGCCGCGGAGTTGGGGTCGAGCGCGTCGACCTGCTGCGAGCTGGCGTCGACCCAGCTCTTGAAGCCCCAGGCGATGCCGGTGGCGACGAACACGAGGATGGCGGCGACCGCGGCGAGCACCCGTACGGCGAGCGTGGACCGGGTGCGCCGGCGCGACTTCTTCTCCTGCAGCCGGGTGGCGCCGGCAGGGGCCATGATTTCCGCGAGCTCCGGCTCGGGGCCCGGCGCGGCCTGCGGCACGGCGATGGTCTGCATGCCGACCATCTCGTCGAGCCGGTCCAGCTCGTCGTCGGTCTGCTGCCACGGCATGAGCTTGCGGCGCTTGGACTTGCGCTCGCGTTCCTCGGCCTGCAGCTCGTCGTGCACCGCGGAGAAGCGGGCGAGCGTGTGGTCGATGGTGCGGCGCTTCTGCACGTCCTCGCCGATGGCCTCCATCTCGGTGGTCATCGAGATGGCGTCCTCTTCGGGACGGCGCGGCGGGGGCAGCGGGACGGCCGGGTTCATCGCCGGCTTCGAGCCGGGGTTGCGCTGTCCGGGCGGGATGGCCGCGTCGTCGGCGATGGGGACCGCGCCGGGGCGGCCCGGGTTCGACGGCCGGTCGTCGGGGATCGGGACCGAGGGATGCCGACTGGCCTGGCCCGGCTCGGGCCGGCCGTTGCGCGGCAGCGGCCCCGAGGGGTGGCGGCCGTTCGGCAGGCCGGCGGGGTCGCCGGGCAGGGGGGCGGCCGGGGGTCCGACCGGATGACCGTTACCCGGGCGGGCGCCGGGGGCCGACTCCCGGCCCGCGGGCAGCGGACCGGACGGTTGCCGGCTCGGCGGGGCCTGTCTGCCGTTGGGCTGCGGGACCGGCCGGCGCCCGCTGGCCTGGCCCGGAGCGGCCGGGTCCTCGGGGAACCCGGCGGGACCCGGGGCGGGCGGGCGGCCCGCGGGGTCCTCGGGGAAGGCGCGCCGGACGCTGGCCTGACCGGGTGCGTCGGGGACCGCGCGGCGGCCGTTGGCCTGCGCGGGCGGACCGTCCTGGAGGGCGCGGCGACCCGAGGCGTGGCCGGGAGCGTGACCCGGGTCGTCGGGGAAGGCGCGGTGGGCGCTGGTCTGGCCGGGTGCCTCCGGGAGCGCGCGACGGCCGGACTCCTCGGGAAAGGCCCGTCGGCCGCTGCCCTGGCCGGGTGCCTCCGGGACAGCCCGGCGGCCCGAGATCTGGCCGGGTGCGTCGTCCGGGTAGGCCTGGCGGCCGCTGGTCTGGCCGGGTGCGTCGGGGTAGGCCCGGTGGGCGCTGGCCTGGCCGGGTGTGTCCGGCAGGGCGCGCCGGCCGGCGGCCGGGTCGTCGGGGAACGCGCGGTGGCTGGTGGCGCGGCCGGGCTCGTCGGGCAGCGCGCGGCGGCCGGGTGCGGGGGTGTCGGGCAGGGCCCGCCGGCCGCTGACCGCGGGGTCGTCCGGCAGGGCGCGCCGGCCCGAGGGGCGATCGTCCGGGAGGGCGCGGCGGCCGGAGGCGTGCGCGCCCGGGTCCTCGGGGAACCCGCCGTGGCCCGGTGTCGCGGTGTGGCCGGCGCGGTCTTCGGGGAAGGCGTGGCTGGTGTGCGGGTCCGCGGCGGCGCGGTGACCGGGCGCGTCGGCGCGGCGGCCGCGCGGCTGGTCGGGCCACTGCGGGGTGGCGGGCTCGCCGGGGCGGTGGCCGTTCGGGCGGCCGTTCGGCTGGCCCTCGGCGGGGCGACGCCGCGGCTGCGCGGCGGGCGGGGTGGTGCGGCGCCCGCGCGGCTCGGCGGGGGGCGGCGGCGACACGGGGGTGAGGTCCGGCCGGGAGCCGGTGTGGCGCTGGACGAGGTCGGCGACGCTCAGCCCACCCGGCGCGTCCTCCATCGACCGGCGACGCCGGCGCGGCTGCTCGGACGGCTCCTCGGCCCGGCGGTGTCGCCGGCCATAGCTGTTCGAATCATCGGCGGAGGAGTGGGTGCCGCCTGGCCGTTCATCGTCGGGCACCCGGTCTCCTTCCAACTCGCGCCAACTCGCGCTACGGCACGGGTCGTGCCGCTTTCTTAACCAAGACGTTGTAGTCAGCGCTTGATTGCCGACTCACAGTGTCGTTCCGCGCCCAGATAGTACGGATGGATGGCACCCGTGACGACTGCCGATCCGTTTTTGGCCACTTTCCGTGCGCAGTTGGGGCCACGCCACTAGCCCGATTGGGCTATCGGACCCACGATCCAAACGTTATCGAACTGCCGCCGAGTGGTTTCGTCAGCGTGGCCGTCGGACCGGGGCTCCGGACAACCGGACCTCTCCGCCCACACGGTAGGCGACGGCGTTGCGGCCCGATTGCTT
The DNA here is from genome assembly GCF_036402745.1 of Actinophytocola sp. Taxonomy (GTDB): domain Bacteria; phylum Actinomycetota; class Actinomycetes; order Mycobacteriales; family Pseudonocardiaceae; genus Actinophytocola. The sequence goes on along the minus strand of NZ_DASWSJ010000078.1, from coordinate 54,841 downwards.
GGCCGTGTAGAGCAGTCCGTCCGCACTGCGGAGCTGCTGCTCAGGGTTGGTGAGCGCGCGCCCACCGGTGACGGGCTGGTGTGCCACGCCGATGCTCACCGTGATGCGCAGACCCAGCACGAGCTGGGACCACGGGTATGCCTCGATGCGTGCCCGGGCTGCCTCGGCCACCGTGGTGGCGGTGCCGCCGTCGACACCGGGGAGCAGGAGCACGAACTCCTCGCCGCCGTAGCGGGCGCAGAACCCGCCCTCCGGCAGCCCGATCTGCAGCAGCTCGACGACCTGCTGGAGCACCCGGTCGCCCACGAGGTGGCCGAAGGTGTCGTTGACGCTCTTGAACCAGTCGAGGTCGACGAGGGCCACGGCGATGCCGTCGGACCCGCCGCCGCGCTGCTCGGCGAGGACCTCCACCAGGCGCTGGTCGAGGTAGCGGCGGTTGTAGCTGGCGGTGAGCGCGTCGCGGATGCTCTGCTCGCGGGCCTCGGCGTGCTCGCGGCGCAGCCGGGCGACCTCCAGGCGGAACTGCTGGGGTACCTGCGGCGGCATGGTCTTGTCCGCGGTGGCGATGTCGAACGCGTGGCGCAGGTGCTCGTAGGCCTGGCGCCACTCGCCGCGGGAAGCCAGCAGGGAGGCGATGGTCTCGTGCAGCTCGACGAGGCTCGTGGCGTCCTCGGCCGCCTCGGGCGACACCCGGTCGCTGACCAGGCCGTTGACCGACGTGGCTTCGAGATGCCGACCCGGGTGCTGCATCGGTACCGTGGGCTCGTTGATCCGCCGGTCCCGCCAGGCGGCGTCATTCCGGACCCCGTCGTGCCGGGCCGGGTCTCGCCGGGCAGGTCCTGGCTGGGCCACTCCCTGGTCCAGTACGGCCACCGCGCTCACCTCCCTACCTAGGACTCTTCGTCCCAGGGGGGAGCGGTCTTGAGGCGTTGGGACGCCCGGATTTCGATTTCCCCCTACTGGTGGAACTCGCACTGCTCCAACCCAGTGACGGCCGCACGCCGTGACTTAGCGGAGCGCACGGATGATCTCCAGCGGCGTCACCCCGTGGGACACGGCGAGAATCCGTAGGCCTTTCCGTCGAGCACGACCACGCGCTGTGACCCGATCTGCTCACCGAGCAGGGCGCCCTGCTGCCGGACGCTGACCGACACGCCGAGGACGTAGACGGTCCCGCGCGGGTGCCGGCTCGCGGGCGACTCCGGCGGCACCCACTTCGGGTCCGCGCGGAACGTCGACATGGCCGGCTCCACGTGCAGCGTGAGGTTGCCGAGGTCGCACAGCCGGTCGGCGAAGTCCGGGTGCTGGGTGCGGCGCAGGAACTCCCGCTGGCTCGCGACACCCTCGTCGGCGGACGCGTTCAGGTCGGTGAAGTACGCCTCGACCAGACCGCGGTCCCCGCCGGCGGACCCGGCCCGCGCGGGCACGGCCCGCCCGGGGACCTGCGAGCTGCAGCCGGCCAGGATGAGGGCCAGCGCGGTGACGAGCAGCCATGCGAAGCGTCGCATCATCCCCCCGGGATCCCTTCGTGTGCATGCAGGTTAGTCCCGGGCGCCGCGGCCGCGGTCAGGCCGGCAGGATCCGGTAACCGACCCCGCGCACGGTGTGGATCATCGGCGGCTGGCGCAGTTTCCGGCGCAGCTGGGCGATCAGGACATCGAGGACGTTCGAGGCCGGGTCGGCCATCCGGTCCCACGCCTCCTCGATCAGCTCGGTGCGGGGGGCGGCCGCGCCCTGCCGCGCGACGAGCTCGGAGAGGACGGTGAACTCCTTGGCGGTCAACGTGATCAGCACCCCGGCCCGGCGCACCTGGTGCCGGCCGCTGTCGATCTCCAGGTCGCCACAACGCAGCACCGGCGGCCGGCCGGCGATCACCCGGCGGCACAGGCTCCGCACCCGCGCCACGAGCTCGTCCACGGCGAACGGCTTGACGAGGTAGTCGTCGCCGTACTCCAGGCCCGCGAGCCGGTCGGTCACGGCGTCGCGCGCGGTGAGGAAGAGGACCGGCACCGGCAGGCCCGCCGCCCGGCGGTGCCGCACGTAATAAAGGGAGTCGCCGCTGGGCAGCATCCGGTCGAACACCGCGCAGTCGTAGGCGTTGACCGCGAGCGCCTCGTCCGCGGGTGGCAGGTCGGCCACCGCGTCCACGGCGAACCCGGCCGACCGCAGCGAGGTGGTGACCGCCACGCGGAGGTTGTCGTCGTCCTCGATCACCAGTACCCGCACGAATCCGACAGTAGTGCTCACCGTCGGGACCACTCCCGTGGCAGCATTGATGGTTCGCTCGCGCTCTGCCGCTCTCGCTCACGGGTTACAGGCTTGCGCCGCGGACGTCCTCGGCGGTCAGCGTCCGCAGCTCGGTGACGTCGGGCATCCGGCCGAGCGTGCGCAGCCGCTGGGACTGCGCCTTGCGGGCGCCCTCGAAGAGTCGCCGGGCGTCGCGGGCGTTGCCGAAGTTCGGGTCGGCGATGATGCGGCCGAAGTGCTCGAGCAGCACCGGGGCCGCCTCGTCGGCCACGAGGTAGTCGCCGTCGGTCACCATGCGGCCGATGATCGCGAGCAGGTCGGCGGGTGTGTAGTTCTCGAACTCGATGGTTTTGGAGAACCGGGAGGCGAGGCCGGGGTTGGCCGCGAGGAAGTCGGTCATCTCCGAGGTGTAGCCGGCGACGATCACCGCGACCTCGTCCCGGTGGTCCTCCATCAGCTTCACCAGGGTGTCGATCGCCTCCTGGCCGAAGTCACCGCTGGAGCCGGCCTGGCGGGACAGTGTGTAGGCCTCGTCGATGAACAGCACGCCGCCCTTGGCCTCCTCGAACACGAGCGAGGTCTTCTCCGCGGTGTGGCCGATGTACTGGCCGACCAGGTCGCGCCGGGCCACCTCGCGGAACTGGCCGCGGGGGAGCACGCCGAGGGCCTTGAGGATCTTGCCGTAGGTGCGGGCCACGGTCGTCTTCCCGGTGCCGGGGGCGCCCGCGAAGATCAGGTGGTGGCTGACCGAGCCGATCGAGAGCCCGGCCCTGCGCCGCCACTCGTTGACCTGGATCTCGTCGACCAGCGCGTGCACCTCGGCCTTCACCCCGGGCAGCCCGACCATCGCGTCGAGGTCGGCGAGCAGGTCGTCCAGGCCCGCCTCCCCGGTGGTGGCGGCCCGCCGGGTCGGCTCGACGACGGTCGGCGTGGCGCCCGGGGCGAGCGAGACGGCCGGCGCGGCGGTGTTGTCCAGGTGGCACTCCTCGACCTCGCCGGCGCAGCCCGGGCCGAACGCGATGCCGACGCCCTGCGTGTCGTGCACCCGGGTGCGCCGCACCGCGGGCCGGCTCTGCTGCGCGACCTCGACGCCCGCGCCGGACGTGCGGGAGATGTCGCAGCCCTCGATGACCGGGCGGGCGTACTGGTAGACGTACACGCCCCGCAGCCCGCAGCCGGCGATCGTGAGGTTGCGCAGCTCCGGGTCCGCGCCGAGGCCGACCACGACGCCGTCGCCGGCGATGTCGGTGACCGTGGTGTCGTCGACCCGGCCGGACGAGCTCTCCACGACGATGCCCTGCGCGGCGCCGGTGACCGTGCACCGGGCGATGGTGAACCGGGGGCAGTCGCGCACCCCGACGGCCGGGCCGAGCGTGGCGCCGAACGTGCAGCGCTCGACGGTGAGGTCCACGTTGGCGGCCTGCATGGCGGCCGCGGTCGCGCGGACCTCGATGCCTTGCAGGGTCAGCGATCCGCCACGGACGACGAGCACCGGCCAGTCGCCGCCGGTGCCGTCCAGCACGACCGCCGCGCCGTCCACCGCGCGGACGGTCAGCTTGCGGTCGGCCAGCTCGAAGGTCTCCGCGTAGGTGCCCTCGGCGATCGTGATGACGCCGCCGTCCGGCGCGTTGCGCAGTGCCTCGCCGATCGTCTCGTAGGCGCCGTGCTGGCCGGGCGCCACCATGAGCGTGCGCCCTACGCGCGGAGTGGTCATGGTCATCCCGCTCGCTCCATCAGCCAGCCGCGGTCGGCGGCCTTCACGCCGGCCTGGAACCGGCTGCGGGCGCCGAGCCGGTTCATGATGTCGGCCACCATCCGGCGCACCGTCCGCACCGAGACGCCCAGGCGCGCGGCCGCGGACTCGTCCGTGCTGCCGGCCGACAGCAGCGACAGCAGCTCCCGCTCCCGGGCGCCGAGGTCGGCGCTGTCCGGCAGGTCGGACGCGGTGAGCGGCACCGCGGAGAGCCACACCCGCTCGAAGAGCTCGGTCGTCGTGGTCACCACGCTGGGCAGCCGGAACACCGCGGTGCCCGTGGTGGGGCCGCTCGCGTTGCGGTCCACCGGCAGCACCACGACCGAGCCGTCGATCACCAGCGCGTCGGTCGGCACCTCGGCCACCGTGCGGGTGTCCGCGCCGGCCAGCGACAGGGTGCCGAGCCGGGTCGCGAGCACCGGCTCGGTGCGTGCCGAGTCCGGGACGAGGACCCGGTAGCGCACGCCGCGGCGTACGTTCTCGTGGTCGATGCGGCGGACGCCGCCGATCGGGTCGCGCCCGACGCTCACCTGGCGGCTCATCACCAGCACCTCGCGGGTGGCGGCGGCGAGCAGTGCCTCGACCCCGGCGCAGGACGCGCCGGGCGCGGCGTGCCGGACCGGCAGGACGCTGACCCGGCGGGCGGTGGCTGGTGCGGTCATAGGAACACTCCGATCGGAAGCGAGGCGGCGACGCCGGAGGAATGCGTGCCGTCGAGTCGGGCGAGCCGGACGCCGGGCGGGACGGCCCGGGCGGTCACGGCGGCGAGGGCGGCCTCGACCGCGGCCTCGGTGGTGGCGGCCAGGCGCAGCACCGCGGCGACCCGGGTGCCGGTCCGGCCGGTCCGGGCGCCGAGGGTGACGGTCACCGCGACCCCGCCGGTGACGCCGAAGAGGTTGCCGACCAGGCGCCTGGCCTGGGAGTCGGCGAGCGTGTCGAAGCCGTCGACGGCGAAGACCGCCTGGCAGACCGGGCCGGTGCGCCAGAACCGCCAGTCCTCGCGGACCTCGGTGCGCCCGCCGGTGACGTGTGCGAGCCCGGCGACGGCGGCGAACCCGGCCTCCTCGGCCAGCGGCTCGGCGGGCACCCCCGCGCGGGCGGCGGCGCGGCGGACCCGGCGCATCGCGTTGCGCAGGGCCAGCGCCAGCTCGTCGTCGCGCGGGGAGTCCACGGTCCGCACGGCGTGCACGCCGAGCCAGACCTTCGGCGGGCCGTCGCGGCGGACGCCGGTGTGGAAGACGGTCTGCACGCCGAACAGGTGCGGCTGCCCGGCCGTGCCGTCGCCGCCGACCGGGAGGAGCGCGGCCGGCAGCGGCAGCAGCCCGATCAGGTCGCCCGGCACGCCGGTGGGGCGCAGCAGTGCGGCGAGCCCGCCGTGGTGGCTGACCGTCATGGCCGGGCCCTGGCTCGTCTCGGTGGCCAGCACGGTCGTGCCGGGCACCAGAAGGCCGAGCAGGGCCGGGGTCTTGCCGCTCGTCTCCGGCAGGTCGCGGCGCCGGCCGCGGGTGAGGTAGCCGCAGGCGAGCACGGCGAGCTGGTAGAGCCAGCGGCCGCCGATCCGCACGGTCGTGAGCGCGATCAGCAGGGCCGCGCCGGTCGAGGCGCCGGCGAGCACCGGCCAGGGCTGGTTGACCGTGAGGACCACCGCGAGCGCGGCGACCTGCCAGCAGATGACCTGGATGACGTTGAGGTGCTGGGCGAAGTCCTTGACCCAGCTGGTGCGTGGCGGCGCGGGCCGGGGTGCCGTGGTCGCGAGCAGCGTGGGCCGCGGCGGGCGGGCCGGCGGGGTGCGGGGCGCGCCGAGGGGCCGGGTGAGCGCTTCGGGTGCCGGCATCGGCATGGGCATCGGCGCCGGGCGGGCCAGGGTCTGGGCCCGCGCCTGGGCGGCGGCCGCGCCGAGCACGAGCGGTGCCGCGGGCGCGGCGGCCCGCACCGGCTGCGGCGGCATCGCCGGGTGGGCCGGCCGGCCGGCGGGTGCGCTCAGCGCGGCGGGCAGGGCGCCGCCGGGAGAGCGGTCAGGAACGTCCACGGTTCACCTCCGATGCGCCGACGCTAGGAGCGACCGTGCGGGACCGGTCCCGCACGGACCGTGAGCCCGCGGGACCAGCGGCCTGTTCCGGCCATTTCGTGACCATCGGCTGTGTGGCCCGCGGGGAGGCGTTACGGTCCTCGATCAAGCCCGGCCTCCCGTCGTAGTGCTGTCGAGGGACACGATCGGGCCGGACACATGAGGTTTCGATGACATGGGGCGCACCGTGCGCGTGCTGGTGGTCGAGGACGACGAGGACCTGCGTATCGCCGTGTCCGCCGAGCTGTCCGCCGCCGGGCTGGACGTGCTCGCCGCGGCGCACCTCGCCGGCGCGGACGCCGCCCTGCGTGCCCATCTCTTCGACTGCGTCGTCTTCGACCGGATGCTCCCCGACGGCGACGCGATCGACTACGTGCACCGGCGCCGCGGCGAGGGCTGGAGCGTGCCGGTGCTGTTCCTGACCGCGCGGGACAGCGTGGCCGACCGGATCGCCGGCTTCGCCCACGGCGGCGACGACTACCTGGTCAAGCCGTTCTCCGTGGCCGAGATGGCCGCCCGGGTGCGCATCCTGTGCCGGCGCGCGGCGGGCCGGCCGTCGGTGCTGCGGATGGCCGACCTCGAGGTCGACTGCGCGCGCCGGACCGTGCGCCGCGCCGGGGTGCTGCTCACCGTGTCGGACAAGGAGTTCGCGGTCCTCGAGTACCTCGCGATCCGGCCCGGGCAGGCGGTCACCCGCACCGAGCTGATCGACCACTGCTGGGACGCCTCCGCCGACCCGATGTCCAACGTGGTCGACGTGGTGGTCAAGCGGCTGCGGCGCAAGCTCCGCGAGCCGGAGCTGATCCACACCGTCCGCGGCCGCGGATACCGGCTGGCGGAACCGGCCGGATGACCCGATCCTCCGCCGACCGGCTGCGCCGGCTGCGGCTGGTGCTCACGCTCGTGTTCACCGCGGCCAACGCCACCGGCCTGATCATCTTCGCCTGGCTGTCGATCACCGCGGACACCGAGCGGGGCCAGCTGCGCATGGACGGCGAGCTGCGCCGGGTGACCTCCACGGTGCTGCGGCTGGTGCGTGCCGAGGGCGACACGCTGATCACCGCCTACGTGCCGAACGACGAGCTCGCCGCCAAGTGCCCGCAGTTCGCGGTGCTCGCCGGCCCCGACGACTCGTTCCCCCCGTACTACTCCGAGCGCGCGTGCGTGCCGATGGACCCGAGGATCCTCGGCGGGCTGGCCAAGGACGCGGTGGACAGCGGCAAGATCCTCGCCGGCTACAAGTACGCCACCGACGGGCGGCTGGTGCGGATCGCCGCCGAGCCCTTCCGGTTCGAGACCGGCAAGTACGTCGGCGCGGTCGTGTCGGTCAGCGACGCCGAGCCCGAGCAGTCCCGGCACAACCGGATGGTGCTGCTCGTGGTCGGCGGCTGCGCGCTGGCCGTCGTCGCCCTGGGTCTCGGCGGGCACTGGCTGTCCGGCCGGGCGATCCGCCCCGCGGTCGCCGCGCTCGAGCAGCAGGAGGTGCTGCTCGCCGAGACCGCGCACGACCTGCGGACCCCGGTCGCGGCGCTGCGCGCGCTGGCCGAGACGGCACTGCGCAACCCCGGCGAGCGCGCCGAGCTGCTGCCGCGCACGGTCCGGCTGGCCGCGCGGATGGGCGGCATCATCGACGGCCTGCTGGTCCGCGCCCGGCTCGCGGCCGGCGTCGACCGGCTCGCGCTGCAGCCGGTGTGGCTCGACCAGCTGGTGGCCGGCGTGGTCGACGAGACCCCGACCGGCGGCGCCAGCGTGACGCTCACGGCGGCGCCCACCAAGGTGCTGGTCGACCCCACCCTGGTGCAGCGGGCCATCGGCAACCTGCTGGACAACGCGCTGCGCTACGGCCGCCAGCCCGACCAGCAGGCCGTCGTGCACATCTCGGTGGCGGGCGGCCGGGTGACGGTGGCCGACCACGGCCCCGGCGTCGACGAGGCCGTCGCCGAGGAGGTGTTCGACCGGTTCCGCACCGGCTCGAGCGGCGGGAACGGCGCCGCGGGGCTGGGCCTGTCGATCGTGCGCTGGGTTGCCCAGGCGCACGGCGGGACGCTCGCCGTCTACAACGCCGAGGACGCCGGCGCTATCTTCGAGCTGATCCTGCCGGTAGCCCCCTGACCGGAAGCTGCCATTTGCCCGGTACCCCGCATCGTCAACCGTCCGTACCCGTTAACTTACGGTGTGACCATGACCGTGAACGCCGCACGTGAGACGAAGGGCTGGCGGACCAGGGTGCCGGTCCTGCTCGTCGTGGCCGCCTGCGTGGCGGGCGTGACGGCGGCGGTCACCGGGGCCGCGAGCCCGATCAACCCCGTGCAGTTCCTGCCCCCGGGGCACTGGGTCTTCAACGTCGCGCTCAGCACGGCCTTCCACGTCGACGGCGCCACCTCCGACATCGACGCCAGCGTCCTGCTCAACGACGACCAGGGCAGCAGCCAGGTCGTGCAGGGCGACACCAGCGGCTACGTCGTCGGCAGCGACCGGATCACCGTGTTCGGCAAGTCCAGCCTCGAGGTGGTCGACTCCACCACGCCGCCGGTCGCCGAGGTGCCGGTGTCGCTGGAGGTCGCCGGCGGGCCCTACCTCGTCTACCGCGAGGCCGGCGTCGTGGTCCGGCTCGGCGAGCACCCGAAGACGATCCCCGCGGGCAAGGGCCTCGGCATCCCGGTCGCCACCAGCGACGGCACCGTGTGGCTGACGCGGCCGCAGGCCGGGCTGATCTGCCAGCTGCCCAGCGGCGCGGACCGCGTCTCCTGCCCGGTGCTCGTCGGCAAGGGCCACAAGGGCGCGCTCACCGTGGTCGACGACCGGGCCATGTTCGTGGACACCACCAGCGACCAGCTGCATCCCATCGAGGCCGACGGGCTCGGCCAGGGCAGGGCACTCGGGGTGGACGTGCCGGACTCCGCGCGGGTCGCCTCCTCCGACGTCGCCGGCCGGGTCGCCATCCTCGACCCGGACAGCAACCAGATGCACCTCGTCGACCCGGCGGGCGAGAGCCCGAGGTCACCGGTCAAGGTCGCGCTCCAGGACGGCGACTACGACGGGCCCGTGTCCACCGGCTCGGTCGTCGCCGTGATGGACCGCGCCACCGACACGGTCACCACCTACGACAGCCGCGGCGAGCGGCGCTCGTCGGAGACGCTGCCCAAGGAGGCCGGCGACCCGCGGCTCACCCGCGGCGAGGACCACCGGATCTACGTCGACGGCGCCGAGGGCGAGCACGTCCTCGTCGTCGACCACGACGGCTCGGTCACCGGGGTCCCGGTCGGCGACACCGGGCGCGCGGGCGACAACCCGGCCCACAACAGCCCCGACGCCCCGGCCCGCGAGCCCGAGCACAAGGCCGACCCGCCGGTGGAGAAGCAGAAGGACCAGCGCCCGCCCGAGCAGGGCCCGCAGGTTCGCGACACCCCGGTCCAGGACCCGGCCGGCGAGCAACGCCAGCCGGACCAGTCCCAGCCGCCGCAGCCCCCGCCGCCGGTGCCGGCGACCCCGCCGGGCGCGCCGCCCGGGGTCAGCGCGTCGCCCGGCAACGCCGCCGCGGTCGTGCGCTGGGGAGCCGCGGCCGACAACCGCGCGCCGATCACCGGCTACACCGTGAGCTGGGCCGGTGGCGCGCGGTCGTTCCCCGGCGGCGCGCGCAGCGCCACGATCACCGGCCTCGCCAACGGGACCGCGTACGCGTTCACCGTGTCCGCCACCAACGCGAAGGGCACCGGCCCCGGCGCGTCGACCGGCCCGGTGACCCCGGCCGCACCCAGGCCCCCGGCCCGGCTCGCGCTCTCCCGCGGTCCGGCGACCTCGCAGTACTGCTCCCCGCCCAACTGCGCCTGGATGCACGTCGTGCTGACCGGCTTCGCACCGAACACGAGCTACCTGCTCGTGCCGCACTCGTCCGATCCGGGATACTCCAACGGCGGCGCCACGCTGACCACGGACGGGAACGGCCGGCTGGCGGCGGACCGGTTCGCCTACGCGGGGGTCGGTCACACCGTGTGGGTGGGGGTGCAGACGCCCAACGGGCTGGTGCGGTCGAACAACCTGGTGTGGGAGGGAACGAAACCGGTGGTGACGGTGTCCAGGGGAGCCGACTCGAGCAGCGCCGCGTGCGCCGCGCCGGACTGTGCCTGGCTGCACGTGGTGATGAACGGTTTCGCGCCCAACACCCAGTACACGATCACCGGGTACGGCAGCGACTGGGGCGACTTCAGCGAGCCCTCGGTCATGCGCACCGACGCGAACGGGGCCGTGACGTTCGAGGACATCCGGTTCGACGGTCCCGGCCAGACCGTGTGGGTCGTGGTGGACACCCCGGACGGCCCCGTCGAGTCCAACCACTTCTACTGGGAGCCGCGGTGAGCCAACCGACCGCCGGTCAGGTCTACGAGCTGATCGCGGCCAACGTGCAGGGGGTCATCCGGGGGAAGCCGCAGCTGGTGCGGCTCGCCGTCGCGGCCCTGCTGGCCGAGGGGCATCTGCTGATCGAGGACGTGCCGGGCCTGGGCAAGACGACCCTGGCCCGCTGCCTCGCGCGCAGCATCGGCGGCTCGTGGAACCGCATCCAGTTCACCCCGGACCTGCTGCCCGGCGACATCACCGGCGTGCAGATCTACCACCAGGGCGCCGAGCGGTTCGAGTTCCGCCAGGGCGGCGTGTTCGCCAACGTGGTCGTGGCCGACGAGGTCAACCGCGGCACCCCGAAGACCCAGTCGGCGCTGCTGGAGGTCATGGCCGAGCGCACGGTCACCGTCGACTCGGTGCGCCACGAGGTGCCCCGGCCGTTCCTCGTCGTCGCCACGCAGAACCCGATCGAGATGGAGGGCACCTACCGGCTGCCCGAGGCCCAGCTCGACCGGTTCCTCATGCGGCTGTCGGTCGGCTACCCCAACCTCGAGTCCGAGGTCCTGGTGATCATGAGCGACTGCGCCGGGATCGGGCCGGACGAGCTCAACCCGGTCGTGGACATCCCGACGCTGCGGCGCGCGGCCGCCGAGGTCCGGGCCGCGCACATCGACCGGGCCATCTGCGAGTACGCCGCCCGGCTCGCCGCCGCCACCCGTGAGCACGTGGCGCTGCGCTACGGGGCAAGCCCGCGCGGCAGCATCGCGCTCGTCCGCGCCGCCCAGGCGATCGCCGCCACGCACGGCCGCCCGTTCGTCACCCCGGACGACATCAAGGAGGTCGCCAAGCCCGTCCTGGAGCACCGGCTGATCCTCACCGCCGAGGCCGAGCTGAACCAGCGGAGCACGAGCGACGTCGTCGACGAGGTGCTCGCGGCCATCCCTGCACCCTCGGTCAGCGCCACGAGTCCCTAATGCCCCGGCTCACCCCTCGCGGCGTGGCCGTTCTCGCCGCCGCCGTGGTCTGCTTCGGGCTGGCCGAGTGGGCGGGCTACCCGATGCTGCGCGGCCTCGCCGGGGCCGCGCTCGGCGCCGTGGTGGCCGCCCTCGTGATCACCGCCCGCCGCCCGCGGGTCGCCGTCACCCGGGAGATCTACCCCGACCGCGTGCGGCGCGGCCGCCCGGCGTTCGCCCGGCTGCGGGTGGAGAACGCCGGCTCGCGGCGGCAGGGCGAGTTCACCGCGGGCGACCTGGTCGGCTCCGGCTTCCACGCGGTGACCGTGCGTGCGCTGCCACCGGGTGCGCAGGCCGTCTACCACTACGAGCTCCCGACGCTGCGCCGCGGCCGCTTCCAGGTGGGGCCGCTGACCCTGCAGCGCGTCGACCCGCTCGGGCTCGGCCGCAGCCGGCTGACCACCGGCGACACCACCACACTGTGGGTGCACCCGCACCTCTACCCCGTGCGCGCGCTGGTCGGCGGGCACCCCCGGCACCACCACGAGGGCCGGACCACCGACGACCCGCTGCACGGCTCGCTGGACCTGCGGGACGTGCGCGAGTACGTGGTCGGCGACGAGGTGCGGCACCTGCACTGGAAGGCGACCGCGCGGACCGGGCAGCTGATGGTGCGCGACTACGTCGACCCGAACCAGCCGCGGTTCACCGCGCTGCTGGACACCCGCGCCGAGCTGACCACCGCCGCGGTCTTCGAGGACGCCGTGGACCTGGCCGGCTCGCTGGCCACCGCGTCGGCCACGGCCGGGCACCGCTGCCGGCTGCTCACCCCCGGCGGGCTGGACGTCAGCGAGCGCGGCGGAGCGTCGTCGGTGCGTCGCCTGCTGGACGAGCTGTGCCAGCTGGAGCCGGTCGCCGGCACCGTGCCGCTGGTGCCGGCGGAGCTGGCCCGCACCGGTGACCACGGCGGCTGTCTCGTCGTCGTCATGGCGGGCGCGCACCACGCGGACCTGGCCGCGCTCGCGGCGCTCCGCCAGCACTACACGACCACCGTCGTCGTGGTGCTCGGCGGCGGCCGGACCGGTGTCGAGGTGAAGGTGCCGGGGGTGCGGGTCCTGCACGCGACCGACGCGAAGGACGCGGCCCGCCGGTGGAACGTGGTGGTGGCCGGATGACGTCACGGGCCGCGCTCGCCTGGGTGTTGCTCGCCGCCGCGGGACCCGGGCTGGCCTTCGCGCCGGTGTTCGGGCTCTCCGCCCTCGTGCCGCCGATCGCGGTGGTCGCGGCGACGACGTTCGCCGCGGCGGAGCTTGCCCGGCGGTGGCCGGGGCTCGTGCCGTGGCGGCCGCTGCTCGCGCTCGTGCTCGGGCTGCTGGGGCTGGCCGAGGCGCTGCTGTGGCCGACGACCGCGGCAGGGCTGCCCACCGCCGCCACCGTCCGCGCGCTCGCCGCAGGGGTCACCGACTCGTGGCAGCTCACCCTCCAGTCCACCTGGCCGGCCCGGCCCGACGCCGAGCTGCTGCTGTTCGTGCCGCTCGCAGTGCTGGTCGCCGCGGTGCTCGCGGCCGAGCTGCTCACCCGGCTGCGCCGCCCGCTCGTCGCGGTCCTGCCCGGCGTCGCCGTGCTCGTGCTCAGCCAGGCGTACGTGTCGCTCACCGGCCTCACCGCGACCGCCGTCGGCCTCGGGTTCGCGCTCGTCGTGGGCGCGTTGCTGGTGACCACCCGGTCCCGGTCCGGGGACGAGCCCACCAGCCGCCGGGCCGTGCTGACCGCGCTGACCGTCGTGCCGACGCTGGTGCTCGCGGTGGCCGGCGCCGCGCTCGTCACCGCGCTCGACCCGGTCGAGCGGCCCGCGTACTCGCTGCGCGAGAACCGCCCGGCGCCGGTGCCCCCGCGGCGGCTCGGCAACCCGCTCGACGAGGTCGCCGAGCGGCTGCTGCACCCCGGCCAGCAGGTCTTCAGCTACACCACCGACGACCCGGTGGACCGCTGGCGGCTGGTGGTGCTGGCCGACTTCAACGGCGTCAGCTGGCTGCCCGGCGAGGACTACCGGCGCATGGGTGCCGCGCTGTCGCCCGCGCCCGCGGTGACCACGGACATCAGCCGGCAGAGCGCGCGGATCCACGTCGAGGCCACCGACGAGCCGTGGGTCCCGAGCCAGGCGCTGCCGGCCGAGGTCACCGGGGTGGCGCCGCTGATCGACGAGACCGCCGGGACGCTGATGGTCACCGGCCGGCGCGGGCCCGTGGACTACGACCTGTCCTGGTGGGAGCCGCGCGTCGACGGGGACTCGCTCTACAACGCCGGCATCGACCCGACCGCCCGGTCCGGCTTCGGCGACCTCGGCGTGGTCCCGGCCGCCGTCGCGGAGCTGGCGAAGAAGGCCTCGCACGGCCTGCGCGCGTCGTTCCGCACGGCGCTGCTGATCGAGGACTTCCTGAGCAAGAACTACCGGGTGGCCACCGAGGACCTGCCGACGGGCAGCGGCTGGCCGCAGATCGAGCGGTTCCTGCTGGACGCCAAGCGCGGCACGAGCGTGCAGTTCGCCGCCGCCTACGTGGTGCTGGCCCGGATCCTCGGCGTGCCGGCCCGGATCGCGGTCGGCTACCGGGCGCCGGCCGGCTCCGGCCGGGTCGAGGTGCGCAACGAGGACGTGCTGGCCTGGCCCGAGGTCGCGGTCGCCGGCGTCGGCTGGGTGCCGCTGGACCCGAGTGGCACCGCCGAGAGCTCCGGCAAGGCCAGCGGGCTGGCCGAGGTCACCGCCAAGGCGCGGGCGAAGCTGCCCCCGCCGGAGGAGCTGGTGGACCCGGACGTGCCCGCCGACTCCGGCGACACGGTCGCGACCTCGTCCGGGGCGGACTTCTCGCTGCCGCTGACCGGGATCGCGCTCGGCGTGGCCGCGCTGGTGGTGGCGTGGCTGCTGGGTGTCCCCCTCGCGGCGGCGGTGCGCGCCTGGCGCCGGCGTCGCCGACCCGGGGCCCGTGCGGTGGTCGGCGCGTGGGCCGAGGCCCGGGACCGGCTGCGAGCGCACGGGGTGCCGTTCACCGCTGGGATGACCGTCCGGGACCTCGCTTCGGCGGCCGCACCGGTTGGCGGCCCGCCGGTCGTCACCGGGCTGCACGCGCTGGCGGTGAGTGTGGATCAGGCGCTGTGGTCGGCCGGCGGGCCGGGCGCCGGGACCGCGGCCGAGGCGTGGGCGGCGGTTCGGGCCGTCCGTCGAGGACTGGCGAGCCGGCCGGTACCGGCGCGGTTGCGCGCGGCCCTGCACGTGCCGAGCCTGTTCGGGCCGCGCGACTGAGTCAGCCGCGGGCGCGTAGTGCCTCGAGCGCCTCGCGCCAGGCCGGTTCCTCCGGGGTCACGGCCTCGTACCCCGAGGCGGCGATGTGTGCGAGGAACTCCGGTTCCGGTGCGATGCCGTAGGTCTCCAGGTAGTAGCGCAGGCCCGCGTTCCAGATCCACGTGCCGTCCGTGTGCGTGGACATCGGGACCTGCTTGCCCCGCGCCGGGTCGAGCCGGTCCGTGGTGCGGCCGGTGGTTCGCCGGATCACCTTGCCGGCGCGGAGGAACGCGGCGACGCGGTCGCGCTCGGCCGGGTCGCCGATGCGGGGCCGGTCCGGTGCGAAGACCGGGTTGTCGGCCTCGTCCCTGCCGTCGAAGAGCCTGGCGAACCTCACGATGCCTCCCTCGCGTGGAACCGGGTGATCCGGGCGCCTCGGGTGTTGAACCATTGCTCGAGGTCGGGTCCGTCGAGCAGTGTGCGCTGGCCGCGGAAGATCACCGAGATGGGGCCGATGACGGTGCCGGTGAGTCCGCGTACCTGCGCCTCATCGAGGATGGTGTTGCGTAGTACGGCTTTGTCGGCGGTCGCGTTGGTGAGGTTGGCGCGGGCGAGGGTGGATCGGGTGAGCAGTGCGTCGCCGAGGTTGGCGCTGGTGAGGTCGGCGCCGGTGAAGTCGGCGCGGTTGAGTTCGGCGGCTTTGAGGTCCGTGCCGTGCAGCCGGGCGTCGCGGAACACGGAGCCGCGTCCGGATGCCTTGGTGAGGTCGGCGCCGCTGAGGTCGGCTTCGGAGAAGTCGGCCTCCTCCACGTGCGCCCGCACGAGCGAGCAGTTCCGCAGGGTGGCGCCGAGCAGCCGGGATCTGCTGAGCCAGCCCTCGGTGAGGTCCCGGCCGGACAGGTCCACATCGGACAGGTCCGTGTCGATGCCGTAGAAGACGTCACGGGTACCAGGTGATGCGGTCACCCCAGCCCTCCTCCTCGACGATGCGCCGCATGTCGTCGATAGCGGCCTGGTTGGCGTTGCGGGTGTCGATCACGACATCGCGGCCCCGCGCGAACTGACCCTCGACGGTGTCCCGGAAGTCGGCCTCAGTGTAGGCATTCGGGAACGGGCGCTGCCGCACGTGCTCGGGTACCTCGGGCGGCCAGTCCGAGTGCACGCCCTTCAGGTCCTGCGGCCGTCCGTTGCCGCCGATGAAGTCGCCCTGGCCGGGGCCGTCGGGCCGCCGGTAGTCGCCCGCGAGCGGGCCCTGGCCGCGGTCGTGCAGGTCGAGCGCGATGCGCGCCTCGTCCCGCGAGCCCTTGGTGACCTTGTTGTTGTGGTCCGGGTCCTTCGCGGTCTCGGCGAACTTCTCCGGGTTGTCCCGCGCCAGCTCGTCCAGGTGCTGCTCGAGCGCCGCCCGCTCCCGCGGCGTCAGCTCGGGGTGCGGCCGGCGCCGCGGGACCGGCGGGTGCTCGACGGACAGGTGCGGGTCGGCGCGCGGGTGCTGGACGGACAGGTGCGGGTCGGCCGGGGTGCGGGGGCGGAACGTGCGCCACTCGCCGTCGTGCGGCACGGTCGGGATCGGGTTCCCGTCCTCGTCGACGCCGTTCTCGGAGGCGGAGTAGGTCGTCCCGTCCGGCTCGGACCACGCCAGCTCGGTCGGCGCGAGGACCTCGACCCCGAGGCGGTCGGCGAGCTGCTGGGCCAGGCCGTCGTCGGCCTTGCCGCTCTCGCACACGAACAGCCGGATCGGCTGGCCGGTCCAGGCCGGGTCGTTCGCCAGCAGCCGGGCGAGCTCCTCGGCGTTGATCTCCACGTCGCCGACCTCGGCGGCGTAGGGGTCGCCGTGCATGTCGACGGTGTAGTAGCCGGCGAGCGGCGGGACCTCCTGCGCGGCCTGCCACATGTCCTCGTCGCCGCGCTCGTAGTACGCCCGGCCGCCGGGGGTGACCTCGCTGTCGGCGAGGATCTCGGTGAGCTTCTCGCTGAGCTGCGGCCTGGCGCCCGGGTACTGGCCCGGCGTGGTGCGCGCGGTCGGCCGGCCCCTGTGCTGCTCGTGGTCGGTCGGCAGCGGGGTCCCGTCGCTGACCAGCCGCCGGTAGTCCGACCAGGCCTTGGTGAGGTCGGCGCGGGCCCGCCGCAGCGGCCGGGGGTCGGTGCCGACCTCCGCGGCGAGCGCGCGCACCCGCTCCGCCAGCCGGTCGACCCGGTGGAGCCCGTCCAGCCGGGGGGCCAGCAGCGACCACGGCCGCGGCTCGGTGAACAGCCGCTCGCGCTCGGCGGCCGCCAGGCCCTGGACGTAGTCGGGGTACCGCGGGTCGGACTCGCCGAGGTTGACCGGGATCTTCGGGTTTCCCGTGGCCGGGCCGGTGTTGTTCCCCTGGGCCGCCGCGACTTCTCTGGTCAGGAACTCGCCGGCGAACTCGGTGAGCCGTGCCGCGTAGGCGCTCTCGGCGGTGCGCTCCCTGAGTCGGTCGGCGGCGATCTGGGCGTCCACCGCGTGCTGCTCGGCACGCCGGAACAGGTACCGGCCGGCCATCGTGCCCGCCGCCAGCACCGCGGCACTGCCGGCCACGACGACCCCGGCCCACGCCTGGTCGAACGCGACGGTGGCGGTGACGAGCGCGCCGGCCGACGCCACCAGCTGCGCGAGGCCGTACTTGGCGAACACGCCCTTGCCGGGCATCCCGGCCGGCCGGTCACCGCTCGGTGGCGTGGGGTGCTGGAGGTCGGCGGCCCGGCTCGGCAGGGAGGTCGTCACCCGCTGGTGGGCCGCGAGAAGCTGCTCGGCGGCGGTGATCTGCCGGTCCGCGGCGGCGACCATGTCGAGCAGGGTCTGCCGGCCCAGTGCCAGCTGCTCTGCCTGCTTGGTGCCGAAGTCGAACCGCACCTGCTCGCCGATCGCGGCGAACTCGCTGAGGTGGTAGCTCTTGTCCAGCACCGCCATCGCGATCGTGCCCACCAGCGTCCGCAGCCCGCCGGCGAGCAGCGCCTCCACCGCCTGCTGGCCGATCTTGGTGGCCGCGTCCATGGCCGCCCGCGCCAGGTTGCCGGCCTCGCCGGGGGCCGCGTTCTGGAGGTACTCGCGAATCGTGGCGTCGTCGATGCCCGTGGTCGGCACCGGTAGCCCGGCCGGACCGTGCGGCGCGGCCACGGTGCCCGCGATGCGGTCGATCCGGTCCATCAGCCCGTGCAGGGTCTCGGCGAGCGTCTCGTCGAACGCGGCCGTGGCGGGGTCGAGCTCCCGGCCGACGCCGTCGATGAGGTGCATCTCGCCGGTGACTTCCCTGACCCGCAGCAGCCGCTCGACCAGCGGCCCGAACGCGACGTGCCACGTGGCCACGCCGGCGTAGGCGGCGAGCGTCCACGCGGGCAGCCCGAGCGCGAGCAACGGGCTGGCCGCCGCGGCGGCGGTCAGCGGTGGCACGGCGCGGTTGACGAACCGGGCCCAGTACGGCTGCACCTGCGGGGGCCGCTCGCCGGGCGCCGGCTCGACGGGGCCGCCGCCGAGATCGACCCCGGCCGCCCGGACGCGCGCGAGCAGCGGGTCGAACAGCCGCTTGCGCCGCAACGCCACCTCGTGCTCGCGGACCTTGCCCGCCCACGCGTGGTTGGCGTCCACTGTGGACTTCTCACGCGCGCCGTACCACCGCCGGACCAGCGTGCCCGCGGTCGCCTGCGCGAGCGCCGCCACCCCGATCGCGATGCCCGCCACGGGGCTGGCACCCGGATCGATGCCCGCGATGGCGATGGCCGCCGTGCTCGCGGCCGCCCCTGGCATGGCCTGCGTGGCGAAGACCAGGGGGAACGCGTGCCACCGGGGCAGCCCGTCGGGATCGGTGGCCCAGCTCGGGCGGCGCTTGAGGGTGGTGCCGTCGTGCCGCTGCAGGAGCGCGTCGATGTCGGCCGAGGCGACGGCCCGGCGCTGCGGTGCGCCGCCCTGGTCGCTGTGGACCCCCAGGTGCTCGACGAGAGCCCGCATCTCGTTGGCAGTGTGGAGGCGGCGCAGCAGCCGCAGCCGCGAGGTCTGGCGCAGTGTCCGGTCGAGGTTGCGCAGCTCCGCCTGCCGCCCGTGATCGTTCGGCGTCAGCTCGGTCCGCCCCTCGGGATGCCGATCCGCGGTGAGCACCGACTCGGTGGCGGTGTTGCCGGAGAGCAGCTGATCCGCCTGGGCGACGGCGTTGGCGAGCGCCCGTTCGACGATGTTGGCGTCTGCGTTGGGCGACACGGAGATCTCGCCGACCCCGTTGGAGACCCGGACGGAGGCGGGACTCCCGTCGTGCGTGGCCCCCGCATCCACGACGACGGTGAACGTGGACCCATCGAGCCGGGTCACCTCGAACCGCCCGCCACCCATGTCCCGGACGCTGTCGACCCCGGCGTCGCGGGCAACCCCGTTCTCGCCGCCGGCGGTCCGCGTCATGGCCGCCCGAGCGAGCGCCTGGACGACGTTGCGCATGAGCCGGTTGTCCCCGACCCGAGCGAAGAAGCCGGACCTGGGCACGGCCCCCGCTACGCCACTGAGCACGGCGGCGATGCGGCCTTGCCCTGGGTTGGTGGCCGGCCCGGCTGGGTTGTTGCCGCCGTTCGGGTTCGCGGCCGCGGGGCTCGGGTTCGTGGGGGTCGCGCTGTTGCCTGGTGGGTTGTTGGCGGCGTTGGGATCGGCGGACGGCGAGTTGTCGCCCCCGGCCGGGTTCGGCGAGTGGTTGCCCGAGTTCGGTCCGGTGTGCGCTGGGTTGTTGCTGGCGGCGTTCGGGTCTCCCGACGGGGAGTTGTTCGCGCCGGTGCCGGACCGGCTGGTGGGGCCTGGCTTCGCTGGGCCGGTCAGCTTGGTGTGGGTGGGCGGCTTCGTCGGCGTCGTCGGCCTTGGTGTGGGGGACGTTGTGCTCGCCGCGGCGGCGAGGGCCGCTCCGGCGCCGGGCATCGTTGGCGTGGTGGTTCGGGGGCCGTCGTCGCGTTGGCCGGCTTCGGTGGGGGTGGCGTTCGGGTTGGTGGTTGTGTTGCCACCGGGTGCTTCTCCGGTGGCCGGCTTGGTGTTGCCGGGGGCGCTGCCGTTCACGGTGGCACTGCCGTCGGCGGTGGGTGGGTGGCCGCTGTCCTCGTCGGCCGTGTCGCTGGTGGCGTCCGGTGTGGACTCTTGGGAGCGGCTGGGGTCGGATCGGGTGGTGGATGGCTGGGTGGCCGTGGCTGCCCGCAGTGGCGCCGGGGTGCTGGTGTGCTGGATCGGGCCCGTCGATCCCGTGGTGATCACCGGCGCGGCGGTGCTCATGGTTCCGTTGGGGCTCGCGGCTTCCTGGCCGGACAGTGTCGAGGTGCCGGGCAGCGTCGAGGTGCCGGGCGTGGTTGTGGAGCCGTCGGGGCCCGAGCCGTTCGGTGCGGTGTGGGTTGGTCCCGGGCCACCGCCGTTTCCGTCGGGGCCACCGCCGTTTCCGTCCGGGCCGGCGGGTGGTCCGCTTCCGTCGGCTGGTCCGGTGTGGGTGGCACCTCCGCCCGGCCCGCCGCCACTCGGGCCTCCCCCCGGCCCGCCCCCACCGGGACCGCCGCCTGCAGGGCTCTGTGCACTCGGGCCGCCGGAGCTGGCGGTGCCCGGTCCGCTGCCGGTCGCGCCAGGTCCGCCGCTGCCTGGGCCACCACTGGTTGTTCCTGGGCTGCTACCCGTGGTGGCCCCCGGTCCGCCTCCACTGGGGCCGCCGCCGGTCGGTCCATGACCGTTGGGGGTTGCGCTTGGTCCGCCCCCTCCCGGACCGCCACCGGTCGATGGGTGACCGCCGGCGGTCGCGGTTGGGCCACCGCCTGGGCCACCGCCTGGGCCACCGCCTGACCCTGGGCCAGCGGCGCTGGCCGCTCCGGTGCCACCGCTCGCCGCGCCCGCGCCCAAGTCGCTTCCGCTTGCCGCACCGCCACCGGCCGCGGCCGCACCCGGGCCGCTGCTTGCCGCACCGCCTCCGGCCGCGGCTGCCCCAGGGCCTCCGCTCGCTGCGCTTGCGGTCGGGCCTCCGCCGCCTCCGGACGAGCCGCCGCCACCTGCCGCACCTGCCGCGCCGCCACCGGCCGCGCCGGGGCCTCCGCTTGCCGCGCCGCCGCCACCCGCCGCGGCTGCGCCTGGGCCGCCGTTTGCCGCGCCGCTTGCCGTGCCGCCGCTGCCGGCCCCACCCCCTCCGCTCGCTGCGCCGCCGCCACTCGCCGCGGCTGTCCCGGGGTCAGCGGCCACCCCGGGGTCGGCGGCCGCGGGTGCGCCGGGCCCTCCAGCGGCGGCGCTCGCGCCACTCGCGGCGCCCGCTGCCGCCCCGGCGCCTGCGCCGGTGCTCTGTGTGCCCGTGCCGGCGGCGACAGGATCGCCAGGCCCCGGCCCCGCGGCGGCCCCACCGGCCCCACCGGCGGCGGACGGCGGCTGACCACGCGGCGTCGGCGGGTCGGCCCCGGGTGAGGCCGGTCCGCCACCGCTGCCACCCCCACCGCCGTCACTCGACGGGGTGGTGCGCAGTGGGTTCACCTGCTCCGCCGCATGCACGGAGTTCGCTCGGGCGGCCCCCAGGACGCCGGCGCCGACACCGTTTTCCTTGATGGCGTTGACGTAGCCGCCCACGTTCGTGAGGGCCTCTTTGTTGTCGTGGTTCTCCACGAGGTAGCCGGCGGTCGGCGACGTCACCGCGTTGTTCCCGAAGGCCTGCACGGCTATCCCCGGGTGGTTGTTCGGCAGGGACGGGGTCGGCACGCCCGCCTTGTTCAGGGCCTTCGCGCCGAGCTTGGTGGCGCCCGAGAGGCCCTCACCGAGTACCCCGCCCACCCCGCCGGTGATCGTCGCGTCGCGTAGCTCCGCCAGGTCGAAGCCTTTGCGGGTGCCGCGGACGTTCGCGACGCCCTGCTGGAGCGCGTTGACCGTGGCCTCGTCGAACATCTCCTTCGCCGTCTCGACGCCCAGCTTCACCAGACCACCGGCGAGCTTGCTGCCGATCCCCGCGGCGGCGCGGCCGACGAGCAGCGCGGTGATCTCCGACGCGACACCGTGGGCGAGCCGGCCCGCGAGGAAACCGCCGGGAATCATGGAGAAAGCCACGAACAGGGCGAGGTTCACGCCGATCTCGACCTTGATGTCGTCCTTGGCCTTCTTGACCTGGTCGCCGTAGGCCTTTGCGAACTCCGACAGCATCCGCATCTGCTTGGCGAACGTGCGGTAGTCCTCGCCGTAGGCCTTGGCGTCGTCCCGGAACTGCACGCCGGCGACGTCGCCCCAGACGTCGGTCACCCGCGCGACCCACGTGTCGAGCTTCGCCGCGCCCTGCTCGACCAGCTCCGCGGCCTCGCGCCAGCGGTCACCGAGCTGGTAGGCGACGTCCTCGTCGTCGGGCGGCCACCACGACCACAGGAGAATCCTGTCCAGCTCGGCGACCAGCTCGTTGCTGGGCTTCTGCATCCCCATGGCGAGGGGCTACGTCTTGTCGAAGTTCTGCTTGCTGGCCCGGTCCTGCTCCACGTAGAGCCGCACGGCCCGGTGCCCGATGTCGACCTTGTTCTCCACCCGCGACTTCAGGTCGTTCATGTTCCCGACGACGTTGTCCACGACAGGCGTGTAGTCCCGCTCCGCCGCCTCGCCCAGCGGGCCCCGCCCGAGCTGGCTGTCCAGCGCGGCGATCTCGCCCAGCTTCCCCTGCCACGCCGTGTGCAGGGCGGCCCCCGCGGTACCGAGCTGCGACATCACCGCTTCGGTCTCCTCGGGAAACATGTCGATGCCGGCGCCGTCGCGGCTGATCCCGTCCATGGCCGCTACCCCCTTCGCCGCAGTAGGTGCGACGCCGGGTCGAACATCGGGTCGACGTCGCGGTCCGAACCGGCCGAGCCCGCCAGCAGCTTCTTGGCCAGCCGCACCGCCTCGCGCTCCGCCGTCGCGGCCGCCGCGTGCACGGTGTCCACAATGGACTCGGCCAGCGCGGCCGCGTTCTGGTCGCGGTAGATTCGCGGGTCCAGCTCCAGCTCGAGCAGCTCCCCGCGACCCCCGACGACCGCGGTGACCAGCCCGTCGGCGGAGAACTCCGTGGCCCGGACGTCCTGGATCCCCGCGCGCATGGCGGCGACCTGCTCGGCCAGCCGCTCGTACTCGGCGAGGCGACCCGACAGGCCGCCGGCGAGCAGGTCCATCGCGCCTCCCACCGTCGCTTCCGGACACTCAGCATGTCCGGCGCGCGGCGGGCGCGGGCGGCCCTGACCGGTTCCGGCCACCCCGGGCCGCACGGCGGGAGGACCGCACATCATTCGACATCATGAGCCGAACCAGCACCGCCGTCGCGGTCGTCCTGGCGGCGCTCGCGGTGAGCATGCCCGCGCCCGCCTGGGCCGCCCCGCCGCAGGGCGCCTGCCACGACCCCGAGCCCGCCCGGGCCGAGGTCCCCGAGCTGCCGTGGGCGCAGCGGCTGCTGGACCTCGACCGCACGTGGCCGCACAGCACCGGGGCCGGCGTCACGGTCGCCGTGGTCGACTCCGGGGTGGACGCCGACCACCCGCAGCTGCGCGGAAAGGTGTTGCCCGGCCGGGACTTCTACCTCGTCGGCGAGCTGCCCGGCAACTTCGCCTGCGAGTCGCACGGCACCGCGGCCGCCTCGATCATCGCCGCGTCGCCCGCGCGCGGAGTGGGCTTCCGCGGGGTCGCGCCGGGCGCGCGGATCCTGCCCGTGCGGATCACCGACCAGGAGCTCAACGACCAGGGCGACCCGACGCCGATCAGCGCGGACGCGGTGGCCCGGGGCATCCGCTACGCCGCGGACCAGGGCGCCAGGGTGATCAACCTGTCGCTGTCGGGCTACGGCGACTTCAGGGCCATCCGGGACGCGGTGGCCTACGCGCGGGCCAAGGACGCGCTGCTGGTCGCCGCGGTCGGCAACCGGCAGGGCCAGGGGCCGGGGACGTCGTTCCCCGCGGCCTACGACGGGGTGCTCGGCGTCGGCTCGGTCGACATCGCCGGCGTGCGCTCGGACAGGTCCCAGGTCGGGCCTTACGTCGACCTGGTCGCGCCGGGCGAGGGCGTGCTCGCGGCCGCGCGGGTCGCCGGGCACGCCTACTGGACCGGCACGAGCTTCGCCGCCCCGTTCGTCGCCGGCACGGCGGCCCTGGTGCGGGCGGCCTGGCCCAAGCTCACCGCACCGCAGGTCGCCGCGCGGATCCTGGCGACCGCGGACCCGGCGCCGGGCGGGCACGGCAGCCAGGAGTACGGCGCCGGCGTGGTCGACCCGTACCGCGCGGTGACCGAGAAGCTCTCCGCCGCGGGACCGCTGGCCGTCCCCGCGGTGACCGACCCGCCCGTGGACGAGGCCGCCGCGCGCGAGCTCGCGTGGTGGGACCGGACGAGCACGGGCGCGAAGGTCGGCGCGGGCCTGGTGGTGCTCGCGATCGCGGTCGCCGGCATCCTCGCCGTGACCCTGCCGCGCGGCCGGCGCCGGCGCTGGCTCGCCGGCCGGACCGGCCCGCTGCCGGTGGGAACGCCCCGGGAGGAGCCGCCGGACGAGATCTTCCTGTTCCCGCCGCCCCCCGTGGAGCAGGTCAGGCACTGAGGTCGGGCACTGAGGGTCGGGCACGAGAAGGCGGCCCCGGGAGGAGATCCCGGGGCCGCCGCGTGTTGCGGAGGTGCTCAGTTGCCGAGTGCCGCCACGCATTGCGCCAGCGCGTTCTCCCCGTTGGTCTGGGACTGCGCGACGGCCTGGGCGAGCGCCGCCTGGTGCTCGACGTTCTTGGCCGCCGCGCTGTCCCAGACGACGCCGAGCTCGTTGAAGATGCCACCGGCCTGGTCGAGCCAGCTCTCCAGGGTCTTGCCGACCATCTGGCGCCAGGTGTCCTTCGCGTCGGCGATCGCGTTCGCCGACGTGTTCAACGCGGTGTTGCCGTCGCCGAGAGCGGCGAACTCGTACCTGATCTCACCCACGGTCGTCTCCTTTCCGTTGTCTGTCCTGCGCTCAGCCGGCGAGTGCCGTGCTGACGGGGCCCGGGCCCACCCGGCCGACCGCGGCCGTCGAGTCCTCGTCGGCCGTCCGCTGGGCGTCGGCGGACCTCCTGGTCGCGTCGCTGACCCGCTCCAGCTCGTGGATCAGCTTGGTCATCGTGTCGTTCCAACTCTGGTGCTGGGCCTGGAAAGCCGGCGGCGCCGTGCCCCTCCAGGACCCCATCAACGTCGCCACCTGGCCGTTGACCCGGGCGACGTAGCCCTGGATGTCACCGGCGATCGTCTTCGCGGCGTTCGACGCGACATACAACTGTTCTGGTGTGGCCCACAGCGCGCTTCCGGCCATTTGCCTGCTCCTTCGTCGGTCAGCTGGACGAAATCGACGCTAACCGCGCGGCACGGCGCGAGCGGGTGCCTCGGCACCTTCCTGCCACCACCGGCCACACGCCCCAACCAGCGGCGACGATCGCCGTAGTGAACCGGGAGGCGGGAGGAAGTCGTGGCGACCGTAGTGGTGCGCAGGCCGTTGCGCCGGTCCGCGCCGGAGATGCCCTCCGGCGAGCTGGTGCTCGAGGCGCCGCCGGAGATCCCGGCACCACCCGGCCGGCAGTGGACGCAGGCGCTGATGGTGCTGCCGATGGTCCTGATGATGGCCGCGATGGTGCTGATGTTCAGCGGCAGCTTCAACCAGAGCGGGGTCGGCGCGCTGCGCTACGTCGTCCTCGGCCTGTTCGGCGTCGCCATGCTCGGGATGGTCGGCGTCGCGTTCCTCAACGGCGGCGGCCCGAGCAAGCGCGAGATGGGCAACGCCCGCCGGCTCTACCTGCGCGGCCTGGCCCAGCACCGGGTCCGGGTTGGCCGCACCGCGCGCCGGCAGCGGACCGCGCTCTGGTACCTCCACCCCGACCCGGGCACGCTGTGGTCGGTCGCCACGAGCTACCGGCTGTGGGAACGCCGCCGCGCCGACGCCGACTTCGGGGTCGCCCGCATCGGCCTGGGCCGGCAGAGCCTCGCCACCACGCTGATCGCGCCGGACACCAAGCCGATGGAGCAGCTCGAGCCGCTCTCGGCGCTGGCGCTGCGCCGGTTCATCACCACCTACTCGGCCGTCCCGGACCTGCCGCTCGCCATGGCGGTCAACGGGTTCAGCCGCATCCACGTCCGCTCCGCCAAGGCCGGTGGTGAGCCGGCCGCGGCGCTCGTCCGCGCGATGATCGCCCAGCTCGCGACCCTGCACTCACCCGACGACCTGCGCATCGCCGTCTGCGCCGGGCCGCAGCGGCGCGCGGAGTGGGAGTGGCTCAAGTGGCTGCCGCATGCGCTGCACCCGGAGCGCGCCGACGCGCTCGGCCCGATCCGGCTCGTCGCCCCGACGATCACGATGCTCGAGGCGATGCTCGAGGACCTGCTCGCCAACCGGCCGCGGTTCGACCCCGAGGACGGCGCCACCCGGGTCGCCGGGCCGCACCTCGTCGTCGTGCTCGACGGCGGCTCGGTCGCGGGCTCGGACCACCTGATGGCCGGCGCGGGGGTCGAGGGCGCCACGGTGATCGACCTGACCACCGTGCCGCCGCGGGCCCCGGACCGGTCGGCCGTCGTGCTCGACGTCGCCCCGGACGGCACGCTCACCAGCAACACCGCCGACGGCGAGATCGAGCTCGGCACGGCCGACGCGCTGCCCGTGGTCAGCGCCGAGGCCCTGGCCCGCCAGCTCGCGCCGCTGCGGCTCACCGACGGCGCCCGCGGCGAGCAGCCGCTGTCGAGCGAGCTCGGTCTCGAGGAGCTGCTCGACCTCGGCGACCCGTACGCGTTCGACCCGACCGACACCTGGGTGCCACGGCCCAACCGGGACCGGCTGCGGGTGCGGTTCGGCATCCGCCCCGACGGCACCCCGATCGAGCTGGACCTCAAGGAGTCCGCGCTCGACGGCATGGGCCCGCACGGCCTGCTGATCGGCGCGACCGGCTCGGGCAAGAGCGAGCTGCTGCGCACGCTGGTCCTCGCGCTCGCGATCACCCACCCGCCGAACTCGCTGAACTTCGCGCTCATCGACTTCAAGGGCGGCGCCACGTTCACCCGGCTGGACCGGCTGCCGCACACCAGCGCGGTGATCACCAACCTGGCCGACGAGCTGCCGCTGGTCGACCGCATGGCCGACGCGATCAACGGCGAGCTGGTCCGCCGCCAGGAGCTGCTGCGCGCGGCCGGCAACTTCTCCTCGCTGCGCGACTACGAGAAGGCCCGCGCGGCCGGCGCGCCGCTCGCCGAGGTCCCGTCGCTGTTCGTGGTGATCGACGAGTTCAGCGAGCTGCTGTCGGCCCGGCCCGACTTCATCGACATCTTCGTCCAGATCGGCCGGGTGGGCCGCTCGCTCGGCGTGCACCTGCTGCTGGCGAGCCAGCGGCTGGAGGAGGGCCGGCTGCGCGGCCTGGACGCCCACCTGTCCTACCGGATCGGCCTGCGCACCTTCTCCGACATGGACAGCCGCACGGTGCTGGGCGTGGCCGACGCGTTCTCGCTGCCGCGCGCCCCCGGCCACGGCTTCCTGCGCTACGGCGACGAGCCGATGGCCCGGTTCCGCTCCGCCTACGTGTCCGGGGTGCACAGCCCGCTGCCGGTGGGTGGCGCGCCCGCGCACGGCGGGCCCGACCCGGTGGGGCTGACCGAGTACTCGACGAGCTACGTGGCGCCGCGGCTGGAGGCGGACCCCGACGAGAAGCCCGACGTGGTCGACGACGACGCGATCGGCGAGAGCCTGCTGGACATCCTCGTGGACCGGTTCGCCGGCCGCGGCACACCCGCGCACCAGGTGTGGCTGCCGCCGCTGGCCGAGTCGCCGACGCTGGACGAGCTGCTCGGCGGGGTCGAGGCCGATCCGGCACGCGGGCTGCGCGCGTCGCACCAGGCGCTGAACGGGGCGCTGCGCGCGGTGGTCGGCGTGGTGGACCGGCCGCTGGACCAGCGGCGCGACCCGCTGGTGCTGGACCTGTCCGCCGCGGCCGGGCACGCGGTCGTCGTCGGCGGTCCGCAGTCGGGCAAGACCACGGCCATCCGTGCCGTCATCGCGAGCCTCGCGCTCACCCACACCCCGCGCGAGGTGCAGTTCTACTGCCTGGACTTCGGCGGCGGCGCGCTCGGCTCGGTCCGCGGGCTGCCGCACGTCGGCGGCGTGGCCGGCCGGCAGAACGTCGGCGCGGTGCGGCGGACGGTGGCCGAGGTGGCGACGGTGCTGGCCGAGCGCGAGCGGCGCTTCGCCGAGCAGGACATCGACGGGATGCCGACCTACCGGGAGCTGCGCGCGAACGGCACGGTCACCGACGACCCGCACGGCGACGTGTTCCTCGTCGTCGACGGCTGGCTGACGCTGCGCAAGGAGTTCGACGACCTCGAGGAGGTGATCGTCGGCATCGCGGCCCGCGGGCTCAACTACGGCGTGCACCTGGTGGTCACCTCCGCGCGCTGGTTCGACCTGCGCTCCCAGATCCGCGACCTGTTCGGCAGCAAGGTCGAGCTGCGCCTCGGCGACCCGATCGACACGGCGATCGACCGGGTCGGCGCGCTGCGGGTGCCGGACAACGCGCCGGGCCGCGGCCTCGCCGGGTCCAAGCACCAGGTGCTGACCGCGCTGCCACGCGTCGACGGGAAGCGCACCGCTGGCGACCTGACCGCGGGGGTGGCCGGCCTGGTCGACGCGGTGGGCCGGGCGTGGACCGGGGAGCCGGCGCCCGCGGTGCGGATGCTGCCCGCCCGGGTGCCCTACCAGGTGCTGGCGCCCACCGACGACCCGCGGCAGCTGCGCCTCGCGGTCGGCATCGCCGAGCAGGACCTCGCCCCGGTGCGGCTGGACTTCGGGACCGACCCGCACCTGCTGCTGTTCGGCGACGGGGACTGCGGCAAGACGACGTTCCTGCGCACGATCGCCCGGCGGATCACCACGACCTACGCGCTCGACCAGGCGCGGATGATCGTCATCGACCACCGGCGCGGGCTGCTCGGCGAGGTGACGACCGAGCACCTGCTCGGCTACGGCAGCGACCTGGCGACGTCCACCGAGCTGATCGAGGACGCGGTCAACGGCCTGCGGGCCCGGCTGCCGGGGCCGGACGTCACCCCCGACCAGCTGCGCCGGCGGAGCTGGTGGCAGGGGCCGGAGCTGTTCGTCCTCGTCGACGACTACGACCTCGTCACCACGCAGCTGAGCAACCCGCTGATGCCGCTGATGGAGCTGCTGGCGCAGGGCCGCGACATCGGGCTGCACGTGGTGGTGACCCGGCGCATCGGCGGTGCCGGCCGGGCGATGTACGAGCCGTTCCTCGGCAGGCTCCGGGACGTCGGGGCGACGGGGCTGATGATGTCCGGCCACAAGGACGAGGGCCCGCTGCTCGGTGGTCTCAAGCCGGAGCAGCTGCCGCCCGGGCGCGGCAGGTTGATCAGCCGCAGGGGTGAGGCGAGGTTGGTCCAGCTCGCCTGGCTGCCGCCCGCGGAATGACTGTCGGTGAAGTCGATCAGGAGGAGAGATGCTCGAAAACAGCAATGCGCTCATAGGTGATCCCAGTGCGATGACCTACCCGGCGCAGGGACCGGCCATGCCGACCTCTGCCGACGAGATCCAGTCCGGGATGAAGGGGGGCCAGAACTTCAACGCGGTGGACAAGCCCATCACCGAGCACCTGCTGAAGTTCTGCGGCGACACGAACCAGGGCATCGAGGCGTTCGCCAACAAGGCCGACTTCTCCAAGAACACCTACATGACCGCCGACGTGGAGAGCGCGACCAAGGTGCAGAACATCGTCGCGCCCGTTCTCTGCCTGGCACCGGAGGCGACCAATGGCTGACTACGCGAGCATGCCCCTGCAGGCGCAGGTCGACCTCATGCGCAAGGAGGCCACGCTCACCGACGCGCTGAACGCCAAGGCGCAGATGTGGCGCACGGCGTTCACGGAGATCAACGAGGCGGGCATCTCGATGGGCAAGGCCACGGACGCGGTCGAGCCCAAGTGGACGGACCGGGCCGGGGACCTGTTCGTGCGCAACACCCGCAACGCCAAGCAGGTGGTCGACACGTGGGCGCGCAACATCGAGACGAACAAGCCCGACAAGGCGCTGGGGGACGTCGCCAAGGGGATCGTGGATACGCTGCGGATCGTCGAGGAGAACTTCCGGAAGGCGCAGGAGGCCCTCGCCAACACGCCACCCACCCCCGGCCAGGACTTCGCCGGTATCCAGCGGGCGATCGAGAAGCCCTACCAGGAGGCCAACGGCCAGGCGATGACCGCGCTGGACGGAACCTGGGACGCCGCGGCGAACGCCGTCCGCGGCGCCGGCAGCGGCAGCGACTGGCAGCAGCAGGCGCCGGCGCCGGGGAGTGCGCCCGGCACGTCGCCCGGCCAGTCGCCGTCGGGTGCGCCGGGTGCGCAGAGTCCTGCCGGCGCCGACCCGTCGACCGCGACCCAGGCGAACCAGGCGGCGCCCGGCCAGGCGGCGAATCCGGCTCAGGCCGGGGCCGGCCCGTCGCAGGGGGGCGCGTCGCCCGCCGGGCCGGCAGGTGGTGGCGGTAGCGCTCCGGACCCGTCGCTGGCCGGTGGGCTCGGTGCCGCGCCGACCATCCCGCCGCCCACCCTGCCGCCGGCGACCCCCCTCGGCCCGCCGGTCGTGCCCGGTGGTGGCGGGCCGATGATGCCGATGATCCCGCCGGCCTTTCCCGGGGCCGGCATCCGCGGCGGTGGTGGTGGCGGAGGTGGCGGTTTCGGTGGTGGCGGCCGGATCCCGGGCGTCAGCATCGGTGGCTCGGCCGCGTCGGGCTCGATCCCGGCCGCGGGGCCGACCGTCTCCACGCCGCCCGTGCCGACCGCCGGCACGGCCCCGGCGGCCCAGGGCGGTCCGACCGCCGCCCAGTCCACGACGGGTGCCGGTGGCGGCATACCGCCGATGATGCCGCCGATGGGTGGCGCCGCGGCCGGCGGTGGCCGCGGTGGCGGCCCGGGCTCCGGCGCGGCCCAGCGCCCAGGCCGCAACCGCCGCCGCGACGAGCCGACCCCCGGCCTGCCCGCGGTGCTCAGCGGCAAGGCGGGGAAGGCGGACCTTCACGCGTTCACGGCCCGCACCCGCGCCACCGCACCGGAGTCCGACGTGCCCACGACGGTCCAACTCATCGACGAGGACCTGTGGCAGGTAGCGGAGCCGGCCCCCGCCCCGGTCGTGGCGGCCGAGGCGTTCCCGACGGGCCACCGGGCCCGCTGACGAGAAACGCGCGACGGCCCCGGGGAGAGCCTTCCCGGGGCCGTCGGGTGTCTGGCGTCATGACGGCACGGACAGCGCTCCGGGCGGTGCTCGACGTGCGGTGGTCGACGTGCGGTCGTCCACCACCGGCCGCTCCCAACCGGCACGCCGCCCGGCGAAGACGCCCGGCGGGAGATCCGCGGTGACCGAGAAACCCTGACCGGCGGCCGACCTGACGAGGCAACTCGCCCGCGACGGCTGGCCGGTCTGCAAGCGACTGCTGGACCGACAGGCTTACCGGCGCATCGCGGCCTCGTGGCTGAGGCCACTGCCCATCGGGATGCGGGCCACCAGGCCCGCCGGCATCCGCACCGGCTCGATCCCCGCGTACCCCAGCACCTCGAGCACCTTCTGGTCCGCGAGCGGGTAGCTCATCCCCATGTCGGTCACCACCATCAGCGTGCCCCGGGGCGCGTCCTCGCTCGGCATCGACTCCACCACCACCGCGTGTCCCGCCGGCACGCTGACCCGGTCCGCGAGGGCCGTGCCGCCGGTGGTCCGGCGCGGGGTCGCGGTCATCGGGTCGATCTCGGGCATCGCCGGCTCCATCGTCACCGTCGGCACGAAGCGGTGTCGGGAGAACGTCAGGCACACGGTCGCGTCGTCGGCCCCGTAGGTGAACTCCGGCCGCTCGCTCGGCGGGTCGGCCGCGCGCGGCGCCGCGACCGTGGCCATGCGCGCGCTGCCCGCGTCGAGCAGGTCCAGCGGCAGGCCCACCGGCTTGGACCCCGGGTACGCGGCCGCCGTCGGCGCGAAGGCGCGCTGGATGTCGTACTGCAGCTCGGTGATCGGGCGCAGCCGCGCCGGCTCGACGAGGTAGTGCTGCACCCCGCGGGAGGTCGTCGTGACGAACAGCTGCCCGGCGCGCAGATCCGGCCGCCCGGCGATCGCGGAGGACGGCTTTCCCGCCCCGGGCACCGGGATCGGCCGCAGCGGCAGGCCGACGGGCAGCGCCTCGACCACCGCGGGGCTCACCCGCAGCGCGGGCGTCGGCCGCAGCGCCACCGACACCGTCGTCAGGTCACCGGGCGCGATCCGGTGCCGGTATCCGTTGTGCACCAGGAAGGTCTCCTCGCCGGCGGTCAGCAGCACGGCGTTCGCACCGAGCCGCTCCCCGGTCGCCGGCTGCTGGGCCACCATCAGCACCGACCGCGGCACCATCGTGCCGGTCGGGTCGGCCAGCGGCTGCGAGCACATCGTCCAGCCGCCGCTCATCAGCTGGCCCTTGCCGGGCAACGCGTCGGGCGCGTCGGGGATGCCGATCCGCGGCCCGCGCGGTACGCCCATCAGCGAGTTGCGCGACACGGTCACGGTCTTCGCGCTGCTGTCGATCGCGAGCAGCGCCGAGGTGTAGTTCGCGACCGGGTGCAGCCGCTCGTCGAGGTAGACGTAGCGGGTGCCGGTCTCCTTCTCGACCACCACGGACTTGCCGTCGCGCCAGGAGTCGTTGCCGCCCGGCACGAGGATGCCGTAGACGCCGACCGCCGCCAGCGCGATCACGGCCAGCGCCAGCCCGCCGAACGCGGCGTTGCCCGGCCGGCGGAACGGCGGCTGCTCGGGGTCGGTCTCCCTGGTCACCAGCGCGGAAACCGTGCGCTGCACCAGGAACTGGTAGGCGTGGAGCTGGTCGCGCTTGGACGCCATGTCAGCCCCCCAGCCCGCGCACGTAGCCGTACAGCCCGAGCACCGAGCACAGCACCGGCAGGATCGCCAGCATCACGAGCACCTCCAGGATCTCCGCGTACCGGCCGAGGTACGGGCTGGGCTTGCGGGTGCTGTGCAGCAACCCGAGCATCGCCACCACCGCGCCCGTGAGCAGCAGCACCGGCCCGGTCATCGCGAGCAGCTCGGTGCGGTCGGCCATCAGCGGGTCCACCACCAGGCACACCGCGCCGGCCACGCCCGCGCCGAGCACCAGCAGCCGCTGCCGGACGATCGGGTACAGCCGGGCACGCAGCAGGAACCCGGCGGTGAGCAGGCAGACGAGGATCGTCCCGGCGGTGCTGTCGCTGCGGATCAGCAGCCACTGGCACAGGCTCGCGACGATCGCGAGGCCGCCGACCATGCCCGACAGCAGGCTGTCCGCCCGCAGCACGGCCGCGTAGACGAGCCGGCGCGGCGGTTGCGGGTCGTCACGCAGCAGGTCGGCGGCGCCGCGGGGCAGCACCGGCATCGGCACCCGGGACAGCCGCAGCGACAGCGGCGCGAGCATCGGCGAGAACGCGAGCCCGAGACCGGCGACGAGCGCGGCGGCCTCGTAGCCCTCCAGCGAGTCCCAGGTGGCGAGCCAGCCGCCGACCACGCCGAGCACGCCCACCGTCCCGCCGCCGACGAACAACGCGGCCCTGTCCACCACACCGAACAGCCCCACCATCGACGCGAGCAGCAGCGCGGCACACGCGGCGAGCAGGTGCGGCGCGCCCAGGTCGGCGAACCCGCGGTCGCCGGCCAGCACCAGCCCGCCGCCGGCGAACGCGAACGGCAGCGCGGTCAGCGCGGTGACCGCGCCCGCACCCGCGTCGCCGCCGGTCCTCGCCAGCAGCACGCCGGCGGACAGCAGCAACGCGGCCGCGCCGAGCGCCCACCCGCCGGGCCCGGACCACGGCGGCCCGGCCCGCAGCACCGCGACCAGGCACAGCACGGTCGCGAGTGCGGCCAGCGCGAGGCCCGTGGCCCTGGTGTGCCGCGGGCCCCAGGTGGTGCCGAGCCGGGACGAGCCGGTGGCGATCGCGTCGACGAGGTCGTCGTACTCGAGCTCCGGCCAGTCCGTGTGCGCCTGGGTCAGGTGCAGGACCTCGCCGTCACGCACCCGGTGCGCGGCGAGCGTGCGGGCCGGCTCGAGCACGGTGCCGTCCGCGCGGCGCAGCACCCAGCCGCCCGCGGTGGCGCCCGCGTCCGCGAGATCCTCGCCTGCGTGCCCGAGCAGGGCGGGGAGGAGCTCGGCGAGCGGGGAGCGTTCCGGGAGGGCCAGGTCGATCCGCCGGGCCGGCGCGGCCACCGTCACCCGGACCAGGCCAGTGGTGTTCATGTCAGCTCCGTTTCCGCGACCGGCGGCAGCAACATGCCGACGGGTCCACCGGTTCCGGTGGGCGCACTTACGATGACTGGACAGACCCGACCGGGGAACGGGGTCGGCAGCTAGCGGACACGGAGGTGGAGCTCGTGGCGGCGATCGTCCTGCCGGTCGGCCACGACCTGGGTGCCTTCCACCCGGGCGACGGCGCTGCCGCGGTGCGGCAGGTCCGGCTCGGCGCGGAGATCGTCGAACTGTCCACAGAGGAGTTCCAGGTCTGGTCGCTGGCGCACGGCATTCCCTCCGGGGACACCGTCTCGTGCACGCCGGCGGACCTGTCCTCGCCCTTGTCCTCGCCGGACGCGGTCGCCGCGCTGCGCGATCGCGGGCTGCTGGCGGAGGTCACGCCGGACTCCGCGCAGCGGTTCGCGGCCGCGCACCGGTTGCTGCCGCTCGCGCTGGGGCTCGGCAACACGGCCGAGGAGCCGTGGCTGTTCTCGGTGGGGCTGCTGTACCAGCCGCTGGTGATGATGACCGGCGCGCTGTTCGACCTGTGGCAGTGGGCGCACCTGTCGCCGGACCTGTGGCTGGCGTGCCGCGAGTCGGCCGAGGTGGCCACGCGGGCCGGGGCGGACGACGCGGACGTGACGGACCCGGCGCGGGTGCTCGCGGGGGCGCTCGGGTCGCTGCACCAGCTGCTGGTGGCGCGGGTGGCGTGCCTCGACGTGCGGATCGAGGGCGTGCGATGACGGTCTTCCCGGTCGGCCACTACATGGGAGAGCGCCCGGCCCACGGGCAGCATGTCGTGCGGGTCGGCCTCGAGCACCGGCTGCTGAGCGCGGACGAGTTCGGCGTCTGGGTCCTGGCGCACGGCACCGCGGAGAACGGCCGGCGGGCGTGGGCGGTGTCCGATGTGCTCGCGCTGGCCGCCGACAGCTCGTTGCCGGGTGGGCCCGCGGCGGTCGACCGGCTGGTGGCGCTGGGCGCGCTCGTGGTGGCGGACGAGCCGCGCCGGTTCGCGGAGTCCTACCGGCTGCGGCCGTTGCTGGTCGGTTTGGGGAACTCGCCGTCCGAGCCCGACCGGTACCGGGTGGGCTTCCCGGGCCTGCCGCCGGTGGCCGAGCTGGACGCGATGGCATACGAGTTGTGGCAATGGGGACACCTCGCGCCGAGCCTGTGGCACACGTGCGAGGTGCGGGAGAAGGTCGCGGCGGGGCTCGGCGCGCCGGTGTCCGTTGTGGACCTGCTGGACGGGCTCCTCGGTGATGTGCGTGAGCTGCTGCTGAACAGCTGCGCCTACCTGGACCGGGTCCGCTGATGGCCGTGTCGGTCACGGAGCTGAGCCGGGTCGGTGACGGTCCGGTCGCGACTGTCTACTCCGGACACCGCGATGGCGCGCCGGTGGCGTACAAGGTGTTCCCGAAGCGGTTCGACAAGCGGACGATGGCGGCGTTCACCAAGGAGCAGGCGGTGTTGTCCGGCCTGCGCCGGATCGGCTCGATCCTGCCGGTGGACGCGGTTGATGAGCTGTCCGGTGGAGAGCCCGCGCTGCGGATGGAGCTGTGCGCGCGGTCCCTGGCGTCGGTGGTGGACCGGCACGGCCCCCTGCCGGCCGCGGAAGCGGTCACCCTGGGCCGGGCGATCGCGACCGCGCTGGCCGCGGCGCACGAGTCCGGGATCGTTCACGGCGGCATGTCGCCGCACAACGTGTTGTTCCGGGCCTCGGGCACCCCCGCGGTCGCCGACTTCGGCATCACGCTGCGCCAGGCCCTGGCGAGGGACCCGCTGCACGCGATCGAGTTCCTGCCGCCGGAGACGCTGCGCACGGGGGTGCTGAACGAGAGCACGGACCTGTACGGCCTGGGCGCCCTGCTGCACTACGCGCTCGCGGGCCGCACCCCGCACCCCGGCCGCCTGGGCGAACAACCGGGCGAACGCGTACTGCGCATCCTGGGCGAGCCCGTGCCGGCCATCAACGCCAAGGACATCCCGGTGGCCCTGACGACGCTGGTGGCGCGCCTGCTCGCGACCGACCCGGCCCACCGCCCCCCGGACGCGGCGCAGGTGGTCGCCCACCTGACGGCCTTGCTGCCCACCCCACCCCCCCACCCCGAAGAAGACTTCGACGACTTCGCCTCCCCGGCGATGGTCCCCGCCCTGCCGCCGGCACCTCACGCCCCGCCACCCCCACCCCACGACGAGTTCGACGACTTCGCCCAGATACCCCACACCGCCGCACAACACCCGGTCCCGACACGGCCCCACCCAGCGCCGACCACGCCACCGCACCCAGCGCCGACCTCCACGCCCCACGCGGTGCCGACCTCGCAACCCCACCCAGCGCCGACCTCGCAACCCCAGCTGGTCCCGACCACGCCACCTCAGATGGTCGGCGCCGCACCCCGCCCAGCACCACCCGCCGCGCGACCAGCCCCACCCCACCTACCTCCGGCCCCGCCGCCCCAGCCAGCCCGGCCCACTGCGGTCCGGCCTACTGCGGTCCGGCCTACTGCACCGCCTGCGCAGCCCCAGTCGGCGCAGCCCCAGTTGGCCGAGCCTCGGTTGGCCCTGCCTGTTCCGCCTACAGCGGCTCAGTCGGCTCCGCCTCAGTCGGCTCAGCCTGCTTCGCCTACTCCGCCTCAGTCGGCCCTGCCTGCTCCGCTCCAGTCGGCTCCGCCTCAGTCGGTCCTGTCTGCTCCGGGCCAGTCGGCGGCACTTGATCCGCCCCAGTCGGCGCCGCCGGCTCCGGCCCAGCCGGCGCCGCTGGCTCCGCCCCAGCCGGCTCCGCCGCAATCGGCACGGGGTGGCCTGCCGGCTGCGGCCGGTCCGGGTCCGCTGCGGTCGGCTTCGGCGCAGCCCGCTGCGCCCGAATCGACACCGCCCGTTCCGCCGGCTTCCACCCCGTCTTCGGCGCCGCCGCTGCCTCAGCCGGCGGTGGCCGCCCTGCCGCCCCAGCCAGTAACGCCCGAATCGGCTGTGCCCCAGCCGGCTGTGCCTCAGCCGGTCGTCCCCGAGCCGGTCGTGCCTCAGCCGGCTGTGCCCCAGCCGACCGTGCCCCAGCCGGTCGTGCCTCAGCCGGTCGTGCCCGAGCCGGCGGTGCCCCAGCCGGCCGGTTCCGGATCGGCGTCGTCGCGATCGGCCGCGGCTGGCCTGCGGGCCCAGCCGGGTATGCCCGGTTCGGCTCCGCCCCAGTCGGCAGCGAGTGCCGCGCCGCCCTACCCGGCTTCGGGGCCGGGGCTGGGCTCGCGTCCATCGGTGGCGCCGGAGATGACTCCCGGGCCCCATGGCCCGGCTGCTCCGCCGCAGCCTCCGGTCGCGGCAGGGGTGCGGCCGCGGCCGGTGCCGTTCCCGTCCATGCCGCCGCCACCTTGGCCGCCTTCGCAGCAGGTGGTTCAGCAGCACCACCTGCCGCAACCGCCTCCCCAGGCGATGTCTCCGCAGGCGTCCGCGCCGCAGGCGCCGCGGTGGCCGCACCTGCCACCGTCCTATCCGGACTCGCCCGCTGAGTCACCGGTGCGGGAACCGGATGCCGACCTGCCGTCGACGCGCGAGCGTGGGGCCGGCGACGGTTACTGGGCGGCCGCCGACGAGGCGCCGCGGACTCGTGTCTTCGAGGAGGACGACTTTCCTCGGGGACACGGCGGGTTGCCCGGGCACGACGAGGTCGGGGGCTCGGGCGGGCGGGGGTGGCGGTGGGGTTGGGTTCAGGCCGGCATCGCCGCGGGGGTTCTTGTCGGGGTCGTCGCTCTGGTGCTCTTCTTGATCCTCGGCAGTGCGCCGGACGAGCTCGCCTCCAGTGAGCGGGCGCCGGGGGACACCGGGGCGACTCTCGGGGACGTGCGGATCGAGCTTGCCGAACCCGTGGACAAGACCGACCACGTCGAGCTCAGGTGGCGCAGCTCGCGCGAGCTCGACTTCGCCGTGGTCGTGGCGGCGGACGGGAAACCGCCGCAGTACTACCTCGCCCAGCGCAAGAACTCGCTGACCATCGACATCGAGCCCGGGCGCAAGTACTGCTTCATGATCCAGGCCACCGACATCGACCGGGTCTACGAGAGCGCGCCCGTCGCGCTGCGGGGCGCCACCTGCCGCAAATGACTCAGCCGCCGGAGTGCATCAGGTCCGCGCCCAGCGGCACCGACGGGTCGTCCGGATCGTCGAGCCACCCGTACGGCAGCGTCACCTTGCCCGGCGAACCCTGACGCCCACGGGGCCCCTCGGCCGCCGCCGGGAACGGGGCTTCGGGGTTCAACTGGGACAGCAACGAGTCCAGTTCGGACATCGTGGTGACCATCGCCAGCTTGCGGCGCAGGTCCGCGCCCACCGGGAAGCCCAGGAAGTACCACGCCATGTGCTTGCGCAGGTCGCGCAGGCCCTTGTCCGGACCGTCGTGCTCCACCAGCAACTCGGCGTGCCGCCGCAGCACCCGCGCCACCTCGCCGAGGTTGGGACCCGCCGGCACCGGCTCGCCGGCGAACGCCGCCTGCAGCTCGCCGAACAGCCAGGGCCGGCCGAGACACCCGCGGCCGACCACGACGCCGTCGCAGCCCGTCTTGGTCATCATCGCCAGGGCGTCGCCCGCGGTGAAGATGTCGCCGTTGCCCAGGACCGGGATCGACGTCACCGCCTCCTTGAGCAGGGCGATGTGCGTCCAGTCGGCCTGGCCCGAGTAACGCTGGGCGGCCGTCCGCGCGTGCAGCGCCACCGCCGCGGCACCCTCGGCCTCGGCGATGCGGCCGGCGTCGAGGTACGTGTGGTGCTCGTCGTCGATGCCCACCCGGAACTTGGCCGTGACCGGCACGCCGTGCGGCGCCGCGGCCTCGACGCACGCGGCGATGATGTTGGCGAACAGCCGCCGCTTGTACGGCAGCGCCGCGCCACCGCCCTTGCGGCACACCTTCGCCACCGGGCAGCCCCAGTTCGTGTCGACGTGGTCGGCCAGGCCCTCGCCGATGATGATCTTGACGGCTTCCCGCATGGTGGCCGGGTCGACGCCGTAGAGCTGCATCGACCGGGGCGACTCGGTGGCGTCGAAGGTCATCATGTGGCGGGTCTTGGGATCACGCTCGACGATCGCGCGGGCGGTGATCATCTCGCACACGTACAGGCCGGCGCCGTACTCGCGGCACAGCCGGCGGAACGCCACGTTGGTGATGCCCGCCATCGGGGCGAGCACCACCGGCGGGTCGACCTGGTACGGGCCGATCCGCAGGGCGTTGACGGCGACCGCGGGCTGCACGGCATCCATTGTCGCTGGTGAAGCCTCCCGTGCCCAGCCGGGGGCCCGAGTGGGTCTCAGCTGAACAGGCCGCGGATGTCGTCCACGTCCAGGCCGGTGCCGAACACGTTGCCGTCGTCCATGACGCTGGTGACGAGCGCCGCCTTCCTGGCCTTCAACGCCATCACCTTCTCCTCGATGGTGTCCTTGGCGATCAGGCGGTACACCATGACGTTGCGGGTCTGCCCGATGCGGTGGGTCCGGTCCACGGCCTGTGCCTCGGTCGCGGGATTCCACCACGGGTCGAGCAGGAAGCAGTAGTCCGCCTCGGTGAGGTTCAACCCGAACCCGCCCGCCTTGAGACTGATCAGAAACACCGGCACCGTGCCGTCCTTGAAGCGCCGCAACACCTCCTGCCGGTTCCTGGTCTTGCCGTCGAGATAGCAGTACTCGATGCCGTCGGCGTCCAGCCGCGCCCGCACGGTGGCCAGGAAACCGGTGAACTGGCTGAACACCAGTGCGCGGTGGCCGCTGCCGGTCACCTCCCGGAGCTGCTCGGCCAGCGTGTCGATCTTGGCGGACGGAAGGTTGTGGTGCTTGTCGTCGACGAGTCCGGCGTGCAGGCTCAGCTGGCGTAGCAGCGTCAGCGACCGCAGGATCGTGAACCGGTTCCGGTTCATGTCCTCGATCAGGCCGAGGACCTTCTGCCGTTCGCGTTGGAGCACGGTCTGGTAGAGCTTGCGGTGTCGCGGATGCAGGTCCACCTCGAGGACCTGCTCTCGCTTGGCGGGCAGATCCGCGGCGACCTGTTCCTTGGTGCGCCGCTTGACCAGTGGCCTGACCCGCCGCCGCAGCTGCGCGAGCAGGTCGGCGTCGCCCTGCTTCTCGATCGGGCGGGCGTAGTAGTCGCGGAACTGGGTCGGGCTGGGGAACAGGCCCGGCGCGGTGATCGACAGCAGCGACCACAGCTCCATCAGGTTGTTCTCCATCGGCGTTCCGGTGATGGCGAGCTTGACCGGTGCCGGCAGCCGGCGCAGGCACTGGTAGACCTTCGACTGGTGGTTCTTGGCGTACTGCGCCTCGTCCATGATCAGTCCGGCCCACGACATGTCCGCGTAGGCGTCGATGTCCAGCCGCACCAGTGTGTAGGTGGTGACCACCACGTCCGCGCCGGCAACCGCCTCCGCGAGGGACTGGTCGCGCCGCCGCAGTGTGTCCGATATGGACACTACGTTGAGCCCGGGGGCGAACCGCGCGGACTCGGCCGCCCAGTTGGGCACGACGCTCGTCGGGGCAACGATCAGAAACGGGGCACTGGTGGCTCCGGACTGCTTGGCGTGGCAGATCAGCGCCAGCGCCTGCAGCGTCTTGCCGAGGCCCATGTCGTCGGCCAGGATGCCGCCGAGCTGGAACTCCCACAGGAAGGCAAGCCAGCCGAACCCGTCCACCTGGTAGGGACGCAGGTGCGCGGTGAGCGTGGTCGGCACGTCTTTGCGATCAACGGACTCGAGCGACAGCAGGCCGTTCACCTGCCGCTCCCAGGCGGCCGCCTGCCGGTCGACCACGCCGAGCTGGGTCAGCTCGTCCCACAACGCGGCCTGATACCGGCTGATCTTCAGCGTGCCGTCGGACGACTCCTGCAGCGCGCGCGCCTCCTCGATCAGCCGGCGCAGTGCCTGCAGTTCGGGCTTCTCCAGGGAGAAGTAGGCGCCGTCGGGCAGCAGCAGGTGTGACTGTTCCCTGGCGAGCGCGAGAAACACGTCGAGGAACGGTACTTCCCGCCCCTCGACGGTGATGGTGACACCGAGATCGAACCAGTCGGTCTCTCCCGGCACGTCATCGGTGGACACGCCGATCGACAGCGAGTCGCTCACCTCGCGGTAGTCGGCCGTGTCGCCGTCGATCTCCACGACGACCCCGGGCCGGCCGAGCAGCGGCATCACCTCGGTGGTGAACAGCATCGTGTCGATGCCCCGCAGCGCGGTGGGTGAGACGAGGGTCGGCCGCGCGCCGGTGGTGCGCAACCCGAACCGCTCCAGCGGGACGTCGTCGAGGCCGACGAGCACGGCGTGCTCGGCGGCGGTGTCGCGGTAGCCGGCGACGGGACCGTCCAGCGGGACCCGAAGCCGCGCGTCGCCTACCTCGTAGGTCCACTCCCACCGCAGATCCAGCTGGTGGCCGGCGCCGTATCGCGCGTGCAGCAGCAACAACGGGTCGGAGATCGTGGGCGGCGTGAACGAGTCGTCGGAGGAGATCATCGTGGCCAGGTGCCGCAGCCGCGGGTAGTAGTCGGTGCCGAACCTGGGCTGTTCGGCGGCGGGAACCTCGAGCCGACGGTTGTCCAGCGCCATCTGCTGCAACCGCTGGGGCACGGTCTCGTCGAGCCTGGCGAGCCGGAGGCGCCACTCGCGGTGATCGGTGGACGCCTGCATCTCCGCGCGGTCGACGTAGACCACTCCGTGGCCGGGCGAGCCGATGAACGTGACCGGTGCGGGATCCACGGCCTCCCCGTCCACCCTGATCACCGGACTGATCGCCAGCGGCCCATCCGGTCGGTCGCGGGTGGCGTCCAGAAGCAGCCGAGCGGAGCCGTACCGGTCCACGTCCCCCAGCCGCGTGCGCCCGTGCACCAGCCGCACACCGATCTCGTCGGCCTCGTCCAGCATCGACCACAGCCGCGCACTGTCGAAACTGGACAGATCGAGGTACCGCTCGTCGCCGGAGTAGTACCCGACGTGCCTTCCGCCCGACCGGTACAGGGCGTAGAGCTCATGGAGCAGCCGCACCTGCGTGGCGACGAACTCGCCCTGGTAGCGGAGTTCGCCGAGCTTCGACCAGCTCAACGCGCCGGCCACCCAGCCGTTCCGGCCGCGGCGCACCAGCCGGGCGAACACCTTCGGCGTCGCGGTGAGCCCGGCTCTCGGTGCGTCGGCGGGCAGCGTCAGCTCGACCGCCAGCGGTGTGGCCGCCCGCCGGCCACGCTCATCGGCGGCCCACGTGTCGAGCAACGAGTCGAGTGACTGCGCCCAGTTCGCCGGCTGGGGGCGTCGGCTCGAGGCGACCCGCGCGCTGCCGTGCCCCGCCGCGGTCAGCACCAGCGCCACCACGTGCTTGCAGTCCAGTCCCACCGGACAACTGCACTCCCCGTGCGCGAACTCCATGGCCGGCCCGCTGCCGGAGCTGAGGTAGGCGGTGGTCGTGTAGAAGTCGCCCAGCCGGCCGTGGACGCGCCCGCGTATCGCGCTCTCGGACTCGTCCCACCGCATCGTGATGACGGCGTTTTGCCGCGCGTAGGTGGCGCCCCTCGCGTAGGACGTGGGCCCGGCGGCGTCCTCGAGCCCGGCGAGATCGACGCCCGGCAGCATCACGGTCTGCATGCGGCCAAAGCTAGCGACCGGCACCGACAGACTTCGTGCGCCATGCCGTCGTTGATGGCGACCGCGATGGCGACCGCGGGCCGCACGTCATACCTCGTGGCCACTGGCCTGTGTCACCTCCATACCGGCCGCGACCCGCAGGTCGCGGCGCCAGTCGTTGCAGCGGATGAGCGTGCCCTTCGGGAACTCGAAGTCGGCCTCGCCGAGCAGGGTGAAAC
Organism: Actinophytocola sp.; assembly: GCF_036402745.1. GTDB lineage: Bacteria > Actinomycetota > Actinomycetes > Mycobacteriales > Pseudonocardiaceae > Actinophytocola. The sequence goes on along the minus strand of NZ_DASWSJ010000078.1, from coordinate 12,187 downwards.
CGGCCTTGCGGCACACGCCGTTGGACGGGCCGTTGACCACCTTCGGGTACGCGTGGGCGTGACGGTGTCGCCCGTGCGTCCTGGCGTGGGCGGCCGCGAGCCGGACCGCGGCACTGGCCAGGCCGCGGCCCTGGTACTCCGGCAGCACGTGCCAGCCCATCTCGTAGACCTGCTCGCCCTGCCACTCGCGCTCCCAGTAGCCGACGCTGCCGACCCCGGGAGCGTCGGGTAACGCGATCCGGAACATCTGGCCGGCCCCGGTGACCGGCAGCTCGAGGAACCGCTTGTGGCGCGCGACGATGGCGTCGGCGGGCTCCTCGCCGCCCAGGAAGACCTTCATCTCCGCGGTGTTGCCGCGCAGCTCCAGCTCGAGGTCGCCGTCGGACCAGGGTTCGAGGCGCAGGTCAGGTGCCATGACCAAGACGATGGCACAGGGGTCCGACAGTTCTAGGCCGCCGGGAAGTCACGCATCCGGCGCAGTGGCGAGAACACCAGCCAGAGCGCGGCGAAACACGTCCCCACGCCGGCGACCAGGATCGTCGGCCGCAGCCCGAGCCACGTCGCCAGCCCGCCGCCGAGGACCGCCCCGGCCGGCATCACCGCCCACATCGTGAACTCCATCGTCGCGTTCACCCGCCCCAGCAGCTCCGGCGGGCAGACGACCTGGCGGCACGTCATCTCCGTGACCCCCATCAGCACGATGCCGAAGCTCGCGACCGCGGAGCTCGCCACGAACCAGGCGAGCCCCCAGCCCGGCGTCGTGAACACGGACACCACATAGCCCGGCCCCAGCGCGACCCCCGCCGCCACCAACACCCTGGCCTGGCCGAACCGCGCGGTCAGCCGGCCGGTGACCGCCGAGGACAGCAGCGCGCCGACCAGCCCGACCGTGCTGATCAGGCCGATCACCCCGGCCGACAACCCGATCTCGCGCACCAGGAACACCACGGTCACCGCCGAGTGCGCCGACTGCCACAGCACGAACGTCGCCGTGTTGCCCGCGATCGCCCGCAGCAGCGGCTGCCGCACCACGAACCGCAGGCCGGCGGCGATCTCCCGGCCGAGATGGCGGTCCGGCCGCCGGGGCGGGCGCTCCTCGCGGTGCCGGACCGACCGGATCCACGCCGCGGACCACAGGAAACTCACCGCGTCCACGGTGAACACCAGCGGCGCGGTGAGCAGCTGGACCAGGAAGCCGCCCACGCTGGCGCCGGCGAGCGCGGCGACCGACGTGTTGGCCGACAGCTTCGCGTTCGCCGACACCAGCTGGTCGGCCGGCAGCAGGCGCGGCAGGTAGGACTGGTGCGCGACGTTGAACCAGATCGACAGCGAGCCGACCACGAACATCACCACGTACAGGTGCCCCAGCGAGAGCACCCCGACCAGCGCCGCCGCCGGGATCGACAGCAGCACCAGGAACCGGCCGAGGTCGGTGACCAGCAGCACCGGCCGGCACCGCACCCGGTCGATCCACGCGCCCGCCACCAGCCCGAACAGCAGCGCCCCGAGCGACTCGAACGCGCGCACCAGCGCCACCTCGAACGCCGACGCGTGCAGCGACAGCACGGCGACCAGCGGTGCGGCGAGGAACGTCATCCGGGTCCCCAGCTGGCTGATCGCGTCCGCGAGCCACATCCGACGAAAGTCCACGACGACACCCTAGCAATCACTAGGGGGTGGGATACTCGGTCGATGGAAGTAGACCCCGTCCTGCGCGCCCTCGGCCATCCCACCCGGCTGCGGATGCTGTCGATGATGTGGAGCGGCCCGCTGTCCGCCGCCGCCCTCGCGGCCGAGCTCGGCATCTCCCACGGCCTCGCCAGCCAGCACCTGCGCACGCTCGACCGGGCCGGCCTGGTCCAGCTCACCGAGGTCCGGCCCAAGCGCGGCGGCCGGGAACGGCTCTACCGCACGGTGAAGGGCAGCCCGCTGTCCGACCGCCGGGACTCCTCGCCGCTGCTCCTCGAGGCGCTGATCACCAACCTCCGGCTGCGGGTCGCCGACCGGCTGCCGGACTCCGCGGCGGTCGTCACCGACGCCGACCTGTGGCTCACCCCCGAGCAGTGGGCCGACGTCCGCAAACGTTTGGGCGACCTGATGGCCGAGGCCCACGAGCTGGCGAGCCCCCCGCACACGCCGGGAACGGTGCAGGTTGGTGCCACCCTCATGGCCTTCGAGCTGCGGAGCAGGTAGATCCGGGAGGGGTCCCGGGCAACCGGCCGCATACTGAAGGCCCCGGGCGAGGAGGACATGTGGACACGCTGGCGGTGGAGGGCCGACGCCTCCCGAGGACGCACGACAGCCTCGCGTTCGGGATACCGCGCTCGGCGCCGGGCGCGATCTACGCGCTGGCCATCGGCGGCGGCATCACGGTCGGCCCGAGCGAGGGCCGCACGGTGGTCTTCGGCCGCAACAAGCCCGAGGTGCACGTCTGCATCGGCGAGGACGACCGCCGGGTCAGCCGCCAGCACGGCATGCTGACCCACCAGCACGGCCAGTGGTGGGTGAGCAACACCGGCAAGCTGCCGATCCGGCTGCCCGGCTCGCAGTGGCTGTTCGCCGCCGAGGAGTCGCTGCCGCTCGCCGAGGGCTACACGCCGCTGTTCGTGCCCGGCACCCGCGGCCGCGAGCACCTGCTGGAGCTGTTCGTCGCCGGCTCGGACGGCCAGCGCCCGCTGACCAGGCACGACGCCCTCACCGACCCGCCGAAGACCTGGCGCCTCCTGCCCGACGAGCGGCTCGCGCTGGTGCTGCTGGGGCAGCGGTACCTGCTGCACGAGTCCGACCCGCAGCCGCTCACCCGCCAGCAGGTGGCCGAGCAGCTGATGGAGCTGCGGCCCGACGCCGGCTGGACCCACCGCAAGGTCGAGCACCTGCTCAAGGACGTCCGCGAGCGCCTCTCGCGCGAGGGCGTGCGCGGCCTGACCAGGGAGGAGGTCGGCGAGCCGGTCGGCAACAAGCTCAACGACAACCTGGTCCGCGAGCTGGTCCTGTCCACCACGCTGGTGCCGCCGGACCTGCGCCTGCTCGACCAGCTCGACCAAGCCCCGGATGACTCGGAAAGGTAGGCCGACGTGGGGATCGATGTCACCGAGTTCCCGCCGCGCAAGCTGCCCGCGCTGACCGGTGGCCTGGCCGCCAAGTCGCCGTCGGGACCGCCCGGCAGCATCTTCGTCTACGGCGCACGCGGCGGGTTCGCCGCGCCGCCGCTGGAGCGCCTGCAGGTCCGGTTCGGCCGGCACGCGGACGAGGTCGAGGTGTGCGTCGGGTCCGACGACGGGCAGATCAGCCGCCAGCACGGCCGGATCGTCTGCGCGGGCCGGCAGTGGTGGCTGCACAACGACGGCCGCCGCCCGATCCGGCTGCCGAACTCCGCCGACCTGCTGCTGCCCGGCCGGAACATGCCGCTGGCCAAGGGCTACAGCCCGCTGTTCATCGACGGCTCCGCCGACCGCCAGCACCTGCTCGAGGTCCGCGTGGTCGGGCTCAGCACGACGATCCCGCTGTCCACGACCGACGAGGCGACCTCCGCGCCGCCGGCCTACCGGCTCAGCGAGGTCGAGCGGCTCGTGCTCACCGCGCTCGCGCAGCGCTACCTGCGCCAGGAGCCGCACCCGCAGCCGGTGGCCTGGCAGCAGGTGGCCGACGACCTCAACGCCACGCCGGGTCAGGAGGGCTGGCACTGGCACCGCGCGTCCAACGTGGCCGACGCGGTGCGCAAGCGCTTGTCCACCCAGGGAGTGCGCGGGCTGACCAGGGAGGAGGTCGGCGAGCCGGTGGGCAACAAGCTCAAGGACAACCTCATCCACGAGCTGCTGCAGACCGCCACGCTGCTGCCGCTGGACCTGGCGCTGCTCGGCGACCTGGACTTCTAAGGCCTGTCTCGTAGATCTTCGTGTGACGTCCTGCGCCGACCACCGGAACCTCAGGGGACCGTGACGGCACCCAGCCACCATCCACCTCGATACCCGCACTATTCGCCGGGACGCAACGCACACGTTTAATCCCGGGGAGGCGGACTAGACCGGGCCCGCCTCGGCGCGCCACCACTCGACGAGCGAGTCCGTGTCGTAGCCCTGGTAGGCGAAGGTCCCGATGTGCAGGGCGTTCGACGTCCACGTGAGGAACAGTTGCCCGTTCACCGTCGCGCAGCCGAGCCGGCCGCTCGCCGCGCCCCGCGCGTAGGGCGCGTCGCCGGTGAAGTTCTTCGGTGCGGTGGTGCAGTCCGGGCCGCTCGTGCCGAGCGCGTCGGCGTAGCTGGTGTTCATCGAGGCGAGGTCGGGGAACTGGACGTAGTACACGGCACCCGCACCGTTGGTCGGCCCGCAGGTCACGGCCGTCACCCCGGTCTTCCCGGCGAGGTCGCGGACCTGGTCGGCCGACGGGCGCATGCAGTTGACCTGGGACGCCAGCGGGATGTGCGCCAGCAGCGCGCGCTCGGCCTTGTCCGGGAACGCGGGGTCGGCCTGCTTGTTGACCGCCGGGACGATCCGGCCGGCCGGGACGCCGAGCCCGCGGCTCCACCACTCGGCGACGTCGGCCGGGTCGCTGCCGGTCACCCGGGCCATCACCCGCAGCGGCTCGACCGTCCACTCCAGCGTGGGCGTGCCGCGCTCGCCGGGGTAGCAGAGCATCTCGCCGAGGTCGACGCTGCGCAGGTCGTAGTGGCGGTTGCCGATGAAGCCCGGCGGGTTGTCCGTGCAGAGCACGCCCGACGGCGGGTTGTTGGCGCTGACGTGGCCGTCGTAGGTGCGGCGCAGGCCGTCCCGGTCGCCGAAGCGGTAGTAGCTGACGGTGGTGGCCAGCCGGCTGTTGGCGTCGCACTCGATGGCGGCGGTGAGGTTGCGGAACGAGTCGAGCGTGCCGGCCTCGGCCCGCTGGCAGCGCGGCTTCTCGACCAGGTCGATGAGCGCCTGCTCGTCGGCGGTGGGGAACGCCGGGATGCCCACCCATTTCGCCCACGACGCGGCGAGGCCGACGTCGCCGGACTCGCTGGCCTGCGCGAGGGCCACGGTGCGCCGCCGGTCGTCGGTCCACACCATCGTGGTGGCGCCGCCGGAGGACCAGCAGACGACCCGCCCGGTCTGCGTGCCGCCGCCGGGGTAGCGGTGCTCGGCGCCGGTGGCCCGGGTGCAGTCGCCGTTGCCGCGCGGGATGTTGGCGTCCTGCAGCGCGGCGGCGTAGGCGAGGTCCATCCCGGACCGGTCGGCGAACAGGCTGAACCGGACCTCCTGGGTGCCGTCCCGGCACAGCAGCACCGACGCCGCGCCCGGCAGGCCCGAGTCCGTGCCGGCCTCGCGGCAGCCGCCGATGAGCGCGGCCGGGACGCGGCTGAGGTCCGGGCCGCTCGGGTCGTCGCGCACGGCCTGCCAGACCACGATGCCGGCGGCGATCAGCACCAGCGCGAGCAGGCCGACCAGCAGCGGGTTGCGGTTGGCGGCGAGCCAGCTCGGCCGGTGCGGCGCCGTCGGCCGGGTGTCCGGCTCGGGCGCGGGGTCGATCGGGGGGAGCGTGACGTCCTGGTGCACCGGGAGCCCGGGGCCGGTCAGCAGCGCGTCGAGGGCGTCGGCGAGCTCGGTGCAGGTGGCGTAGCGGTTGGCCACGGTCGCGAGCGCGCGGTTGACGACCTGGTCGACCTCGGCCGGCAGGTCGGGGCGCTGCGCGCTGACCGGCTGCGGCGGGGTGCCCTGGCGGGCGAGCCAGCGGCCGGCCTCGGTGGGCTGGTCGTCGTGCGGCAGCCGGCCGGTGAGGCAGCGGTAGACGACGACGCCGAGGGAGTAGATGTCGGCCTGCCGGGTGATCGGGGCGCGGTCCTGCGGCTCGGCGATGTCCGACCGGAGCTCGGGGGCGAGGTAGCCGTCGGTGCCCACCGTGCGGCCGACCTCGGTGCGGCGCTCGACGTCCAGCTCGGCGGCGATGCCGAAGTCGATCAGGTACGCGTGGTCGGACCCGGCGTGGAGCATGATGTTGCCCGGCTTGACGTCGCGGTGCACCCAGCCGCGTGCGTGCGCGTGGTCCAGCGCCGCGGCGACCTGCCGGACGATGCGCACCGTGCGCGGCAGGTCGAGCCGGACCTGCTCGGCCAGGACGGCGGCCAGCGTGGTGCCGTCGATGAACGGCATGACCAGGTGCTGGTTGGTCGAGCCGCGGGCGTGGACGCCGACGATGTTCGGGTGGTTGAGCCTGGCCGCGACGGCGAGCTCGCGGCGGAACCGGGCCTGGTACTCCGCGTCGTGCGCGAGCTGCGGCTTGAGGATCTTGATCGCGACCGGCCGGTTGTCGAAGGTGAGATCCTCGGCCATGAAGACCACGCTCATGTGGGTCTCGGACAGCTTCTGCGTCAGCCGGTAGCCGGGTATGTCGAACCCGTCCACCCGACAACCCCCAACAGACTCCGGCACCGCGTGTCGACCATGATGCCAGTGGCCGGCTCCACCCCTGCCGAAGGAGGGCGTCCGTGCGCCGTGTGGTGATGATCGTGCTCGGCGTGGCGACGCTCGCCGGGTGCGGCGGGCAGCAGGTCTCGGGCCAGCCGATCGGCTCGACGCTGGCCCCGTCGACGACCACGGCCGTGCCGACGACGACCGAGCCGCCGCCCGCCGAGCCGACGTTCCCGAAGGCCGCCGACGGCGCCAACCTCCAGGCCTGCTTCGACGGGACCTGCGAGGTGGACGTGCGGGCGCCGGTGCGGATCAACCTGGACCCCGCGACCGGGGTGACCCAACTGTCGATCCCGACGATCGGCCCGAAGGGCGTGCACATCGACGGCTCGACCACCGGCGGCGGCACGGTCACCATCGACATGTACGCCGACCCGGGTGCCTTCGCGGAGAGCGTGATCAACAACCGGCTGTCGGTGAGCACGATGGCCACTGTGGACGGTCGCGCCCTGCTGCGCATCAGACCGCTCTAGCGGCTGCTGACGAGCGCGCCGACCAGGCAGCCGAACCCGGCGATCGTCACCAGCGCGCGGAGTACGTTCCACCGCACCCACGGGGCCTCGAACCGCTCGCGCAGCTGCGCGTAGCCGTCCCGGCCGGCGTCCAGGGCGTTGTTCATCGGGATGTGCACCACGCGGGTGATCACCAGCGTCGCCACCAGGAAGGCGAAACCCGCGACCGTCCACCACAGCGCCGGGCCGGGGTGCAGGTTCAGGAGGACGGCGACGCCGGCCAGCAGCGGCGCGCCGAGGAAGGACAGCATGAACCACGGGTTGATGATCGCGATGTTGATGCCGCGCATGGCCTCGACGAACGTCTTGTCGTCGCCGCGGGCCAGGCCCGGCAGCACCGAGCACGCGTAGGCGTAGAACAGGCCGGCGCTCAGCCCGGCGGCGACGGTCGCCGCGACGAGCGCGGTCGTGGAAAGGGTGGTCATCGACTTCTCCTCGGCTCTCGTGCTCACTGCGTCCACACCCCGGTCGCCGCCGCGGCCTTCGCGTAGTCCGCGAAGTCCGTGGCCGGGCGGCCGAGGACCCTCTCGATGTCGTCGCTCACGTGCGCGTTGCGACCGTCGAGCACCCGGTCGAACAGCTCGACAAGCATGGTCGCCTCCTCGGCCGGCACCCCGAGCGCGGTGGCCGCGGCCACGAACTCCTCCGGTGTCACCGACCGGTGGCCGACCTCGCGCCCGGCCGCCTCGCTGATCTCGGCCGCCACGTCGGCGAAGGTCAGCAGCCGCGGGCCGGTCAGCTCGTAGACCCGGCCGTCGTGGCCTGGCGAGGTGAGCGTCTCGACCACGACGTCGGCCACGTCGTCGAGGTCGACGAAGGGCTCTGCCACCGACCCCACCGGCAGGGCGATCTCCCCGGTCAGCACCGGCGGGAGCAGGAAGTGCTCGCTGAAGTTCTGCGCGAACCAGGAGCAGCGCACGATCGTCCAGTCCGCGCCGGCCTCCTGCACGACCCGCTCGCAGGTCTCGGCCTCCTCCTCGCCGCGGCCGGACAGCAGCACGAGCCGGCGCACGCCCTTGGCCACGGCCAGCGTGGTGAACGCGCGGATGATCTCGGGCGCGCCGGGGAGCACGAGGTCGGGGTAGAAGGTCAGGTAGGCGGTGTCGACGCCGTCGAGCACCGGTCCCCAGGTCGTCTCGTCGGACCAGTCGAAGGGCGGCTCGGTCGAGCGGGATACCGCGCGCACCGGCAGGTTCCGCGCCCGCAGCCGGTCGGTGACCCGCCGGCCCGTCTTGCCCGTGCCACCCACCACCAGGAAGTTCGTGTTGTTCGTCATGACACAGAGTCAAGCCGGGTTCGATGAGACTCTCCATAGCTGGGAAGCTCGATCCCATGCGTCAGCGTCTACACTTCGGGCATGGATCCCCTCGCCGCCCTGCTGGACGGCCCCCGCGCACACGGCGCGTTCCTGCTCCGCTCGGTGCTCACCCCGCCGTGGGCGCTGCGCATCGAGGACCGCGCGCCGCTCACCGTGGTGGCGGTGGTCCGCGGCGACGCCTGGGTCGTGCCCGACGGCGGCCCGCAGGTCCGGCTCGCCGAGGGCGACCTCGCCATCGCGTGCGGCCCGACCCCGTACCTCGTCGCCGACGATCCTGGGACGCCGCCGCAGGCGCTGATCCTGCCCGGCCAGGAGTGCCGCACTCCCGACGGCGGGCACCTCACCGAGCTCGCCGACCTCGGCATCCGCACGTGGGGCCATGGCGTCGACGGCCCGACGATCATGCTCACCGGCACCTACGGAATGACCGGCGAGGTCAGCAGGCGGCTGCTCGCGGCGCTGCCGCCGCTGATCGTGCTGCCCGGCGCGGACTGGTCCAGTCCCCTCGTGCCGCTGCTGGCCGCGGAGATCGTGCGGGACGTCCCGGGCCAGGAGACGGTGCTCGACCGGCTGCTGGACCTGCTGCTGATCACGGCGCTGCGCACGTGGTTCGCCCGGCCCGGCACCGCCGCGCCGGCCTGGTACCGCGCGCACGAGGACCCGGTGGTCGGCCAGGCGCTGCGCCTGCTCCAGCACCAGCCCGACGAGCCGTGGACGGTGGCCAAGCTGGCCGCGAACATCGGCGTGTCCCGGGCCGCCCTGGCCCGCCGCTTCACCACGACCGTCGGCGAGCCCCCGATGGCCTACCTGACGAGCTGGCGCCTCGCGCTCGCCGCCGACCTGCTGCGCCAGCACCCGGACCGGACCATCGGCGCGATCGCCCGGGAGGTGGGTTACGGCAGCTCGTTCGCCCTGAGCACCGCCTTCAAACGCGAGCACGGCGTGAGCCCCCAGACCTACCGGACCAGCTAGGCGATGTCCGGAAATGACCTAGCCGCGCTGCGGTTGGATCTTGGTCCACCGTGGTCGGGGCGAGTCGACCGATCGGGCGTGGACAGGGCGAGCCGGGGATGGCTCGCGGCGAAAGAGGAAAGGCGCACCGGCCGGGTCGGTGTGGCCGGCCGTGCCGGGTGAACCAGCTAGTCGGCGAGTTTCGACAGGGTCGTCGACAGGGTTTGCTGGAAGCCGGGGTCGTTGTCGCCGTAGAGGATGTGGTGGGCGAACATCGCGCCGGCCATGATCTCGGCCAGCGCGTGGATGTCGGTCGTCGGGGGGAGTTCGCCTCTCTTCACCGCGCGGGCGAAGATCGTCGCGGCCACGTCGAGGTCCGGGCGCATCATCTTCCTGCGCAGGGCGGCCATCAGGTCCGGCTCGACCAGGCAGTCCGCCACCATGCCGCTGATCAGCTCGACCGTCCCGGGCAGCTTGAACACCTGGTCCTGGTAGGCCGTCGCGCGCGCGAGGTCGCCGGCCAGGGTGCCGGTGTCGGGCAGCTCCGCGCTGGTCTGCTCGGCACCGCCGAAACACGCCTTGTAGACCAGCAGCGGGCGCCGTGGCCAGCGGCGATACAGCGTCTGCTTGCCCACGCCCGCCCGCTTCGCCACCGCCTCCATGCTCAGCCCGAGGTACCCGTGCTCGGCCAGCAGCGCCCGGGTCGCGGCGAGGATCCGCTCGTCGAGCTCGGCGATCCTCGGCCGGCCGCGGGCCGGCGTTGCGTTCGGCACCCCCGAACCCTACGTTACGGGACGCACGTCTCTTAATGCAGAATCCGCGAACAAATCTCACCTTCAATCCGTGAAAGTCTTTCGGGATTGACTGGACGTAGATACAGTCAACCGCCGTCAGGGCGGTGAGAGGCGGGGGGTCGGAGACAGAAGTGACGAGGTAAGGCACGTGTCGCCACGGTCGGCGCAGGCCAACGAGCAGCTGCGCGAACGGTCGCGGGAGCGGATCCTCGCCGCGGCGCTCGAGGTCTTCGCGAAGAAGGGCTTCCACAACGCCACGGTCTCCGACATCACCGCCCGCGCCGGGGTCTCCCGCGGGTTGATCACCTACTACTTCCCCGGCAAGCGGCACCTCGCCGAAGAGCTTCTCGGCCGCTACCTCGACGGCCTGACGACGTTGCTCGACGTCACCGGCAGCCCGGACGAGCGGCTGGCCACGATGATCGACGGCATCCTCCGCGCCGCGGCGAGCACGCTGCCCGTGCAGCGGCTGGCGCTGAGCCTCATGACCCACCCGTCCACGCTCCCGCTGTTCGCGCGGGTGGAGCAGACCAAGGACGACCAGCTCACCCTCCTGGAGAACACCCTGCGCGGGCTGTTCGAGGCCCGCGGCGCCGAGGACCCGGCGCTGGAGGAGGTCATGTTCCGCTCGGTCATGGAGGGCGTGATCTTCAAGGCGAGCGTGTACGGCGACCGCTACCCGCTCGAGCGGGTCCGCACCCGGCTCCACGCGATGTACGACCTCCCCGCCCCGCGCACCGCGCTGCGCCGCGACGACCCACCGCCGGTCGGCCGGCTCCGCGCCGCCGACCGCTGAGCGCCGAAGCCACGGACGGGCGCGACACGCCCTTTCAGGGCCGCCAGAAACAGGAGACACGGATGGACGCACGCACCCTCGCCGGCCGGCTGGAGGAGCCGAGCGGGTTCGCCGCGATCATGAAGGGGATGTTCAAGAACGGCAAGGCGAACAAGTCGCACGCCGTCTACTCGACCGCCCAGCACAAGGGCATCTACGACAACCACGAGCTGCGCTTCGTCACGCACGAGTCGACGGGCTACGCGATCATGGCCTTCAGCACCACCGGCCCGCTGGACCTGCGCGTCCGGGAAACCCTTGCCGCACAAGCGGAACGCTTCCCGCTCGGCACGGTCCGCTACGAGTGCGTGGCCTACTCGAGCCTCCTGCCGTGGGGCTGGCACCCGCGCTCCTACGACCCGGGCGAGCACTCGATCCAGGCCATCGGCGACCCGTTCCCCGGCGTGATCGTCTACGTGGCGGTCACCTCGGCCAAGGGGTCGGACCGCCCGCTCGTGGTGCACGCCAACTCCGGCGGCAACGACTACATCTACCCGGTGCCGGGCGACCGGCTGCGCTGAGAGCGAGTTCGCGGTAACCGACGACTTACCGGCCCACTCGGCGGCATGGAGTACCTCGACCGGGCGGGCGAGCCCGGTCCGGCCGGGTCCGAAATGACGGGTTTCCTGGAAGCCTTGCCGAGGTAATCCTGGGGAATGGCCGCCGAGACCGAGGACCGCCTTGCCAAGGGCGAGGAGTCCGAGAACGAACGACTCACCCGCAACGTCAACGAGTTGCTGCAGGAGCTGCGGGTCGCCCAGGCGGGCGTGCAGTTCCTGTTCGGCTTCCTCCTGGCCGTCGCGTTCACCGAGCCCTACGCGCGCGCGACGACGTTCCAGCACGTGGTCCACCTGGTCGCGGTGCTGTTCGCGACCGTGTCGGTGGCGCTGCTGACCGCGCCGGCCGCGTGGCACCGGGTGCTGTTCCGCCAGGGCGAGCGGCCGATGATCATCGAGGTGGCGAACCGGCTCGCGATCTGGGGCATGGCGTGCCTGGCGGTCGCGATGACGTTCACCGTGCTGCTGCTCACCGACGCCGTGGTGGGCAACTGGGCCGCCATCGTGATCGCGGCGTTCGCCGCGGTCCTGTTCGCGACGTTGTGGTTCCTGCTGCCGCTGGCCCGCCGGGCCCGCGACAGGGACCGCCCGACCGAGCCGTCCCACGCCGACGCCTAGCTCAGGTCGTTGTACCAGTCGCTGATCGCGTCGCGATCGACGTCGGGCGCGTCGTCGAGGTTGTCGAACAGGCCCGATCCGTCTTCGGTGTCGTCCTCGCGTGGCTCGTACTGGCCGGTCGGGTCGTCGTGCGAGGGGTCCTGGCCGGTCGGGTCGGTGCCG
>NZ_DASWSJ010000077.1:0-31468 GCF_036402745.1 Actinophytocola sp. | reverse complement strand
GTCGCGATCAGCTCCCGCAGGCCGCCGAACAGCATGATCGCCAGCCGGCGGGGCACCGGGCCGACGCCGACCGCGTGCCACTCGCCGGTGTCGCACAGGGTCTGGATCATCGTGACGAACGCGTCCATCACGTCGCGCTGCAGCTCGCGCGCCCCGGCGCCCAGCGAGGGGACGTCGCGGATCCAGCTCAGCGTGATCGCGGGCGCGGACTCCGCGCAGCCGATCCACGCCTCGACCGCCTGCCGCACCTGCGTCGCCCACGGGGCCGCCGGGTCGACCGCCGCGGAGATCTGGCGGATCATCTCGGCGTTGGCGTCGGTGAGCAGCGCGACCAGGCACGCCTCCTTGCTCGCGAAGTGCTCGTAGAACGTGCGCCGCGACGTGCGGGCCCGGCGCACGATGTCGGCGACGGTGGCGTTGCGGTAGCCGTCCCGCACGATCGACTCGGCGAGGCCGTCGAGCAGCCGCTGGCGGAACCCGCCCGGGCCCGCGTCCACGGTCGCGCCGCGTTCCTGCTGGTCAGTCGTCATCGCCACCACGCTATACCTCTCGTCCGGCGCGCCTTGTGCCAAATGGTACGTCGGCGTACCGTCACCGTGGTACGGCCGCGTACCGCAGCGAGGTGGACCCACCAGTGACTCTTCCGCCAGGCCCGTCGACCCCCCGTTTCGTGCAGGGCGCCTACGCGCTCGTGACGCCACTGCGCGGGATGCCCCGGCTGCGGAACCGCTACGGCGACACCTTCACCGTCAACGTGCCGATCTTCGGCCGGGCCGTGGTGATCAGCGATCCCGCCGAGATCAAGCAGCTGTTCACCACGGGCGCCGACGTCGTGGACAACCTCGACCAGAACCTCGGGCGGGTACTCGGCGCCGGCTCGCTGTTCGCGCTCTCCGGCGAGGAGCACCGCACGAGGCGCCGGCTGCTCGTGCCGCCGTTCCACGGCCGCCGGCTCGCCGCGTACGAGCAGATCGTCGAGGACGAGACGGTGCGGGAGATGGCGTCCTGGCCGGAAGGCCGGCCGTTCCCCACCCTGCCCTCGACGATGCGGATCACGCTCAACGCCATCCTGCGGGCCGTGTTCGGCGCGGAGGGCGCGGAGTTCGCCGAGCTGCGGGACCTGCTCCCCCGGCTGGTGAGCCTGGGCTCCCGGCTGGCCGTGTTCCCCCTGCCGAAGCGCGGGCGGTGGAGCCCGTGGGGCCGGTTCCGGGCCATGCGCCGCGAGTACGACGCGGTCGTCGACCGGCTCGTCGACAAGGCCGGGCGGGCGCCGGATCTCGACGACCGCAACGACGTCCTCGCGATGATGCTGCGGAGCCGCTACGAGGACGGCACGGCGATGAGCCGCGAGGAGATCGCCGACCAGCTGCTGACCCTGCTGGCCGCCGGGCACGAGACGACGGCGACGACCCTGGCGTGGGCCGTGGAGCGGCTGCGCCGCCACCCCGCGATCCTGCGCCAGCTGGTCGACGAGGTCGACGCCGGCGGCAAGGCGCTGCGGGAGGCGACCGTCCTCGAGGTCCAGCGCACCCGCCCGGTCATCGACATGGTGGGCCGGCAGGTGAAGGCGGAGACCTTCGAGCTCGGCCGGTGGACGGTGCCGAAGGGGTACGCGGTGCTCGTCAGCATCGGGCTGATCCACGACGACGACAAGGTCTTCCCGGACGCGCGGACGTTCGACCCGGCGCGCTTCCTCGACGCGCGACCGGACCTGTACCACTGGATCCCGTTCGGCGGCGGCACCCGGCGTTGCGTCGGCGCCGCCTTCGCGAACATGGAGATGAACGTCGTGCTGCGCACCATGCTGCGCGACTACTCGCTGACGCCGACGACCGAACGCGCCGAGCGCTGGCATTCCCGCGGCATCGCCTACGCTCCGGGAAAGGGCGGCCTCGCGGTCGTGCACCGCCGGTCGGCCGCCGCGGCGCCGTCCGCGGCGAGCACGTCGACAGGAGCGCGGTCATGACCGAACGAACGGCCGACGTCGGCCGCGGCATCTCGCTTACCTACGAGGAGCTCGGCGACGCGGGTGCCGACCCGCTGCTGCTGGTCGCCGGCCTCGGGCAGCAGCTGCACAGCTGGCCGGCGGAGTTCTGCACGCGGCTGGCCGACCGCGGCTACCGGGTCGTCCGCTTCGACAACCGCGACATCGGCCGCTCGACGCACCTGCGGTTCCGGCCGGCCAGCCTCGCGGCGATGTTCCTGGGCCGCTTTCCGCCGCAGCAGTACGACATCACCGACATGGCCGAGGACACCGCCGGCCTCCTCGCCGCGCTCGGCTGCGAGAGCGCCCACCTCGTCGGCGCGTCGATGGGCGGCATGATCGCGCAGACGGTGGCGGCACGGCACCCGGAGCGGGCGCGGACGCTCACGTCGATCATGTCGACGACCGGGGCACTCCGGACCGGCCGGCCGGCACTGTCCACCCTGCGACTGATGGCCGCGAAGCCGCCGAGAACCCGGGAGACCGCGATCGCCGGCGCGGTCCGGATGTTCCGGCACATCGGCTCGGCCGGCTTCCCGTTCGACGAGGCCGGCGTGCGCGAGCGCGCCGGCCAGGCCTGGGACCGCGACCCGTCGACCGGGGGCGTCGGCCGGCAGCTCGGAGCGATCATGCGCTCCGGCGACCGGTCCGCCGCCCTGCGCGCGGTCACCGCCCCGACGCTGGTGGTCCACGGCGACCGCGACCGGATGGTCCGCCCGGCCGGCGGCGCGGCGACCGTGCGGGCGATCACCGGCGCCCGGCTCGAGACCATCCCCGGCATGGGGCACGACCTGCCGAAGGACGCGTGGCCGGTGCTGGTCGACCTCATCGCCGGCCATGCCCGCCGAGAAGACCAGACGAGGAGCACCGATGCCCCCGCGCCCTAGCCTCACCGGCCGACCGGTAATGATCACCGGTGCCGCCTCCGGCATCGGTCGCGGCCTCGCCCGGCGGCTGTCGCGGCTCGGGTCACCGGTCGCGATCGCCGACGTCGACGAGGCCGGGCTGAAGGACACCGCGGCGACGCTGCCCGGCCGGGTGCTCACCCGGGTTCTCGACGTCCGGGACGCGGCCGACCAGCGGCGGTTCGCCGACGAGGTGCGGGACTGGCTCCCGGCGCCGCTCGCCGCGGTGTTCAACAACGCCGGCGTCGCGGTGACCGCCAGCGTCCTGGACGGGGCGCCGGAGGACGACGACTGGCTGCACGAGATCAACTTCCAGGGCGTGGTCAACGGCACCCGGGCGTTCCTGCCGATCCTCGTCGAGCAGGACTCCGGGGTCGTCGTGAACACCTCCAGCGTGTTCGGGCTGGTGGGCATGCCTTACCAGAGTGCCTACTGCGCCGCGAAGTTCGCCGTCCGCGGCTTCACCGACTCGCTGCGCCAGGAGCTGCGTGGCACAGGGGTGCGCGCGGTCGCCGTGCATCCGGGCGGCATCACCACCAACATCGCCCGCAACGCGCGGATCCGCCGGGACCCGGAAGGCCTGGGGCGGACGAAGGAGCAGATGGCCGCGCAGTTCGAGGCCATGACGATGACCTCGCCCGACAAGGCCGCCGCCATCATCCACAAAGGAGTCGAGCGCGGGAAGGCCCGCATCCTCGTCGGTCCGGACGCCTACGCGTTCGACGCGCTCGCCCGGATCGCGCCCACCCACTACTACGACGTGATCTCGCGCGTGCAGTCCCGGTTGCGCAGCCGGCAGACCTGACCGCCGTTCGGCGTGTGGCGCGCTCGCTGGTGGGGTATTGATGGGTCATGGCCGAACAGGTTGACCCGCGCCCGCTCACCACTGTCCTCGACGGTCGCTGGGGCGAGCTGCGCAGGCGGCTGCGGGAGCGGATGACCAGCAGCAAGCTCGCGGACTCCTACGACCTGGACCGGGAGGCCCACCGCGCGCTCGTGTCCGAGCAGCTGCGGGAGCTGGTCGACGCCGGACACCCGAAGCTGGGCTTCGACCGCGCGTACGGCGGCGAGGGCGACACCGGTGGCTCGGTCGTGTCGTTCGAGATGCTGGGCTACGGCGACCTGTCCCTGATGGTCAAGGCGGGTGTCCAATGGGGACTGTTCGGCGGGGCCGTGCAGCTGCTCGGCACCGAACGGCACCACGAGCGGTACCTGCGCGACATCATCTCGCTGGAGCTGCCCGGCTGCTTCGCGATGACGGAGGCCGGCCACGGCTCGGACGTCCAGCACCTGCGGACGACGGCCACCTACACCGACGGGTCCTTCGTGGTGAACACCCCGGACGACGCCGCGCGCAAGGACTACATCGGCAACGCGGCCCGGGACGGCCGGCTGGCCGTGGTGTTCGCGCAGCTGATCGTCGGCGACCGGCAGTACGGCGTGCACGCGTTCATGGTGCCGATCCGCGACTCGGCGGGCCGCCCGATGCCGGGCGTGCGCATCGAGGACTGCGGCCCGAAGGCGGGCCTGAACGGCGTGGACAACGGGCGCCTGTGGTTCTCCGGCGTGCGGGTCCCCCGCGAGGCCCTGCTGAACCGGTACGGCGACGTGACCGAGGACGGCACCTACACGAGCCCGATCGAGAGCGACGGTCGCCGGTTCTTCACCATGCTCGGCGCCCTGGTCCGCGGCCGGGTGAGCGTGGCGGGAGGCGCGGGCAGCGCGACCCAGCGGGCGCTGACGATCGCGGTCCGGCGGGCGGAGGTGCGCCGCCAGTTCCAGCGCCCGGGTGACGGCGCGGAGGTCGTGCTGCTGGACTACCTGGCCCACCAGCGCAAGCTGCTGCCCGCCCTCGCGACCAGCTACGCCCTGCACTTCGCGCAGGAGGAGCTGGTCGCGATGCTGCACGAGGTCCAGAGCGGGCCGGAGCCGGACGAGCGCGCCCAACGGGTCCTGGAGTCCCGGGCGGCGGGCATCAAGGCGGTCGCCACCTGGCACGCGACGGCGACCGTCCAAACCGCACGCGAGGCCTGCGGCGGAGCGGGCTACCTGGCGGAGAACCTGCTGCCCGGCCTGAAGGCGGACACGGACGTCTTCACCACCTTCGAAGGCGACAACACGGTGTTGCTGCAGCTGGTCGCCAAGGGCCTGCTGACCGACTACCGGGACAACTTCGCCGACCTCAGTCCACTCGCGACCGCCCGGCTGGTCGCGGAGCAGCTGATGGGCGCGGTCCTGGAACGCCTGCCGGCGCGCAAGCTCGTGAGCCCGGCCCTGCACGACCGGGCGTGGCACACGGATCTCTTCGAGGACCGCGAGCAACACATCCTCGCCGGCCTGGCCAGGAGGCTGCGCGCGGCGGCATCGTCGGACAACGACCCGTTCGAGGTGTTCAACGACGCCCAGGACCACGTCCTGCTCGCGGGCCGCGCGCACATCGACCGGCTGGTCCTGGACGCCTTCGTCGCGGCCATCGACACGTGCGCGGACGCGCCGGCGAAGGCGTTGCTGACCCGGGTGTGCGACCTGTACGTCCTGTCGACCATCGAGGCGGACCGGGCCTGGTTCCTCGAACACGGCCGCCTGACCCCGCAACTGGCCAAGAAGGTGGTCGCCGAGGTCAACGCGCTGTGCAAGGAGCTGCGCCCACACGCCCGAACGCTGGTGGACGCGTTCGCCATCCCCGAGCAGTACCTGGCGACTCAGCTGGGCTGACCGGGCGGCGGGAGGTCCGGCTCGAGCCAGCGAGCGACGTCCTTGACCGCGTGGCGGCTCACGTCGCGTTGGAACCAGCCACCCGGCGGTGACGTCCCTTTCGATGACGTTACGCACTGGGGCCAAGTACGGTGGTCACCTTCTCGCGAGATTCGCACGCGGGTGGGCGCCGTCGCCATGGGGGAGGACTTTTGTGACCGAGGGATTCCGGGTCGACCCGACGCAGTTGCAGGACTATATCGATGCACTCAAAGAGTCTCAGCTGCGCTACGACGAAATCGAAGATCAACTGACCGAAGCAGATCTGACCACCGCCGATCCGGACTTCGCCACCTTGGTGGGCCATCCGGAGCTCGGCGGCACGCAGGCCGAGTTCACCGCCGCGTGCCGCACCTTCCTCACCAC
The DNA here is from genome assembly GCF_036402745.1 of Actinophytocola sp. Lineage (GTDB taxonomy): Bacteria > Actinomycetota > Actinomycetes > Mycobacteriales > Pseudonocardiaceae > Actinophytocola. The sequence goes on along the minus strand of NZ_DASWSJ010000077.1, from coordinate 25,459 downwards.
CTATCGCGACCTGTACACCGAGATCCACGCGCTGCATCACCAGATCTCGGGCAAGTTGAACTACCTGGTGCAGGCGTTCGTCGAGACCAACCAGCTGTACCAGCACCTCGACTCGACGCACGCCACCGTGTTCGACGGTCTGCTCGACCGGCACGCATCGGGAGGAGGGTCCAATGGCGCCACCGACCTACGGTGACTCGGACAGGCACGGCGACTACCACCACTACCTCGTCGAGCACAATTTCAAGGACAACCCGCGGCTGGAGGCGAACGTAAACCGGCTGTCCTCCTGGCTCGAGTTCCTCCTGCATCCCGAAACCCACGAATACGACCGCGAGGTGTACGCGCCTCGCGGCAAGGGTGGCGGGGGGCAGCCCCTGGACTATGAGTGGCGCGAAGAGTCTGGGCCGATGTACTCCGGTTCGGGAGAAGTTGGCAGGCCGCCAACGGAGCAGTACGACTTCCGGTCGGTCCTGCATGAGTACCGGTACTCCGACTTTCTCGACCCGCTGGTCGCGGTGTCCACCCAGCAGGTCGAGTCCGGCGCGAACCTCCTGGCGGTCGCCACCGCGGCGGTGCGCAACATCTACTGGGTGGGCCAGAAGTTCACCCACGAGCTGGCCAAGTTCCCGCCGGAGTGGCATGGCCAGGCGTCCGTCGAAGCGAGCCGGTTCGTCTCCCGGCTGGAAAGCGTGGCCGAGCAGCTCAACCTGGTCGTGGGCGAGCTCAAGGACCTGCTGCCGAAATACGGACTGGTGATCAAGGCCGCGCGGATCGATCTCGACCGCGCCGCCGGTGGGCTCGTCGACAAGTTCGAGGACAAGTTCCACACGAAGTCGGCAGACGGCTTCACCTTGGACGTGGCCGGCCTGGTGATCAGCGTGATCGCTGCGGCGGCGGTCACCTACATGACCGGCGGCACGGGGGCCGTGATCGGCACGGCGATGGTGACCGAGGCGTGGTCGGGAACCTTCAAACAAGCCGCCGAGAAGCTGTTCGGGACGGACAAGGAAACGACCGTCGGGACGGTCCAGGGCTTCTTGTGGAAGGAGCTCGCGGAGTCATATCTGAAGGTCAAGGACGGCATCCTGCGGGACGCCACCGCCGCGGTCAACAGCCTCAACTCGGAAATGGCTCAGCTGGCCAAGGACTTCAAGACCGCGGTCCCGAAGTTCGAGGACACGTTGCCGCAGCTGGACGAGGCTCCTGGCCAAGATGGCTGAAACTCGGGGGTATGTCGTGGGGACCTGGTTTCGTGGACGTGGATGGCTTGTCGGGATCGGCCTCGTGACCGCTCTCGCCCTGACCGGATGTACATCGAACGACCCGCCGACACCCGGCGGATCGTCGTCCGGCGCCGCGCATCCGCGGACCGCGGCACCCAAGGACCGGGACGAGACGGCGGTCCTGGCCGCGCTGCGGCGGCTCGACCTGTGCGCGGTGCTGCGGTCGGCGGCGACCACGGCGCCGGCCGCCCAGCCGAGGGCGCGGGACCCGTTCTCGTGCGGCATGGCCGGCAGTCCCGGCGCCTCGGTCAGCATTTCGCAGATCGGCACCGATGAACGTCTGAAACTGCCCGTGCGGGCGATCGGCGACGCCAAGGCTTACGTGGACTACGCGACTCGTGACACCTGCCTGGCGTATTTCCCCGTCAGCTTCGAGCTGGCGCTCAAGTTCGACGTGGACCGGGTGAAGGGGGATTGCGGACCGGCGATCAACGGGTTCCTCGCCGCCGCGGCCACCACGCTCACCGGGTCGGCCGCACTTACCGCGACACCACAGTGGGACGCGTGCGGTGCGCTCGCCGAAGCGCTGGGCGATGACGCCGATCCGCGCGCACTGACGTGGGCCGGTACCGGGGTGGGCGCGGCCTGTGAGCGCTGGGAGCCGAGCGTGGCTCATCTGGAGTTCGGTTATCGGAATCCGCTCATCGGTGCGACCAGGACCGAAACCGTCGGCGGTGTCCAGGTGCGGGTGCAGGAGGACGACTCGACCGGCCGGACCGTGTGCTGGACGGCGTGGCAGGCTGGGCCGGCGGGTTCGCCCGAGCTGTGGGCCGGCGTCGCGGCGGAGGACTGCGGTAAGGCCGCGACGCTCGCGAAGTCGGTGATGACCGTGCTCGAGTCGCCGCCGCCGGACGTGGCGCCGCAGCGCCCGCTGCTGTACGGCGCGGACGAGGCGGATTCCCCGTACCTCGGTGCGTGCGGAAACCTCGAGCGACAGATCGCGAGGCACTGCCAGCCGTTCGTCGAGATGTCGGTGCCGAATGGCAGGACCGCGATCCTGCGCGCCGCCGAGACCGACGTGGACGTGCATTGCGCGGTGGCACTCGACGCCATCAGAAAGCATTTCGGCGCACAGCTGGTACCCGTCACGGTGGACGACGGCGAGGTGTCCTCGTGCTATTTCGTCGAGCCGGAACGCCAGGTGCGCATTCAGTTCCGCATCGGGGCGGATCCGGTGCACGGGGTTGCCGACGTCTTCACGGTCCGCGACGCGGAGTTCGCCGGGCATCCCGGTTATGTCGAGAACTCGCCCGATCGACAGGCATATCGGGTGTGGGTGGGGGTTTCCGGCGACCCCGCCGATGACGGGCTGTTGAGCCTCACCGTGGACGGCGGGCCGGCGAGCCGTGGCGCGGGACCGCCCGCCGACACCGCGGCCAAGGTGGAACGGGTGATCACGGGCATCCTGGCGAGGTACTTCTCCTGACCTGGATCAGGGCGTGGGTTCCTGCGGTACGCCACGGTTCGCCGGTCGCGTCGAGGCTGGCCAACACGTCGGCGGGGAGGCCGACCACCACGTCGGACTTCAGGGTGCGCAATGCCGCGACGGCGCCGGGGAAGTAGTCCGTCACCGCCTCGAACGGGGTGGTCGCGGGCCACGCGCGGTCGCCGACGAGGCGGCGGTAGTTGAGGTCGCCCTTCATGATCGTGACGGTGGCCGCGGCGAACTCCTCCGCCAGGTCGGCGGGCAGGTGGTGGTAGGACCGCGGTGCGCACGAGAACGGGTGGGTGCGCACCGTCAGGACGCCGTCCACCATCGCCTGCCAGAGGCGGCGGCCCGCGTCGGCGGCGCGGCCGGCCGCGCCGACCAGCCGGCGCAGGGCGGCGGTCACGTCGGCCGTCATCGCGTCGGAGACGTAGTACGGGTACGCCTTGACGTGCAGCGTGACCCTGGCCGCCCGGCCGGTGCCGAGCAGGTGGTCGGCCAGGAACAGGTCCGGCACCAGCTCGCGGGCGGCGTTGTCGGCCACCACGCACACCGTGCCGGGGGCGGTCTCCTCGAGGAGGGACCACAGCAGCGGGCTCTGGTCCACCACCAGCGCGGTCGTACCGTCCCCCTGCCCGCGCCGCGCCGAGAGCTGGAAGCCCAGGTCGGCCCGGTTGCCCCACAGGGACGCGGTCAGCAACGTCGCGTCCCGGTCGGCGAGTGGCAGCGTGGCCAGCTCGTCGAGCGCGGCCAGGTCGCGCTCGAGCTCGGGTGAGTCGAGCTCCGCGGACTTGAACGGCTCGAACGGGTCGATCCAGCGCCACGGCCCGGACCCGAAGTAGCCGACCGCCTCGAGCAGCTTGCGGTAGAAGTAGCTCTCCGCCCAGAGGAACGGCACGTCGTACCACCGCTCGCCGAGGTGCTCGGCCCACAGCTCGCGGTCGCCGGCGTCGGGGCGGAGCGGGCGGATGACGCCGGTGATCTCCTCGGCGAGCTCGTCGAGGGCCCGCCGCCGGTCCGGCGGGTACGGCAGGCCGTCGCGCACCTTCTCGATGAGCGCGGGATGGCGGTCGTGCAACACGCTCCAGGGGAACGAGCCGGGTACGTTGCTCAGGATCTCCGGCGCGTCCGGCACGGTCGCGGATCGCTCGACGTCACGGTTGGTCACAACCGAGTGTCACACGGCGTCTTCTACGGCTCGCGAGCCACGTCGAGGAAGCCGCCGGCTCTGAACTCCGACGGCGTCGTGCCGTAGCGGCGCCGGAAGGCCCTGGTGAGGGTGCCCGCGTCGGTGAACCCGCTGAGCAGCGCGGACCGCGTCACGGTCTCGCCCCGGCGGAGCAGGGCCTTCGCACGGGTGAGCCGCTGGTCGCGGATGTAGCTCGCCGGGGTGTGGCCCGAGTCCGAGAACAGCGACTGCAGGAACCGCAGCGAGACGTGGTGCTGCCGGGCCAGCACGGCCGGCGTGAGGTGCGGGTCGGTGGCGTTCTCGGCGACGAACGTCCAGATCGTCGCCGTCAGGGTCGCCCGGTCGGCGAGCGCGGACCGGCGGGGGCTGTCGGCGCGGGCCTGCGCCCATTCCCGCTCCCGCGCCGCGGCCTCCTGTTCCCTGCGGTCGGTGACGTCGGTGAACGTCAGCACCACGCCCTGCCCGTCCGGCAGCTCGATCGGCACGGACGACCACGCGACCGGGAACGGCTCGCCGTCGCGCCGGAACAGCCACTGGTCCGCCGCGGCGGCCGGTTCGCCGGTCCGGACGGGACGCAGCAGCGGGCACTCGGCGGCCGGGTAGGCCGATCCGTCCAGTCGCCGGCTGTGCAGGGTGTCGTGGCTCGGCCTGCCGCGGAGGTCGTCCGGGTGGCGGTAGCGCAGCTCCCGCGCGGCGGCCGGGTTCACGAAGGCGACGGCGCCCTCGCCGTCGACGACCCACACCGGCCTCGGGACGGTCTCCAGGATCCGGGCCGGCAGGTCGAGAGCCGTCATCGCGGGTCCTCCCTCGGCGATCGCTCGGCTTGGCAAGAACATCGCTCGCGGCTGTGTCCGCGACGTTCCTGCGGTGTAAAGGTTCCGGGTCGCCCGCCGGCGGCCGTGCGCGAACCGCCGGGCGCCGTGCGCGCATTGCCTGGCGGCCGCCGACCGGTCGCTGCTTGTATCGGGCGGACCCGGAAGCGGAGAGGAGCTCACTCATGGGGAGCTACCACCCAGCCATGCAGAAGGCCCGGCTGGCCGACATCGAGAGCGATGTCCACGGGCTGATCGCCAAGCGGACCGCCGAGCTCGACGGCGTGAGCGTCACGGAGGTGACGTTCGGACCGGGCGCGAAGTGGTCGACGGACCTCAAGGAGTACGCCGGCACCGAGCTGTGCGAGCTGCCGCACGTCGCGCTGGTCACCGCGGGCACGCTCGCCGTGCGCATGGCCGACGACTCGGCGGAGGAGTTCTCGGCGGGCGAGGTCATGCTGCTGCCACCGGGTCACGACGCGTGGACGGTCGGCGCGCAGGCATGCACGTTCGTCGAGTTCTCCCGCGGCAACGAGTACTACTCATGACCGCCGCACCCGACAAGGCCGAGGCCGGCAGGATCGTCGCGCGGGCCCGCAGCAGGGCGGGGATCCCGTGGAGCCGCCTCGCCGAGGTCATCGACAAGCCGCTGGTGTGGACGGTCGCGGCACTGCTCGGCAAGCACCCCGTCCCCGCCGGGGACGCGCGGGTGATCGGGGAGCTGCTCGACCTCGACGACGAGGTGCTGGAGGCGCTGCGGCTGCAGCCGTACCGCACGGCCGACCCGGCGGTGTCCACGGATCCGACGATCTACCGCTTCCACGAGGCGCTGCACGTCTACGGCGAGGCGGTCAAGGAGCTGATCCACGAGGAGTTCGGCGACGGGATCATGAGCGCGATCAACTTCACGATGACCGTAGCCCGCCGACCCGACCCGGGCGGCGACCGCGTGGTGGTGACCTTCGACGGGAAGTTCCTGCCCTACCAGTGGTAGGCCGTTCGAACAGAGAACAGTCGTGGCAGGACAGGTCTTTCCCTTCGAGCTGCAAGGCACGAGCTCTGGGGTCCCGAACACCTGGTCCACGGCGAGGAGGAATCTCCAACCTCCGCGACGTGACCGTGTCGACCTCGGTGGAGACAACCTGTCCGACGAGGACTTCGCCCGGTTCGCGAGCGAGATAGAGCGCCGCTGCCCTGTCACGACCCTGTTCCGCGACTCAGGCGTGGACTACAAGGCCAGCTGGACGAACCTCCCCACGGGCGGGTGAAAGCTTCAGGCAGCACCGCTATCGCGAAGCCGTCCGTTTCACCGAATCTCAGTTCTCGAAGAAGCCAGGATGGGGTCGATGATCCAGCGGCGCGGCCGTGGTCGCGTCCGACATCGGAGTGGCCGGCGCACCGTTCGCTCCGTCGTTCCCGGCCTCGCTGACCGTCAGACCCGCTGTCCGGACCTCCTCCGTCCGTGGATCGCCGGCATCGGGGTCGTCGGCATCGGGATCGTCGGCGAAGTTCGGGGCGTTGAACGCCTGGCGGATCTCCCGTGCGGCGTCGTCGGCGCCCATGGTCGCGACGAGGGTCGCCAGCTGGTCGGCCATGTGCGCGCGATCCGGCTCGGTGCCGTGCGGCATGGCTTCGGCTATCAACCAGCGGACCGACTCCACCACACCGCGACCGTCGTCGAGGTCGAGTTGCGCGGGCGACCCCGCGGCCCCGATGGTGGAGCTCGGCTGAACGGCATCGACGAACGCCCGGAACACGGGGTCGACCTCACGGTCGTTGGCCGCGGCAGTCAACTTCGCCAAAGCGCCGATCAGGGCAACGGCCTGGTCGACCTTCGTCGTGTCCTGGGACAGCCACCACACCACCGCGCTGCCCGTGCTCATGAACACATCGTCACGCAGGTAGGCACGTATGTTCCGCTCGCGGTCGCGCTCGTGTTCCCACACCTCTTCGTCCTTGCGGAGGTCTGCGAGCTTGTTCAGTCGCTGCAGGTCGGCTTCCGGGATGGAGAGGACGACATCGTGGGCCCAGACCTCCAGCTCGCCGCTCCGATCCGCGGCGGGATAGGAGAGGTCGGCGGCCAACCGGGAACCCACAAGGGCGAAGTCGCCCGCGGGCTCGTCCTGTGTGTGCCGGGTTGCGCGTTCCCTGATCGCGTCGATGGCGAGCTGGTCCTGTCGAGGGTGCTGACCACCGGCCGGTGCGGCCGCCGAGTGGCGCCACAGAACCGTGCCGTACAGCAGGAACCGGTAGTCGCGGTCCCTGCTGGGCAGCACCAGGCCCTGGACCCGCGTGCTCGCGGGAGGGGCGGGCGGTGGCGGCGGACTCTGCGGGTAGGAGCTCGGCGCAGCGGGCGCGTAGAGCCGGTTGTTCTCGAGCCGGTGCTTGACCAACAGCCCGGCCACGATGACGGGCACGCACAACGCCGGCCCCACCCACCATCGCAAGCCGACCAGGATGGTCAACACGGTGAACACCACCGCCGCCGCCACGGTGAGGGCCACATAGGCCTTGTCGCTCAACATCAGTCCGTGTCTCCTTCGTCGGGACGTCGCTCGGCGGGCAGGGTGGCCGTCCGGCACTTGTGTTGGAGGAGCGCCGCGGTGCGCTGCCGGCTGCGCTGGTCCGGCAGAGTCGGCGCGAGAGTGACCCAGTCGCGGGCCGCCGCGTAGAGCACGGCCAGCAGGCGGGGGTGGCCGCGGGTGGCCGCAGCCAGAGCATCGAGCAGTAGCGCGCGCCGCGGGTCGGCGACGTGCGCGTCGAGCCATGGCCGCACCGCGACCGCGAACCGGCCGTAGGGTTGGTTCTCGAGCCATCCGGTCCAGCACTCGGTGAGGAGCTCGCGAGTCTCCGGCTCGGCGATCCGCGGATATGCCCCCGTGCCGGAAGCGGTCAGCCGCACCGGGTCGGCCACGTCGGTGAACAGGTCGTAGTCGACCGGATGGGGTCGTTCGCCCACCAGGTCGGCGTGCACGCGGGTCAGCATCCGTCGCGCGAAGTGCCCGTCGGTCGCCAACCTCGCCAGCGTGGCGCGCGCCTCGCCGGCGACCTCCTGGTTCGAGTGGTGGGTGAAGTGCCGTAACCGCACCAGCGCCTGTTGCGGCCGCAGCGGCGCGATCACCCCGTCGCACAGCCCGATCAGCAGCGTCGCCAGGCTGGGCGGCAGCTGGCGGTTGTACGACCACGTGTACACCCGCCGGCGAAACCACGGGCCGTACCGCTCGTCGAGCAGTCCTCGCGTGAGCGCCGGCCCCATCGAGTCGAGTAGATGGTCCACAGTGGCCGGAGAGCGCCGGCCCCACCGCTCGGCCAAGGCGCACAGGTCGTCGGGATGGCCGGTGAGCAGGCACTGGTCGGTGTAGCGCAGTACGACCTCCACGCGGTCGACAGCTGGCAGCGCGCGTTGGCTCACACACCTGTCGATCCAGCGCCCGAGCTCGTCGCGAAGGTCGGGAAAGGTGCCCCAGAAGTGCGTGCGAACGGCGGGTGCGTAGGTGATGGTGTCGAACCGAACCCTCCGGTCGTCGATCGTCGCGTCGATCTCGCGGAGGGCTTCGGCGAGATCGGGCCGGTCCAGCCGGTGCTCCTCCGGGTGTGGATAGCCCACCACGTCGAGGAGCCTCCTCATCGCGTCCGCGACCGTGTCCGGTGTGGCGTGCTCGAACGTGGCGGCGGCCAGGAGGAGAGCACGCACCCGCCCGTCGGGGTTCTCCCGCACGAACCTGGCCACGGCGTCCAGTTGCGCGTCGGGATGCATGGCGACGCCGAGCCAGTCCCGCCACTCACTTCTTCCCTCGGCGGCGTTGCGAGCTCTCCGAACCCGCCCGGCGAGTGCCGCGATCTGCCGCATCGGGTCGTGATCGAGATGACCGGTCAGCGTCTCGTCTTTGAGGTCGCCGTCAGGTACCGGCACACCGAGGGCGTCCAGATGCCGCCGGAAGACCCGCTTGCCGTCCGGCCGTCCGATCTCCACCATCGCGGTACCCAGGTCGTCCGCCACGTCCCGCAGCCGTGGCGGGAGTACGACGGCAAGGTAGGCCTGCCGCTCGGCGACGACCGCCCGGTACGCCCGCAGGTCGCTCACCACACGCTGACGTAGCGGACCCGCCTCGGCCGACAGGTCCAGCAGGAGGCGCTCCCCCGTCTCGATCGCGCCCGCGTCGAGAACGTACTCACCTTCGCCGCCGTCGTCGGGAAGCTCCCTGAACCTGGTCGTGCCCTGCCCCGAGGCCCCCAGCGCCATGAGCGCCGCCGAATGCCTGCCACTTCCCGCCAGCCCCGACAAGACCACGGTGCCGGGATCCCGCAGCTGCCGGACGATGTCGCCGTAGCCGGGCGGCACGACGAACACCCGGGCCAGGTCGGTGAGGATGTCCGCGGGAACGAGCCGTGGCGTGCGGGAGGTGTCGGCGGCACCGAACGCCGACTCCGTGCCACGCGTGCCCGACTGGATGTAGAACTCGACGCGATCCGCGATCGTCACGGGGCCCTGCGAGTCGGTGATGGCGATGACGTGGTCCGCGCGCAGCTCGCCGATGCCCCCGAGCTGCGCGCCGGCCGGTCCGCTGTCCTCGAGCTCCTCGTCGTCCAGGTCCGGCGCGCTCATGTGTCGTCCTGGTCGGCCCGGCCGCCGCGCGCGGTCTCGGTCCGGTCGCCGATGTGCACCGGACCGCGTGTGTCGGTGACGGCGGTTACGGTCGTGGCGGTGATGGAGCCGATGCCACCGCGCTGCCCCCGGCCACTGCGCGGGCGATCGCCTCGGGCGCGAGCCGGAAGATCCAGCACATCGCCCAGTCGCTGCAAACCCGCGTCGGGAGAGCGGAAGTCGAGCTTGACGTACTGGCAGCGGGTCAGGTCGGCGAGCGCGCTCGGCAGGTCGGCGACACCTGGCAGCGGAGCGTCGCCGATCAGGAACGGGACGACTCGCACCTGGTGGCTCAGCGCCTCGGCGATCTCCCGACGGATCCAGTCCTCCGGCTTGTCGATCGCCCTTCCGTCGGCGTCTCCGGCGTCGAGCCACCGCGGCCCGATGATCGCCACCATGATGTCGCTGCGCCAGACGTTTCTCAGCAGCTCGTGGTCGAACAGCGCACCGGGTGGGATGGACCGGGTGTCGTAGAAGACGTTGTCCTCGCCGATCCGTTCGGACAGGTACCGAGCAACCGCCAGGGCCGTGCTCTCCCCGTCCCCGGTCCGGTAGTTGACAAAGATTCGCATCGGGTGTCCTGGGTCTGTTTCGTGGGCTGGTGTCGTGGAGGGCCCAGGATGTACACCGTGTCTGCACCAGACCTGGATCAGTCCTGCATTCCGCGTGCGAGGGCATTCACCATCGACGGTTATTCGGCTATGTTGAACCATTCGATTCTGCTGGGTTTGAAGTCGAGGCCATTCGTCACGCCGGCGCCTGAGAAGTCGGTGGTCAACGTTTGCCAGGGCTCCGCCAGCCATATGTAGAATTTCGCGCGAGCTTCCTCGGCGGTCCGGGCGTACTGGCGTATCCACATGACGTTGGACCCCATTCCGCATACCATGATGAATTCCCGCTCGCCGGGGCGTCGCCGCAGGTCAAGTGGCTCAAGGACGGGGTCGCTACCAGCTCTGCGCTGGTAGCTGATCCAGCCCGGCTCTGTCCATGCCGCCATGGTTCCCCCCTTTTGGACTGGGCCGCACCACTCAGAATGAGCAGTGTCCACACCAGATCGACGCGTTCGGCGTCCGCATTCTTATCAGCTTGTCGACTTGACATCAAGATAGTCGGGCATAGCTCCGCGGACGTTACTGGCGGACTTAGGTCGTGTCTCCAAGTCAGCTTCCCTGCCGCATGGCAGCGGCCTTGCCCGGCTGCCCGGACAGGGTCGGCCCTGAAATCATTTCGCCCGTGCTCGCCTCGTCCGGTAGGTTTCGTTAATGGCATGTCGTATCAGTGGGCTCGTGCTCGGTTGCCGCGACCCTGAGGTGCTGGCGCGGTTCTGGTGCGAGGTTCTGGGCTTCGTCGTGCTCGCTCGCGAGGACGACGGCTCGGTGGGGATCGGGCCGCGCGAAGGGTTCGGTGGTCCGCAGCCGACGATCTTCCTCAGTCGCAGGGATGAGCCGGAGCAGGGGAAATCCCGGCTGCACATCGATGTCAACGCCACCGACCGCGATCAGGACGCCGAGCTCGAACGCCTTCTGAAGCTCGGTGCGCGCCCGGCCGACATCGGCCAGACAGGGCAGGAGCCGTGGCATGTCCTGGCCGACCCCGAAGGTAATGAGTTCTGCCTGCTCAAGGGTCGCCTCAACGCACTCTGATGCTCGGGTGGCGGCGGGAGTTCTCAGAGGCCGAGGCGTTCGGCGTTTCCCCGGCTCACCGCGTCTCGGGCTTCGGGAGGCAGGGCGGCGGCCGTCAGCTTCTGGTGGGCGGCCGCCGGCGTGAGGAACGGCGCGTGGGTTCCCAGCAGGACGCGGTCCGGGCCGTGCGCGGCCACCGCTCGCCGCAGGACGTCGGGTTCCTCGGCCAGGGACACGTCCGCCGACACCGGTGACGCGCTCAGGATGGCGGCCACCTCGCCCGCGCGGGCGCCGGTCACGAGCATCGGCACCTCGGGGGCGGCCAGGGCGAGGGCCGTCGCGTCGTCGAGCGGGACCTCGGGCAGGGTCAGGTCCCGCGGCAGGTTGCGGGCGTCCGCCACCCGCATCTGCAGGACCAGCACCAGGCCCAGGGCGCCGCACAGCAGCTTGAGGTCGGCCGCGGCGGGCGCGGCGTAGCCGTGGCTGCCGGGCACTATCCGCACCGCCGGGCAGCCCTGGCGACGGTAGCCAGCAAGGCGAGCGGTCACGTCCGGCCAGCTCGGGTCGACGATGGGGACGGGGCGGAAGAAGTCCGGCAGCGCCTTCAGCTCGTCGTTCGTCGCCGGGTCCGGGTGGAACAGGCCGGCCATCGGCGACACCGCCGCCCTCGTCACTCCCTCGCGGCGCAGGAGGGTCTCCACCGCCGACGGCGTGGACCACTCGGGCGCGACCAGCGGGCCGCGGCCGACGAAGCAGCTGACGTCGATCACGCGGGGCTCAGCCTTCGGTACAGGCGCAGCGCGTTCTCCCGCAGGACCAGCCGACGGTCGCGTTCGGACAGCTGCGAGCCGAGCACCTTGGCCAGCGCGGTGGCCGGGTCGCGGATCGGCGCGTCCGAGCCGAAGACGACCCGCTCCGCACCCAGCTCGGCCACCGCGTGGTCGACCTCGCCGAGCACGGGATCACCGCCGCTCGTGTCGACGACGATGTTCGGGTGCGGCGCGATGTCCGCGACGCCCCGCTTGCCCGCCCCACCCAGATGTGCCATCTGGATCCGCAGCGACGGGTGGCGCCGGGCGAGCGACGCGACGTCCGCCGGGGTGGACTCGTCCGGCGTGCCGTCGACCGTCTTGTACCAGGCGTGCTGGAGCAGCGGCACGCCCAGCTCGCACATGCGCGCGACGAGCGGATCGAGCCGCACGTCGTCGGCCCGCATCGCTATCCACAGCTTGACCCCGACGAACGGCCCGTCGGCCACGTGCCGGTCGAGCTCGTCCAGCGACGCCCGCGGGTGCTCGGGCGACAGGTACACGACCCCCGCGAGCCGGTCCGGGAACCGGGCGACGGCCGCGGCGGTGAGCTCGTTGGCCGCCCGCAGGTCGTCCGGACCCGGGTGGGCCAGCAGGCTCCGCGTGCCCAATGTGGACACGAGGGTCCTGCCGATACCCGAGTCGGCCGCCGTGGAGACGAGGTCGGCCGCGAGGTCGTCGGTGCGCCACGGCCGGAAGCCGCTCCCGAGATGGGCGTGCGCGTCGATGGCATCGGTCACGAGAGATCAATACCACTTCACCTCGAGCAGCAGTCCACTCTGGACGTAGAACTTGCTCGCCCCGGGCGACACCGACGCGAAGCTCGTCCGGTAGTTCGGGCCCGAGTCGACGAGCGTGTCGGGGTCGATCCGGCGAGTCATGCCGTTGGTCGTGTAGATCGCGTTGTCACCCGGGTCGTACGCCATGTTCACCGCTCGTGGCTGGAAGTTGGTCACGGTTTCCCACGGGTAGGCGAACTCCTGCACCGACCGGATGAGCGCGCCCGTCGCGGGGTCGAGCTCGAAGATCGTCCCGTACGACTGGCCGAAGAGCCGGCCCTGCCCGTCGAACGTCAGCCCGGCGACCCCCTGCTCCCGCGGCAGCGGGGTGGACCGCCAGAGCACGTCGCCGGACGTCGCGTCCATGGCGAACACCTGCCCCGGGGACTTCGACCCGTCGAAGTTGCAGCAGCCGAGCGACCCGCCGTAGACCACGCCGTCGCGGTAGGTCAGCGCGGAGATCTGGTTCGCGCCCGTCACCAGCCCCGACTTCCAGGTCCGGTGCTGCCCGGTGGCCGGGTCGTAGAGGGTGACCGCCCCGCCGGCCTGGCTGTTCTTCGGCGACGTGCCCACCGCGACGTACCGCCCCGCGCTGATCACCGTCCACGGCCGCTCCTGGCCGTCGGACTTGAGGTCGAACAGGAGCTTCGGGTTGGCGCTCCCGAACGGCGACGCGGGGTCGTACTCCCACAGCCCGGCGTTGGGGTACAGCCCGAAGTACATCTTCCCGTCGTGCGCGGCCATGCCCTCGATCTGGTGCGGGAACGGGTGCGTGGTCCACGTCGTGGTCGCCGGGTCGTACACGGCGAGGCCGCCCTGGAAGTAGCCGCCCGCGTAGATCTTGCCGTCCGGCCCCTTCGCGAGGGACCGGGGCGCGGTCGGCGTCCCCACCAGGTCGTCGAGGTGGCCGAACGTCCCGTGCCCGGTCACCGTGTCGTAGCGCCAGAGGTCGCCGCCCGCGGTGGCGCCGACGATCGTCTCGTGCCGGGTCCGCGGGTCGACGACCCTGGCAAGTCCCTTACCCGCGCCCAGGCCGCCCTTGTCGGCCTGCTCGGTGCCGCCCGCGAAGCCGGTGCTGGTGAGGACACCGCGCCTCGGGTCGTACTGCTTGAGCTCGCCGGCGTCGACGAGGTACACCCGCCCGTGCCGGTCGGCGCCGGTGATCGTCTGGCCCAGGTAGCCCGGGATCTGGTGCTCCCACCGCAGGGTCCGGAGGTTGAGCACCCAGCCGACCTGGGCGGTCGTGCCACCCGCGAAGAGGACGTAGAGGTAGCCGCCCTCGTCCTCCAGCTGGTAGGCGTACTTGTCGGTCGGCATCCCGGGCGGCGGCGGGATCTGGACGCGCCCGCCACTCTTCGGGTCCACCTGCCACAGGGCCGTGCTCGGGCCGAGGCCGGCGTAGAGCTTGCCGTTCGCGTACTCGACGGACCGCACGTACCCGTAGGTCGCGCCCCAGTCCCCGTAGTCCCGGTACTGCCGCGTCCTCGGGTTCCACGAGAAGAGCTTGCCGCCGGGCAAGGGCGCCGGGCCGAAGAACTCGCTCGTGCCGAAGTAGAAGACACCCTCGCCGTCCGCGTCGCCCTCCCAGGTGAAGCTCGTCCGGGCGGAGGGGCGACCCAGGTCCTCGAGCGGCTTGCCCCACGGCAGCCGGTACACGTGCCCGAAGCCGTACGAGCTGACGAAGACCGTGCCGCGCTTGTCGATCGACACGCCCCACGCGCCCTGGGCACCCGCGTCCGGCGGTGTCTCGGTCGACGCGGAGTCGGGGACATACAGCGGAATCATGCGCAGGACCGTCGAGGTGGACGCGTTGATCTCCGCGAGGTAGGCGGGCTTGCCGCTGACCGCGAGGTAGGTCCGCACGGAGCCGTCGGGCATGCGGGCGGTCTCCCCGCCGGCCGCCGTCGTCGAGTACAGCGGGATCGTCCCGCGGTTCCACCACTGGGGCGCGGCCGGCGCGGCCGGTGTGGCAGACGCGGCCGAGGCTGGCAGCAGGGCCAGGCCCAGCAGCAACGTGGTCACGGCTACGACCGCCCGTCGAAGACCCGTCCGTCCGACCATGGTTCGCTCCGTTCGGGAATTACGGCCTCGCCCGTAATTCGGAACGATAGGTCGGCGGTCCGCGAACCGTCAAGGTCACCTGTCGCGGCCGCGCCACGGGCGGAAGGCCGCGGGGACCGCGTCGAGCGCGACCACGTCGCCGCCGTTCACCGCGGACCAGGCCATGGCGAGGAGGGCCAGCTCGCACTCCACGAGCTCCCGTCCCGGCCGCCGGTCCATGCCCGGCGTGGTCAGCCGGGTCATCGCGTCCCGCAGCAGCGCCGGGTAGAACGCCTCGGCCGCCGGCTCGATCCGCGGCAGGCCGGGCCCCGTGACCGAGAACCCGCCCGCGACCCCGGCCGACACGGCCACCCGGATCTCGGCGCCGCGGGCGTGGTGGACGACGCCCTCGATCGCCCGCTCGCTCGCCACCCCGCGCGCCCCCACCAGACCCGGCCCGAGCACCGCGGTGGCCAGCGCGACCGCGTGGACGCCGTAGTAGAACGGGTGCCCGCCGCACACCACCTCGACCGCCGTGCGCCCGGGCCGCCGGACCGCGACGGCCTCCGGAGCGACGCGCAGCGCCGACCCGCCGTCGATCCGGGCCGGCCCGTCCGCCAGCCCGGCGAGCTCCCGGAGCTCGCCGGCCGTTCCGGCCATCGGCTTGTCGACGAAGACCGGCACGTCCAGCGCGGCGAGTTCGGTCAGCTGGCCCAGCCGCTCGTCCCAGTCCGCGCCCAGGAGCATGACGACGTCGCACATGCCGGCCAGCTCGGCCAGGCTGCCGGCCACGACGACGCCGGGGTGCCGCCGGCGGAACGCCTGCGCCGCAACGGGGTCCAGCACGGCGTGCACCGGCATGCCCAGCCCGGCCAGGATGGGCGCGAAGATCCCCGGGTGCGAGGTCGACAGGTCCACCATCCCGACCCGGGTCATCGGCCTGCCGGCGCGGCGTCGGCGCGGGCGAGGATCCTCTCGACCTCGGCGACGAACCGGCGACGCTCGTCCGCCGGGGACGGCGCCGACCCGGGGTCGTGGCAGAGTTCGCCCGGCAGGCGCCCCTCCCAGTCGGCAAGCCACGCCATGCGCTGGACGTAGGTGTCGACGGGTGCCCGGAAGACCAGCGCCGCCAACGCGTCGAGGACGCCGGACGCGTGGACGAAGTCCGCGTGCCGGCGCTCGGTCCAGGCCCGGACGACGTCGACGGTCACCCGGGGCAGCGCCGCGGCGATCCCGACGAGCGCGGCGTCGGCACCCCACATGAGCGAGGGGCCGAACATCCTGTCCTCGCCGGTGAAGAGGATCGCCTCGGGGCGCTCCGCCCGGCAGCCGGTGAGGATGTCCTGGCACGTGACCGCGTCGTCGAGGACGGCCACCTTGAGGCCCAGCACGCCGTCGGTCGCGACGAGCCGGCGCGCGAGGTCGACGGAGTAGCACTGTCCACTCGCGCCTTCGTAGAGGACGAACGCGACGACCGGGAGCCCCGACGAGCGCGCAACCAGGCCGTGGAGCGCGGGAAGGTCCGGGTGCGCGCCCCGCGGCACCGGGTAGACGAGGAGCGCGTCCGCCCCCGCCGCGGCCATCTCCTCCCCCGCGCGGACCAGCGTCCGCTCCACAGTGGACGGAGAGTCGCCGCGCCGGCCGATTCCGGCGACGACCGGCACGTCGACGGCGTCGCGCACCTGCCGGACGACGGCCCGGCGCGCGTCGTCGGCGAGGAGCAGCCCGCGGCCCGTGTGGGCGCCGACGGCCAGGGCGCCGACGCCGTCCCGCACCAGGGAGGCCGCGTAGGGGCCCACCGCCTCGACCCTGGGCGTGCCGGTCGCGTCGAACGGCGTGAGCATGGCGGCCGTCACCGATCCCCGCAGGGCCTCGAGACGGTCCGGGTTCGTGGCGAGTGACACGAGGGCGATTGTTGCATCACCGGCCCCGTGACGGCGTGCGTCGAGCGGCGCGGGAGCCGACCGCGGGCCGGTGCCGCCGTTAGAATCGCGGGCACCAGGTCAACGTCGCGGGCACAGGACGGAGAAGGATCTCGCATGGTCACCGTTGGTGTCGTCGGGCCGCGAGATCTGGTGACGTCGACCCACAAGGTCGTGGGATCCATGCCCGGCGTCACGCCCGTCGCCCTCCCCTACCGCACGGAGACGCAGACCGAGGAGATCGTGCGCGGCGCTCCCGGTGACATCGACGCCTGGTTGTTCACCGGCGTCGTGCCCTACGAGGTGGCGTCCGGGGCGGGCCTGCTCGACCGGCCGGCGAGCTACGTCAACTACACCGGCGCTCCCCTGCTCACCGCGATGATCCAGCTCCTGCGGGAGGGCCACGACCCGTCCTCGTTCAGCATCGACATCCTCGACGTCGGCCAGGTGGACGAGACGCTGAAGGAGGCGGGCATCGCCACCTCCGGCGCGCACGTCCTCCCCTACCGCCGTGGCCTCACCGCCACGGACATCGTCGAGTTCCACCAGGAACGCGCGGCGGAGGGGGTCGGCGTCGCGATCACGTGTCTCCGTTCCGCCTACGACGTCCTGAAGACCGAGACGACGGCGATCCGCCTGGCGCCGTCGATCCACTCGGTCCGGTACGCGATGCAGCAGCTCCTCGTCGCGTTCGGCGAGGCGCGCTCGGACGACGCGCAGGTGGCGGTCGGGCTGTGCGAGGTCGACCCCGCCGCCGAGGGCGACCTCCGGCGTGAGGCCAGCGGGCTCGGCGCGACCGTGGTGGCGCGCGGCGACGGTCGGTTCTTCATCTTCACCACCCGGGGCCCGCTCGAGGTCGCGACCTCCGGCTTCACGGAGCTCCCACTCGTCGCGAAGCTCGGGGCCACGCACGGCACGATCCGGGTGGGCTTCGGCGTCGGCGGTTCCGCCGCCGAGGCCGAGGCGCTGGCCCGCCGCGCGCTCAGCCGCGCCGGCCGGCTCGGCAAGATGGCGGCCGTCGTCTCGATGCGCAACGACATCGACCTCACGTTGTCCGGCACGCCCCTGCGCTCGGTGCGCCGCCCGTCGCTGTCGTTGCTCAGCCAGCGGGCCGGCCTGTCGAAGGCCACCCTGGTCCGGCTCCAGGAGATGCTCGCCGAGCAGGGCGACGCCACGGTCACCACCCGCTCGGTCGCCGCCGCGCTGAGCGTGCAGCAGCGCACGGCGCGGCGGGTGCTCAACCGCCTCGAGCGCGCCGGGGCCGCGCAGTCGACCGGACGCCAGGGTCTCGAGGGCAGCGGCCGGCCGCTCGTCACCTATCACCTGTACCTCTGACCAGCCCTTGACGCCGGTCCCGCCGGTTGATTACGGTCCATGCCATAATTAGCCACGAGGGGTGTCCGTTGAGCGCAGATCGCCTGGCCGTCGACGGTGGGCCGCCGGTCCGCCGGGGTCCGCTGACCACCAGGCAGCCCTTTCCCGAGGAGGCCGTCCGGCTGGCGACGGAGGCGATCCGCTCCGGCACCCTGTTCGGCGTCGGCGGTGTCCTGACCGAGCGCTTCGAGACCGAGTTCGCCGCGTACTACGGCGCGCGCCACGCGGTGACCGTCTCGTCCGGGACGGCCGCGATCCACACCGCGCTGGCGGCGCTGAACCCGGACCCCGGCGCCGAGGTGATCACGGCCCCGATCACCGACGCCGGCAGCGTCCTGCCGATCCTCTACCAAGGCTGCGTCCCGGTGTTCGCCGACGTGGCGGAACACCTGGGGATGGACCCGGACGCCGTCGAGGCATGCGTCACCGACCGCACCGCCGCGATCCTCGCCGTCCACCCGTTCGGCGGCGCCACCGATGTGCGGGCGCTGCGGGCCATCGCCGACCGGCACGGCATCGCGCTGCTCGAGGACTGCAGCCAGGCGCACGGCACCCGCTACGACGGGGAGTTCCTCGGCCGGTACGGACACCTCGGCATCTACTCGCTGCAGCAGTCGAAGCACCTGACCGCGGGCGAGGGCGGGGTCTGCATCACCGACGACGACCGGCTCGCGGCGGAGATGCGGCTGTTCCGCGACAAGGGCTGGGACCGGGCCGGCGGCGGGGCACGCGGCTACCCGCGGCTGGGCCTCAACTACCGGGCCAGCGAGCTCGTGGCCGCGGTGGCGCTGCCCCAGCTGGCCACGCTCGACGACGTCCTCGCCCGGCGCAGGCGCTCGGCCGCACTCCTGGACGCGGCAGTCGACAAGGCCCCCGGCGCCACCCGGTGGAACGCGCTCGCCGGCTGCGAGGCCTCGTACTGGTGCTACCCGTTCTTCGTCCCGAGTGGACAGACGGCGCGGTGGGCCGAGGCGCTGGCCGCGGAGGGCGTGCCCACGACCCCGGGCTACATCGGCGAGCCCATCTACGCGTGCATGGCGGCGCTGCAGGGCGGCGGCACCTTCGGCACGAGCCACTACCCCCTCGACCGCGCCTACCCGCCCGACCTCTGCCCCCGCGCCCGCGAGGCGCTGACCGGGCTGATGGTCTTCTGGCTCCACGAGGATCACACCGCGGACGAGGTCGCCGACGTCGGCGCCGCGATCGTCGCGGTGGGGACGGCGTTCGCCGGCTGAGGCGGGCTCGTCCGGCTGTGCCCGGCCAGGACGCGGAGAGTGGCCGCGCCCACGAGGAGACCGGTGACCACGCCGAGCAGGCGCACCGGTGCGGCGCCGACCTCGACCGTGGCGGCGTAGAGGCCCGACGCGACCATGACCCCGCTGCCGACCCACGTAGCGGCCAGCGGCGCCAGCAGGCGGCCGGTCCCCCAGCGGCGCGCCAGCGCCAGCAGGCCGACAGCACCGGCGATGCTCAGCACGCCCTGGGTCGCCCAGAACGTCTGCTGCGTGGCGGTTTCCACGGCCGCCGGGTCGCCGCCCGGCACACCGGGGCTGACGGCCCACCCCACCTGCAGCACGCCGTAGCCGGCCGCGAGGACCGCGGTGACGAGCGGGCTCCGGGCCGAGCGCGCGGCCAGGTCCGCGGTCCGCAGCCGGAACACCGCCGCCCAGCGGGTCCGGGCGTACAGGACGAACGCCGACAGCAGCAGGACCGCCTGGAGGGTGAAGCCGCCGTAGACGATGGCGTACACCCACCCCCGCAGACCGTTGTCCGCCGCTGCCGGCGATCCGCCGGCAAAACCCTGGACGAGCACCCCCAGAGGCGCGCCCAGGGCGATCGGGGCGAGGAGCCCCGTGGCCACCCAGCTCGGCACCAGCACCAGCCAGGCCGGCAGCCGCCGCCCCCACCGGTAGGTGAACGCGAGGGCGACGACGACGGCGGCCAGGTCCATGGCCACGGTGACGGCGTTGCCCACCACGTGCCGGGTGTCGCGCATCTCGGCCGTGCCGTGGCCGACCGTGCCGACCCCGCTGCCGGCGAGCCACGCGATCTTCAGCGTGAGGTAGGGAACGCACGCGGCGATCGCCCCGTAACAGGCCACCAGCCGGGACACGTGAGCTGACTTCGTCATGTCCGACAGCCTGCCCGGGCCCACCCGCCGCGGCCTCCCGCCAGAGGCGCGGCCGTCTCCCCCGTGCGAGGGAGAACACGCCTAGAACCGCCCGTCGCGCACCTGGAACTTGGTCGGCTTGTCCCACAGGACGCCCCCGCGCCGGACCCAGTCCGTCTGCCAGCGGAGCAGGGTCGGGGCCAGGATGCCGGGCGGGCCGAAGAGCTCGTGGCACCGCGCGGCGTTGTTGAGCAGGGCGGTGCCGGACGCCGATCCGGTGAGCACCGGTGCCACGCCGAGGTCCTCGCCGGCCGCCTCGGCGAGGGCGCGGACGGACAGCGTCTCCGGTCCGGTGAGGTTGAGGATCTCGACCTCCGGGGTGGCGACGGTCAGCGACCGCAGCGCGACCTCGTTGGCGTAGCCCTGCCACACGACGTTGACGTGACCGGCCTCGATCGGGCGCCCGTCGCGGACCGCCGCGCAGATGTCGGCGAGCACGCCGTAGCGCGGCTCCACCGCGTAGTTGAGCCGGATCAGGGTCGTCGGGGTGCCGTACCGCTGCGCGGCGTACGTCATCACCCGCTCGCGCCCGAGGGTCGACATCGCGTACTCGCCGACGGGGCCCACGGCGTCGCGTTCCGTCGACCCGCCACCCGACGGGTCGACGAACGGGTAGACGTTCCCCGTGGAGAAGCAGGCGATCCGCGACCCCCGGTAGCGCCGCGCCGCCATCCCGGCGACGACCGCGTTGGTCTGCCACAGGGGTGCCGGGTTGCCCGCGCCGCCGAACTTGGCGCCGACCATGAACACGACGTCCGCCGCGTCCGGCAGCTCGTCGTAGGGGCGGTCGCCGAGGAGGTCGAAGGCAACCGTGCGCACCCCCGACGCCTCGAGCCGGCGCCGGACCCCGTCGTCGCTCCAGCGGGAGACCGCGATGACCGACCGGTCCGCCCGCCCGCCCTCGGCCAGGGCGCGGGCGGCGAGCATGCACAGCGTCGGGCCCATCTTGCCGCCGGCGCCGAGGACCACGAGGTCGCCGGTGCCCGCGGCCAGGTCCGCCACGAGCGCGGGCGACGGCGTGGCCAGCAGCCGTTCCAGCTCGGTCTCGTCCGCGATGCTCGCCGGCGCGTCGACGATGCGGTCCATGTCAGCCTTTCACTCCCGTCATGGCGACACCCTCGGTGAAATGCCGCTGGGCGAACAGGTACGCGAGGAAGATCGGCGCGAGCGCCACCACGGACCCCGCCAGCGTCACGCTCAGCGGCTGGGACTCCCGCATCAGCCCCGCGATGCCGGTGGTCAGCGTGCGCATCTCCGGATCCTGCCCGATGACCAGCGGCCACAGGAAGTCGTTCCAGTGCCACAGGAAGACGAACAACCCGAGCGTGGCCAGGATCGGCCGGCACAGCGGCAGGATCAGCTGCACGAAGATCCGCAGGTCCGACGCCCCGTCCACGCGGGCGGCGTCGATGAGCGCGTCCGGGATCCCGGCGATGAACTGTCGCATGAGGAACGTCGCCTGGGCGTTGGCCAGGGTGGGGACGATGAGGCCCCAGTACGTGTTCACACCGTCCAGTTTGGACAGCATGACGAAGGTCGGGATCAGCGTGATGTGGTACGGCACCATCAGCATCGCGAGGAACGACCAGAACATCGCGGTCCGCCCCGGGAACCGCTTCTTCGCGAAGGCGTAGCCCGCCATCGACGCGAGCAGCAGCACGAGGACCACGCTCACGAGTGAGTAGACGACCGTGTTGAGGACCCAGCGGACGAGGTCGTTCCCCGCGAGCACGACCTTGTACGCCTCAGCCGTGAGGCCCGTCGGGAGCAGGGCGTCCGGGAAGGTCAGCCCGGTCGCCGGCTTCAGCGACAGGACAACCATGGCGTAGAAGGGAAAGAGCGTGACGAGCGTCGCCAGCGCCAGGAGCAGCGGCACGAGCACCCGGCTCACGCCGCGGCGCCGGAACAGGGCGTCGCCGGTCCGGGGACGAGGGCCGCTCATGTCTCGTCCTTTCCGAAGGCGACCCGCTGGATCACCGTGAACACGAGCACGACCACGAACAGGACCATCGAGACGGCCGCGCTGTAGCCGAAGTTGAAGAACTTGAACGCCTGGTCGTAGAGCATGTATCCCAAGGTGTAGGTCGAGTTCACCGGACCGCCGGCGGTCATGATGTACACCGCGTCGAACACCTGGAACGACGAGATCGTCTCGATCACCACGAGGAAGAACACCACCGAGCGCAGCTGCGGCAGGGTCAGGTGCCGGAACCGCTGCCACGGCCCGGCGCCGTCCACCAGCGCCGCCTCCTCCAGCTCCCGCGGGATCTCGTTGAGCCGGGCCAGGACGACGAGCATGTCGAACCCGAACCGCCCCCACGCGGCCACGATCGCCACCGCCGGCAGCGCCAGGGTGGAGCTGGTGAGCCAGGACCCCGTCGGGACACCCAGCGCGTTCATCAGCGACGGCACCGGCCCACCGTCGCTGAAGATCCAGATGAAGATCACGCCGGCCAGCACGAGCGAGGTGATCACCGGGAGGAAGAAGACCGACCGGAAGAACCGCATCCCGGCGAAGGCCCGGCGCACGAGCAGCGCCAGCCCGATCGACACCGCGATGACCAGCGGGACGGCGATGACCGTGTAGCCGAGGGTGACCGTGAGCGCCTTCCAGAACAGCTGGTCCCCCAGCAGGTACCGGAAGTTCTCCAGGCCCACCCAGGTGATGGCACCGCCGAGGTCCATGGTCGAGAACGCCAGCCCGATGCCACCGGCGAACGGCGTGAACCGGAACGCGAGGAACAACACGAGCATGGGCAGGACGAAGGCGAAGCCGGTCAGGGCGTCCCACCGGCGCCGCCGGGCGCGGGGCGGCCCCGGCACCAGGGCGACGCTCCCGGGTGCCGGGGCCGTGCGGGGCGGCCTCGTGTCCACCTCCGACACCGGCTATCGCCCGAGGATCTGCTGCGCGGCTCCCGCGGCGTCCTTGAGGGCCTCGCCCGGGGTCTTCTGGCCGAGGACCGCGGCCTGCACCTCGGGGGCGACGACGGCCTGGATCTCCCGCGCCTGCGCGGCGGGCGGCCCGCTGTAGGTCAGGTCGAGGTACTTCGCCGTCTCCGCGTCGACCGTGCCCGCCGCGTACTCCAACGGGGTGCTCTCCTTGGGCGCGAAGAAGCCGCCCAGCTCGTCCACCGCGGCCATGACCTCCGGCGTCGTGACGAACTTGATCCACTCGGCGGCGGCCGCCTTGTTCTTGGCTCCCTTGAGAATGGTGAGCGAGCCGACGGTCCCGTAGGCGGTCTGCTCCTTGTTCTTCAACGGCGGGATCACCAGCCGGTCCTCGCCCCACTGGTCGGCCAGGAGGGCCGGCTGTGTCTGGAACTCACACGCCACCTGGCGCTTGGCGATGGCCGACTGGTCGAGCGGGATCGCCGTCGTCGCCTCGGCCTTGGGGGCGTAGCCCTTGTCGACCAGGTCGGTCAGGAACGCCAGCGCCTCCCGGGCCGGACCGCTGTCGAGCGTCAGCTTGCCGGACTTGTCGAAGACGTCGCCGCCGGCCTGCCACACCCAGGGGTAGAACGTCGTGTTGAGCGCCGCGGCGTTGGTCGCGTCGATCTGCGTGACGTAGAGGCCCTTCGCCTTGAGCTTGGGGGCCATCGCCATGAGGTCGTCCCAGGTTTTCGGCGGCTCGGTCACCCCGGCCTGCGCGAGCACCTTCTTGTCACACGTGCCGGGAACGACGCTCATCAGCACCGGCGCGCCGTACAGCGTCGAGTCAACGGTCGCGGCGTCGAGCGCGGCGGGCCGGTAGCCGTCCCGCGGGACCGAGTCGGGCATGGGCTCGAGGGCGCCCTTGGCCTGCATGGCCCGCAGCTCGTCCGGGATCATGTACGCCACGTCCGGGGCGTTGCCGCCGGTGATCTGCGTGACGAGCGTGGTCTCGCGGTCCTTCCACGGCTGCAGGTCCACCTTCACGGTGATGTCCGGGTTCACCTTCTTGAACGCCGCGACCTGGGTGGCCCAGAACGCCTTGTCGCCCTCGTCGGACTTCAGCGGGTAGACCCGGACGGTGATCTCCCCGCCGGCCTTCTCTCCGTTGGTCGACCCGGCGTCACTCCCGCAGGCGGCGAGCGACGCGCCAGCCAGCAGGCAGACGAAGAGGGGAACGACTGACCAGCGCTTCGACATCGCGACAACCCCTATCTGATCGGATTTCAGTCCGGACCGTAATGTCACCGGGGGCTCTCGTCAACCCCGTGCGAGCTCGATCCACCCACGTTGACATGGCAGTTTCGGCACAGTTACGGTCATGACCGATATTGTTACTGCGACGCGACGGAGTCTCGTGGATGACCAGGACTGACCCGGCGGCCGATCCGGTCGCCGTCAGGGCGGACGACACGCCGCCGCTGACGATCCTGCGGCAGGGTTGCGCCATTCCCGCCCATCCCCTGGCACTGGACGACGACGGCCGGTTCGACCCGAGGCACCAACGCGCGCTGACCCGCTACTACCTCGACTCCGGCGTGCGCGGCCTCGCCGTCGGCGTCCACTCGACGGAGTTCGCCATCCGCGAGGCCGGCCTGCTGGAGCCCGTCCTGGAGCTGGCGGCCGAGACGGTGGCCGGCTGGTCGCGGCGCAGCACGGTCCTGATCGCCGGCGCGTGTGGCCCGACGCGGCAGGCCGTCGCCGAGGCGGAACGCGCGGCGCGGCTGGGCTACCACGCGGTCCTGCTCAGCCCGAACGGTCTCGACGGCGTCGACGAGCGGGAGCTGCTGGACCGCACGCGTGCGGTCGCGGAGGTGCTGCCGGTGGTCGGTTTCTACCTGCAACCGTCGGCGGGCGGGCGGTACCTCTCCCCCGAGTTCTGGACCCGGACGGCCCGCATCCCCGAGGTCCTGGCGATCAAGGTCGCGCCGTTCGACCGCTACCAGACCCTCGACGTGGCCCGCGGGGTCCACCAGGCCGGCCGGGCCGGGGACCTCGCGCTCTACACCGGCAACGACAGCCGCGCTCGAGCACACCGGCAGCGCCGAGTCACCGGCACCGAGATCGGCGACGAAGAGGGTTACTACTAGGTCGAGGTCACCCAACCCGACGGAAGCCAGCGCGACGTCCACCTCGACCAAGACTTCACCGTGCTGGGCAGCCCCGGAGACAGCCGTGGTGACTCCGACGACAAATGACTGCCTGGCCGCCCGCTACTGGGGCCTCGACGACCCGACCCGCTCCGCCGACCTGGCCGGAATCCTGGCCGAGGACCAGGTCCGCCTGGTCCTCCACCCGGAAACCGTGAAGCGCTACGCGTACTGACCGCTCAGCGACCCAGCCGGGCCGCGAGCCCGTCGAGCACGCAGTCCAGGCCGAACGCGAACTCGACGTCGGGGTCGAGTTCCTCGGCTTCGAGGACGCGGCGGGCGAGCATCGGGTGCTTACCCGCCGCGA